>JBILNT010000191.1:0-6439 GCA_044374875.1 Rubrivivax sp.
CTCGCTGATCTTCTTCAACATCACCTTCTTCCCGATGCACTTCCTCGGCCTGGCCGGCATGCCCCGCCGCTATGCCGACTACCCGATGCAGTTCGCCGACTTCAACATGATCGCGTCGATCGGCGCCTTCGGTTTCGGCCTGATGCAGGTGTACTTCTTCGTCTTCGTCGTGCTGCCGATGATGCGCGGCAAGGGCGAGCCGGCTGGGCAGAAGCCCTGGGAAGCCGCCGAAGGCCTGGAGTGGGAAGTGCCGTCGCCGGCGCCGTTCCACACCTTCGAGAACCCGCCCAAGCTCGACGCGACGGCGACCAAGGTGATCGGCTGAGCCGGTGCGGGCGATGGCGAGCCCCGAGCAGCGCAAGGCGAACCTCCGGCTCGGCCTGATCCTGGCCACGGTGGCGCTCGCCTTCGCGCTCGGCTTCGTCGCCAAGTTCGTGTTGTTCTGACAGGATCTGGAGGCGTCTCGTGAACCGCGTGATCGGCGACAACCGGCGCATGCTGCTGAAGCTGCTGGTGATCGCTCTCGTGATGTTCGGCTTCGGCTACGCGCTGGTGCCGATGTACCGCGCCATCTGCGAGGCCCTGGGCATCAACGTGCTGTCGGTCGCCGAGCAGCGCACCTCCAGCGGCAGCTGGACCGGCAAGACCGGCCCGGTCAACACGCAGGTCGACACCACCCGGCTGATCACGGTGGAGTTCGACGCCAACGTGCGCGGCCCGTGGGACTTCAAGCCGGCGCAGCGCTCGGTGCAGGTGCACCCGGGCCAGCTGACGACGGTGATGTACGAGTTCCGCAACATCCAGAACCGCACGATGGCCGCGCAGGCCATCCCGAGCTATGCGCCGAAGCAGGCCAGCCCGCACTTCAACAAGCTGGAGTGCTTCTGCTTCAACGAGTACACGCTGGCGCCGGGCGAAGCCAAGAACTGGCCGGTGGCCTTCGTGATCGACCCTAAGCTGCCGAAGGACGTCACGACGATCACGCTGTCCTACACCTTCTTCGAGGTGGGCGGCAAGGTGCCAGCGGCACCCAAGGGAACGGTCGGCGTGCAGTCTTCCGCCCGGGCGGAGTCCTCCGGGAGCGGGGCGTGAGCGACGACCTGCGCGCGGCCACCGGGCGCAGCGGCTCGCTGGGCCAGACCGTGCGCGCCGTGGCGTGGTCGTTCTTCGGCGTGCGCCGTCGTGCCGACTACGAGCAGGACGTGCAGCGACTCAATCCGGTCCACGTCGTCGTGGCCGGCCTCGTCGGTGCGCTGTTGTTCATCGTGGCCCTGGTGATGATCGTCCGTTGGGTGATCGCCAGTGGCGTCGCCGGTGCCTGAAGGCGCCCGCGACAGCAAGGATTGCAGGAAGTTCGAGGAGAGAGAACCAAGATGTCGGCCATGACACCCGCGGGCACCACGCCCTATTACTACGTCCCCGCCCCGTCGCGCCATCCGGTGCTGGCGGCCGCCGGCCTGTTCCTGGTGATCCTCGGCGCTGGCCAGTGGGTCAACGGCTCGGGGTGGGCCCCGTACGTGGTGCTGGCCGGCCTCGCGGTCTGGCTCACGGTGCTCTACCAGTGGTTCGGCGACGCGATCCGCGAGAGCGAGGGCGGCCTGTACTCGGACCGCATCGACGTGTCCTTCCGCTGGAGCATGAGCTGGTTCATCTTCAGCGAGGTGATGTTCTTCGCCGCGTTCTTCGGCGCCCTGTACTGGGCGCGGGTGTTCTCGGTGCCGATGCTCGGGAACTTCGATCACCAGATCCTCTGGCCTGACTTCAAGGCCATCTGGCCGAGCGCGGGGGGCGGCGTCACCGCTTCGCCCGCCGGCACCGTCGAGCCTTTCAGCACGATCGGTCCGTGGCCGCTGCCCACGATCAACACGGCGCTGCTGCTGACCTCCGGTGTCACGCTGACGATCGCGCACCATGCCCTGATCGCGGGCCGTCGCGCCAAGACGATCGCCTGGATGTGGGTCACCGTGGCGCTGGGCGCGATCTTCCTCGTGGTGCAGGCCTACGAGTACATGCACGCCTACCGCGACCTGAACCTCAAGCTCAGCAGCGGCATCTTCGGCAGCACGTTCTTCATGCTGACCGGCTTCCACGGTTTCCACGTTTTCGTGGGCATGCTGATGCTGCTGTTCATCACGCTTCGGCTGATGAAGGGCCACTTCACCCCGCAGCGTCACTTCGGCTTCGAGGGTGCCGCCTGGTACTGGCACTTCGTCGACGTGGTCTGGCTGGGCCTGTACTTCCTGGTCTACTGGCTCTGAACCGGGGCTGCCGGCAGGCAGTCTGCAGCGCAAACGCCGCCCGCAGGCGGCGTTTGTCGTTTCAGGCGGGCCCGGCGTGGAAGCCGCCTCGATGCCCGGTCCTGGCGCGATGCACGGATGTGCCGCCCGCGGGAACCAGCGGCGTAGCGGGCGATCAGACCCCGACGGGGATCCCGCCCGGCCGCACCCAGCCCATGTACCAGCTCAGCAGGATGAAGAGGAACAGCGCGACGGACAGCGCCACGCGTGCCGCCAGCGCGTTGGCCATGCGGCGGTCGCGGTCGCCGCTGTCTCGCGACTTGCGCAGCATGAACACCCCGGCGCTGGCGAGCGCACCCAGGACCCCGACCAGCATGAGCACCATCACGATCTTCATTCCGCCGGATTATCCGCGTGTGGCGGGAAGGGCGCTTCGAGCGTGAATGCCCGAGCCTGGATCGTGCTGGCTGCCGCGTTGGTCACCGCGTTAGTGACCGCGCGCCTGGGCGTCTGGCAGCTCTCGCGCGCGGCGCAGAAGGAGGCCCTGCAGGCGTCGATCGACGAGCGGCGCGGACTGCCTGCGCTCACCACCGAGACCCTGGCGCTGGATACCGCGGCGGCTGCGGGCCAGCACCACCGCGCCGTCGTCGTCCAGGGCCGATGGGTGCCCGGGCACACGGTGTTCCTCGACAACCGCCAGATGAACGGCCGCCCTGGCTTCTTCGTCGTCACGCCGCTGTGGCTGGCAGACGGCAGCGCGGTCATCGTGCAGCGGGGGTGGCAGCCGCGCGACGCGGCCGACCGCACCCGGGTGGTGATGCCGCCGACACCCGCGGGCGAGGTGCGGATCAGCGGGCGCATCGCCCCCCCTCCAGCCCGGTTGTACGAGTTCGACGGGGCGTCGCAGGGCCCGATCCGGCAGAATCTCGACACGGCAACGCATGCGGTCGAGACCGGTCTCGCGCTGCGCCCGTTGTCTGTCGTCCAGGAGGACGCTTCCGCGGCCGAGGCCGGTGCCGATGGCCTCCTGCGACAGTGGTCGCGGCCCGCCGCCGACGTCCACAAGCACTATGGCTACGCCTTCCAGTGGTTCGCGCTCAGCGCCCTCGTCATCGGCCTGTATGTCTGGTTCCAACTCATCCGCCCGCGCCGCCGCAGCGCCTGAGGCCGCGTCTCCGCTGACGATGACGGTGCACTCCGTCGACACGCCGGATCTCGCCGAGGATCGCCGCCGCACCGCGATCGGCCGGCTGAAGATGCTGCTGGTGCTGCTGGTCTGCGCCTCGCCGGTGATCGTTTCCTACTTCACCTACTTCGTGATCCGGCCCGAGGGCCGCACGAACTACGGCGACCTCATCCTCCCGACGCGGCCGCTGCCTGAGCTGGCGCTGCGCAGCCTCGACGGGCAGGCCGTCCCCGCGGCGTCGCTCGAGGGGCAGTGGCTGCTGGTCGCGGTCGGCCCCGCGGCCTGCGACAAGGCCTGCGAGGATCGTCTCTTCACTCAGCGGCAGCTGCGTGAGATGCTGGGCCGCGAGCGCGACCGCCTGGACAAGGTGTGGCTCGTCACCGATGGCGCCGAACTTGCGCCGGCCTTGCGCCAGGTGCTCGAGGCCACGCCCCCTGTGACGATCCTGCGCGCCGAGCGAGAGGCCGTGGCCCGCTGGCTCGAGCCTGCCGCCGGGCAGGCGCTGGAGAGCCACCTCTACGTCGTCGACCCGATGGGCCAGTGGATGCTGCGCGTGCCGGCGCAGGCCGAGCCCAAGCGCGTCCTGGGCGACCTGACGCGCGTGCTGCGCGCCTCGTCGTCGTGGGACCGCGCCGGTCGCTGATCGGGTCTGTTCGTGGACGCCGCTGTTCCGCTCGTCGATCTCGCGCCGTTGGCGCGCCTGGCGCTGATGGCGGTGCTCATCGCGCTGCTGCCCCTGTCCTGGGTGTGGCTGCGCAAGCGCAATGCCGATACGCCGACGCGGCTGGCTGCGCTCACGGCTCTGACGCTGTTCCTGACTTTCGACCTGATCGTCTTCGGTTCCTTCACCCGCCTGACCGACTCGGGCCTGGGCTGCCCCGACTGGCCAGGCTGCTATGGCGAAGCCAGCCCGCTCGGCGCGCACTCCGATATCGCGGCGGCCCAGAGCGCCATGCCGACCGGCCCGGTGACCTTCACCAAGGCCTGGATCGAGATGATCCACCGCTACCTGGCGATGACCGTCGGCGTCCTGATCATGGTGATGGCGGCCGTGAGCTGGAGCGAGCGCCGGCGCCTGCCGCATTCGCCCTGGTGGCCGACGCTGACGCTGGCATGGGCGATCGTGCAGGGCCTCTTCGGCAAGTACACCGTCACGCTCAAGCTCTACCCGGCGATCGTCACGCTGCACCTGATCGGTGGGCTGCTCCTGCTGGGCATGCTCGCTTTCCAGCACGAGGCCTATCGCCGCAGGCCGGTAGCCCTGTCGGCCCCTTGGCGGCGGTTCACCGTGGCGGCGCTGGCGCTGCTGGCGATCCAGGTGGCCCTGGGCGGGTGGGTCAGCACGAACTACGCCGTGCTGGCCTGCACCGGCTTCCCGCAGTGCAACGGCCAGTGGTGGCCTTCGATGGATTTCGCCCACGGATTCACGATCCTGCGCGAGCTCGGGCGTGCCGGCCACGGCGGGTACCTGCCGTTCGAGGCGCTGGTGGCTATCCACATGACTCATCGCCTGGCCGCCATCGTCGTCGTCGCGGCGCTGCTGGCCTTGGCCTGGGGCCTGGCGCGGCAGGGTGACCCGGTGCTGCGTCGCTTCGCGATCGGCATCGCGGCGGTGTCGCTCGCCCAGGTGGCCAGCGGGCTGTCGAACGTCGTTCTGGGCTGGCCGCTCGCGGCTGCGCTGGCGCACTCCGCTGGCGCCGCGGCGCTGGTCCTGTTGCTGGCCCTGTTGCTGGCGCGCGCCCTCGGTCACGCCGCGGCATCGCCGCGCACGGCCGGCGCCGCCATGGCGGCTGCCTAGAATCGAGCCCCTCCGCCATGGCCCAGACCCTCGCCGCCACCCCTGGCCCCGCGCCTTCGCGCTGGCGGCAGTACTACGTGCTGACCAAACCGCGCGTGGTGCAGCTGATCGTCTTCTGCGCGCTGATCGGCATGTTGCTGGCCGAGCCCGGCTTCCCCGACCTGCTGAAGGTCGCCGTCGCCTCGCTGGGCATCTGGCTGGTGGCCAGCGCCGCCGCCGCCTTCAACTGCCTGGTCGAGCAGGAGATCGACCGCCGCATGGCACGAACGTCCTGGCGCCCGACGGCCAAGGGGCAGCTCACCAACGTGCAGACGCTGGCCTTCTCGTCGCTGCTGTGCCTGGCCGGCAGCGCCGTGCTGTGGTTCTGGATCAACCCGCTGACGATGTGGCTGACCTTCGCCACCTTCGTCGGCTACGCCATCGTCTACACCGTGGTGCTCAAGCCGCTGACGCCGCAGAACATCGTCATCGGCGGCGCCTCGGGCGCGATGCCGCCCGTGCTGGGCTGGGCCGCGATGACCGGCGAGGTCGGCGGCGAGGCGATGATCCTGTGCCTGATCATCTTCCTGTGGACACCGCCGCACTTCTGGGCGCTGGCGCTGTACCGTGCCGAGGACTACCGCAAGTCCGGCCTGCCCATGCTGCCGGTCACGCACGGCCCGGAGTTCACCCGCCTGCAGGTGCTGCTCTACACGCTGGTGCTGTTCGCGGCCACGCTGCTGCCCTTCGTGTTCCGCTTCAGCGGCTGGCTGTATCTCGCTGCCGCGCTGGTGCTGGGTGTGATGTTCATCGTCTATGCCTGGAAGCTCTGGCGCGAGTACAGCGACGCGCTCGCGCGCAAGACCTTCCGCTTCTCGATCTGGCACCTCTCGCTGCTGTTCGCGGCGTTCCTGGCCGACCACTACCTCGACCGCTACATCGACCCATGGCTGGCCCCTCTCGTCGCCTGATCCTCGCCAGTGCAGCGGCAGCCCTGCTTGCAGGTTGCGACCGGCTCGGTGTCGGCGGTGCCGCAGCCTCGTTCAAGGCCGTGGACATCACCGGCGCCGACTACGCCAAGGACTTCGACCTCGCCGACGGCAAGGGGCGACGCTGGAAGCTCGCGGACTTCCGCGGCAAGGTGACGGTGGTGTTCTTCGGCTTCACGCAGTGCCCGGACGTCTGCCCGACCACGATGATCGAGCTGGCCGAGGTCAGGAAGCGCCTCGGCGCGGACGG
>JBILNT010000192.1:0-6427 GCA_044374875.1 Rubrivivax sp.
TTCGGCGCGATGGCGATGGAGGCCGTCGGCCGCGCGGCCGGCAGCGTGGTGGTCGAGGTGCGACGCCAGTTCCGCGACATCCCGGGCATCATGGAAGGCAAGGCCAAGCCCGAGTACGGCAAGGCGGTCGACATGCTGACCACCGCGGCGATCAAGGAGATGATGATCCCCAGCCTGCTGCCGGTGGTGGTCCCGATCCTGGTCGGCCTCCTGCTCGGCCCGGCCGCCCTCGGTGGCCTGCTGATGGGCACCATCGTCACCGGCCTGTTCGTCGCCATCAGCATGTGCACCGGCGGCGGCGCCTGGGACAACGCCAAGAAGCTGATCGAAGAGGGCTTCAAGGACGAGAACGGCGTGATGCACCGCAAGGGAGGCGAGACGCACAAGGCGGCCGTCACCGGCGACACCGTCGGCGACCCCTACAAGGACACCGCCGGTCCGGCCGTCAACCCGCTGATCAAGATCATCAACCTGGTCGCGCTGCTGATCGTGCCGCTGCTGCCGATGAGCGCCTCGACCAAGGCGACGGCGGCCCACGCGGCGCCGGCCGCGGTCACCGCCCCGGCGCCGGCCGCCGTCACCTCGCCGGCACCGGTCACGGCGGCCGCTCCGGCAGCGCCGGCGCCGGCCTCGGCCGCGTCGCAGTAACGACGTCCCGCCCGCTGAACGACGGCCCGCTTCGGCGGGCCGTCTTTTTTCCCGCCCGCCCGCTGCAGGTGCCGGGGCTGTGGCACAGTGCGCCGCCGACTCGAACCAACCTGCCCCGCCATGGCGCTCAAATCCACCATCTACAAGGCGCGCCTGCAGATCGCCGACATGGATCGGCCGCTCTATGCCGACCATGCGCTGACCGTCGCGCTGCACCCCTCCGAGACCGAGGAACGCCTGATGGTGCGCCTGCTGGTCTTCGCGCTGAACGTGCCGGCAGACGACCATGACGGGGCGCTCGAGGCGGCCGGGGGGCTCTCGGACACCGAGGATCCCGATCTCTGGCAGCGCGACCTGACCGGCCGCATCGTCCACTGGGTCGAGGTCGGCCAGCCCGACGACCGGCGTCTCGCGAAGGCCTGCGGCCGCGCCGATCGCGTCACCATCGTCGCCTACGGCAACTCGGTGCCGATCTGGTGGAGCGGCATCCAGGGCAAGGTGGCGCGCCTGCGCAACCTGGCGGTCTGGCAGCTGCCGGCGGCGCAGAGCCAGGCACTTGCCGCGCTCGCACGCCGCTCGATGCAGTTGCAGGTGACGGTGCAGGACGGCCAGGTCTGGGTCGGCGACGAGGAGCACAGCGTCGAGCTCGCGCTGCATCCGCTGCAGACGCCCGAGGGGGGGCAGACACGATGAACACGACCTCAGCCCCGGTGGGCGACTCCTGGCTCTGGCTAGAGGAGGTCGAAGGCGAGCGCGCCCTGGCCTGGGTGCGCGAGCGCAACGCCCAGACCGAGGCTCGCCTCGAGGCCGACCCCGCGTTCGAGCCGGTGCGCGACGCCATTCGCGAGGTGCTGGACTCGAAGGAGCAGATCCCGCACGTCGTGCGCCGCGGCCCGCACCTGTACAACTTCTGGCGCGACGAGACGCATCCGCGGGGGCTGTGGCGCCGCACCGCGCTCGAGTCCTACCGGCAGCCGCAGCCCGCCTGGGACGTGCTGCTCGACCTCGACGCGCTGGCCGCTGCAGAGGCCGAGAACTGGGTCTGGGCGGGCGCCACCGTGCTCGGGCCGGCGTACCGGCACGCGCTGGTGCAGCTGTCCCGCGGCGGCGCAGACGCCACCGTGGTCCGCGAGTTCGACCTCGACGAGCGCCGCTTCGTCGAAGGCGGGTTCGCGGTCCCCGAGGCCAAGACCCGGGTGACGTGGCTGGACGAGGACACGGTCTTCGTCGGCACGGACTTCGGGCCCGGCTCGCTCACCGACTCGGGCTATCCCCGGACCATCCGTCGCTGGCGCCGCGGCTCGGCCCTCGCCGACGCGCCGACGGTCTTCGAGGGCGAGCCGACCGACGTCAGCGTCGGCGTGCTGGTCGACCGCACGCCCGGCTTCGAACGCATCGCCTTCAGCCGCGCGACCGACTTCTACACCGAACGCGTCTTCCTGCTCGAGGCAGGAGCGCTGCGCGAAGTCGACAAGCCGGCCGACGCCGAGCTGCACTTCTGGCGCGAGCGGCTGCTGTTGCGCCTGCGCAGCGACTGGCCCGTGGCCGGCGCGATCCATGCTGCCGGCTCGCTGCTGGCCGCCGACGCGCGGGCCTACCTCGAGCGCGGCGAGCGCACGTTCGAGACGCTGTTCACACCGACCCCGTCGCGATCGCTCGGCGGCTTCGACGTCACGCGCCGCTGCGTGCTGCTGGCCGTGCTCGACGACGTGGCGGGCCGACTGGAAGTGCTGGCGCCCTCGGCGGCCGGCTGGCAGCGGCTCGAAAGGCCCACCCCCGGCAGCGGTTCGCTGTCGGTGTCGTCGCTGCACGACCCGCTGGCCGCCGACGATGCGCTCGCCGAGGCTTTCCTCCTCCACTACACGGACTTCCTCACGCCGGACTCCCTGCTGCTGGGGACGACCCCCGACGCCACCCTGGAGCCGCTGAAGTCGCGGCCGAGCTTCTTCGAGGGCGCGGACCTCGTCGTCGAACAGCGCTTCGCCACTTCGCGCGACGGCACGCGCGTGCCCTGCTTCGTGGTCGGACGCCGCGGCCAGCACGGGCCGCGCCCCACCCTGCTCTACGGCTACGGCGGCTTCGAGGTCTCGCTCGAGCCCTTCTACTCGGGCGAGATCGGGCGCTCCTGGCTGGCCCGCGGCGGCGTCTTCGTGCTGGCCAACATCCGCGGCGGCGGCGAGTACGGACCGGCCTGGCACCAGTCGGCGATCCTCGCCCACAAGCAGCGCAGCTACGACGATTTCGCGGCCGTGGCCGAGCACCTGATCGCCTGGGGCCTCACCGAGCCGGCGCGCCTGGCGATCCAGGGCGGCAGCAACGGCGGCCTGCTCGTCGGCGCAGTGATGCTGCAGCGACCCGAGCTGTTCGCCGCGGTGGTCTGCCAGGTTCCGCTCCTCGACATGCAGCGCTATCACCGCCTGCTGGCCGGCGCGTCGTGGATGGCCGAGTACGGCAATCCGGACGACCCGGCCGACTGGGCGGTGATCGAGCGCTACAGCCCCTACCAGCGGCTGGCAGCCCTGCCGGCCGGCACGCGGCTGCCCTCGGTGCTGCTCACGACGTCGACGCGCGACGACCGCGTGCACCCCGGCCACGCGCGCAAGATGGCGGCGCGGCTGAGCGAGTTCGGCCACCGCGTGCTCTACTGGGAGAACATCGAAGGGGGGCATGGGGGCGCAGCCGACAACGCCCAGGCCGCACGCATGAAGGCGCTGGCCTACACCTTCCTCTGGCAGGCATTGAGCGGCACCTGAACGACCCGCCATGGTGACCTGGATCGACGACGACAGCCCGCTGCCACCGGCGCGCTTCGCCCTGGGGCCGGACTCCGACGCGCCCGGTCTCGTGGCCGTCGGCGGCCGCGTGACGCCCGCGCGGCTCGAGGAGGCCTACCGCAAGGGCATCTTCCCCTGGTTCAGCCCGGGCCAGCCGGTGCTGTGGTGGAGTCCCGACCCGCGCATGGTGCTGCCGGTGGCCGAGTTCCGCCTGTCGCACAGCCTGCGCAAGACGCTGCGCCGCTTCATGCGCACGCCCGGCTGCGAGGTGCGCATCGACAGTGACTTCGCGCGCGTCATCGAAGCCTGCGCCACGACGCCACGGCACGGCCAGGACGGCACGTGGATCGTGCCGCAGATGGTCTCGGCCTACCGGCAGTGGCACGCCGCGGGTCGCGTCCACAGCGTGGAGACCTGGATCGACGGCCAACTCGCCGGCGGCCTGTACGGCGTGGCCATCGGCCGCATGTTCTTCGGCGAGTCGATGTTCGCCCACCGCACCGACGCCTCGAAGATCGCGCTGGCCGCACTGGTGGCCTTCTGCCGCGCACACGGCGTGACCCTGATCGACTGCCAGCAGAACACAGGGCACCTGGCCTCGGTGGGCGCGCGGGAGATCTCCCGCGACGAATTCGAAGCCCACCTCTCCCGCACCCTGGGTGCCCGGGACATCGACGATTGGACCTATGATCCTTCGATGTGGCAGCTGCTCGGCCCCGGGGTCGCGGCGGCCGCCGAGGGTTCCCAGGACCACGCCGCGTGACGCATCCGAAAGAGCTACCGCTTTCTTCGCTGCAGTTCTATGCCACCGCGCCCTACCCGTGCAGCTACCTGCCCGGCCGGCAGGCGCGGTCTCAGGTCGCCACGCCCAGTCACCTGATCCACGCCGACGCCTACTCGGGGCTGGTGGCCAACGGCTTCCGGCGCAGCGGCATGTTCACCTACCGGCCCTACTGCGACGGCTGCCGCGCCTGCGTGCCGCTGCGCGTGCCGGTGGCCACCTTCAAGCCCACGCGCAGCCAGCGCCGGGCCTGGAAGCAGCACGCCACTCTGAAGGCCCGGGTGCTGCGGCTGTGCTTCGTGCCCGAGCACTACCAGCTCTACCTGCGCTACCAGTCCGGACGCCACGCCGGTGGCGGGATGGACCACGACAGCGTCGACCAGTACACCCAGTTCCTGCTGCAAAGCCGCGTCAACTCGCGCCTGGTCGAGTTCCGCGAGCCTTCGGCCAACGGCACGCCGGGCGCGCTGAAGATGGTGTCGATCGTCGACGTGCTCAATGACGGCATCTCGGCCGTCTACACCTTCTACGAACCCGAGCCCGACACCAGCTACGGCACCTACAGCGTGCTGTGGCAGGTCAAGCAGACGCAGCTGCTCGAGCTGCCGAACATCTACCTGGGCTACTGGATCGCCGAGAGCCCCAAGATGGCCTACAAGGCGAAGTTCGGGCCACACCAGATATTGGTGGACGGCGAGTGGCGCTGGGCCGACCCCACACCCGCCGCAGCCGGCTGAGCCTCAGACCGACATCCAGACCTCGCCTTCCAGCGCTGCCCGGCCGTCGCCCTGCAGCTTGATCAGGTGCGCCAGCAGCGAGCGGGCTGCCACGCCGTGCAGGGCCGCCGGCACGTCGTCGTAGACCGCCGGCACCAGCTGCCCCAGCGTGCCGCTGCCCAGGCGCGCCAGCGCATCGGCCACCTTGGCCTCGCGCCGAAGCCGGTGGGCGACGAGCGCACGCACGATGTCGTGCGGCTCGGCGACCAGGAACCCGTGGCCTGGCGCCAGCCACTCGAGGTCGAGGTCGAGCAGCGTGCGCAGCGAACGCAGGTAGGTGGCCATGTCGCCGTCCGGCGGGTTGATGACCACCGTCGAGCCCTGCATCACGTGGTCGCCGGTGAACAGCAGCTTCTCCTCGGGCAGCAGGAAGCACACGTGGTTCGAGGCGTGGCCCGGGGTGTGCAGCGCCAGCAGTTCGGTGGACGGCCCGAGCGCGAAGCGCTCGCCGTCGGCGATCTCGCGCTCGGGGGCGAAATCCGGGTCCTGCCACTCGGGGTGCAGGGCGCGACGGCCGAGCACCGGCGCGCCGGTGGCCGCGGCGAGCGGCACCGCCCCCGGCGAGTGGTCGCGGTGCGTGTGCGTGACGAGGATCCGCTCGATGCGGCCCGGCACCGCGGTCAGCAGCGCCTGCACGTGCGACGCGTCGGCGGGCCCGGGGTCGATCACCGTCCAGCCGTGGCCGCCCGGCTCCCCCACCAGGTAGGTGTTCGTGCCCGGGCCGGTCATCGGCCCGGGGTTGGGCGCGGTGACGCGGGCCACGCGCGGCGACAGCCACACGACGCGGCCGGGCACCAGCTCGCACATCGCGTCGCCCCGGCCTTCGGGGTCCAGGCGCCCGATCTCGGCCCACGGCAGCTCGTCGGGCAGCACGATGCGCATGCCCTTGCGCGACTCGGCGCGACGCGGCATGGTCAGGCGGACCTCGCGGCGCGCGCGCGCCGCCTCCAGGGCCGCGCCGGCGTCGGCGAATCGCTGCAGGTCCTCGAGCGTTCGCCGCGTCACCGGCAGCAGCTTGAGGCCGCGCGCGGCCTCCAGCGCCTGGGCCGGGGTGAGCCACATCAGTTCGAGCGCCTCGCCCATGTCGGCCACCGCGGTCTGCCCGGCGGGCGCCAGGGTCACGAAGAACCGGGTGTCGAACCGCTTGGGCACACCGGGCGGCGTCAGCCAGTGGCTGTAGTAGACGAGGCTGCCGGCGTCGAGTCGCAGCCCGAACGCGCTGCACATCTCGGCGATGGCCGCTTCGCCGCGCTGCAGGCGACCGCGCCATTCGTGCAGCGTTTCGGCGTCGGGCAGGCAGCCCCCGCAGGCCAGCAGAAGACCGACCTCCTCGAAGGTCTCGCGCAGCGCGGCCACCGCGTAATCCAGGCCGCCTTCGGCCAGGCCCAGGCGACGGCTGAGAGCCTGAGAGTTTTTCTCGCCATCTTGGTAATTGGCATGCAACTGGC
>JBILNT010000298.1:0-6387 GCA_044374875.1 Rubrivivax sp.
GTTGAAGGCGTTCGTCGTCTTTCCGGTGAGCGTGAGCGTCTGACCAGAGAAGGTGGCCGTGGCTTGCGGGCCCGAATCGATCAGGGCCTTGAGCTTGCCCAGCACCGAGTCCCAGGCAGCCGTCACGCCCTGCGTGGTGCCCGGACGCACGGCGTACTCGGTGCCGTCGATGCTGACCTTGTAGGTGACGGCGGTGCTCGGCGCGCCGGTGAAAGCCAGCGCAGTCACCTGCGCCCGCCCGGCGACGGCCGTGCTGCTGGTGCTGCTGCCGATGGCGTTGGGCATCAGCGTCGTGAGGTCGGCCTCGACCACGACGGCGCTGACGGCGAACTCCGTATTGATGACATCTGCGGTCAGCATCAGCGTGTGTCTTTCAGGAATGGGGAATTCGCTGTCGCTGTTGTCGGCAGCGGTGTATGCATACGAGGCCGTCACCGGCAGGTTCGAAGCCCCGTTGATCGCCGTGACCAGCTTGCCGATCAGCGTGACGATGGTGTCGCTGGCCGCAGCCGTCACCTGCACCGGTGACGAGACGGAGCCGGAGGTCACGGTCAGGCCGTAGCGCTGGCCGGCTGCCAGAGGCACGGCGGCGGTATCGAAGCGCACCTCACGCTTCTCGAAGCGCGATTCGCCGGCGTCCGTGGTGGTTGCCCGGCTGGCGGCATTCAGGTCGGTGACCACCGCGGCAGCGGCCAGCGTGAACGCCTGGTTCAGGCCCTTGCTGATGCGAAGCGCCGCCTGGCCTGCGGTGGTGTCGGTGGTCACGACGTAGCCGTCGTTGACGTCACCGGTCTTCGAGGCTTCGATGCGGGTCTCGAGCCCGGACAGCACTTCCGACCAGGCGGCCGCCACGGTCGGATCGGTGGGCTTGAGGCCAGGGACATCGAACACCTTGCCGTCGAGCACCACGCGGTAGGTGGCCGCCGCGTTCACACTGCCCAAGAACTGCACCTCGCTGACCTGGGCCACACCGCTGGCCGCTGCCGTCACCGGCGTGCCGTAGGCGCGCTCGTTGACACGATGGCCGGCCTTGGCGGTGCCCACCCCATCGGTGACCCGGGCACTGGTCAGTGCGAAGCTCTGGTTGTTGCCCTTCTCGATCGTGACGCGCCGCTCGGTGCCGACATCGACGCTGAAGCCGGTAGCCACCCCGGCTGCCTTCTCGACCTGCCCCTCGAACACGGCGCCCAGCGCCGCCCAGCTGGCAGCGCTGGCATGCTTCACACCGGCCTGCGTGACGGCGAAGCCCACGCCCGCGGTCTTGGCCGTCAGCGTCAGCTTGCGCGCGGCGGCGTCCACCGTGACATCCACGTCCGGCGCCAGCGCTGTCTTCAGGGCATTGAGCACCGCCGACCAGTCGTCGGACGCCGCCGCCGTGTGGGTGCGGGGCGTGCCGCTGTCGACGGTCACGCTGTAGACATAGCCTTGGCGCGGCGCGCTGCCGGCCACGAAGGTCACGGTGCTGACCTGCTTGACCGGGGTCACCGCCGGCGTGGTGTCGACGGTCTGCGCGCTGCCGTCGGCAGCAGCGGTGACCGCGAAAGCAACCCCCATGTCCTTCCCGGTGACCTGCAGCGTGCGCGCGCCCGCATCGACGACCACGAGGCTGGCGCTGCCGACCTTGGCGTGGGCGGCCACCTTGGTCCTCAGGTCAGCCAGAACACCTGCCCAGGTCGACGATGCGTCCGCCGTGCTGGTGTAGGCGCTGCCGTCGATCTCGACGGTGTATTCGGCGCCGTCCACAGGGCTCGTATCGGCAAAGCGCACCACGCTGACCTGCGGGCTGCCGGCATTCGAGGGGGTGGTGGTGGCCGTCTGCGGCGCAGTGCCCACGGCCGCCGGGGTCAGCGCGCTGCCGTAAACCTGGAATTCGGTGCCGTCCAGCGTCAGTCGATAGACGGCGCTGGTGTCGAAGTCGCCGTGGAACTCGACGACGCTGCGCTGCGGCTGGCTGGCGCCGGCGGCCTGCCGCGGTGTGGCGTAGGCGCTGTCGTTGACCAGGCCGAGCGACGCCACATAGGCCGAGGTCACCGAGAACGGCGTGTTCGCAGCATTCGCCGTCAGCGTCAGCCGCTGACCAGTGTCGGGCGCAGGCGCTGCCGCCACCGCCACCGTCACCGGCACCGCAGCAGCGGACAGCGCCGCCGTCAGGGCCGAGGTGACGTCGCCCCAGCCCGGGCTGCTCCCCGTGGTCGCGCTGACCGTCTTGCCGTCGACGACGATCACGTAGACGCTGTCCGCCGCCGGCGCCGCGCCGGAGAACTGCACGTAGCTCACCTGCGTGGCCACGTTGCCGGCCAGCACCGTAGCCTCCGAGCCGTCGCTCTGCACGGCGCCCTGCAGCGTGCTGCTGACCGTGGTGCCCGCCTGCAGATCGCTCAGGGTGAAGGCCGTCCCGCCAGCCCCGGTGAGCGTGATCGTGCGAGCCGTGCTGTCGGCCACGGCCGTGCCGATCGCGTCCAGCGCCGCCAGGCGACTGGCGAGCGCGCCGAGCAGGCTGGCCCAGGTGGCGGTGACCGTCTGCCCGCCCTCGGCATCGCCCACCTTCACACTGACCGTCGAGACCACCGACCCTGCGGTCACCTTCACGCTCAGGCTGGTGCCTGCGCCCAGCGTCAGCGCCGATGAGAAGCTCAGCCGGCTGGTCTGCGCGCGGGCGGTGACAGCCTGCTGCGAGGTGCTGGGGTTGATGTCCACGTACGCGCCATCGGGCACGTTGGTGCTGCTCGCGCTCAGCGTGGTGGAGCCATAGGACACGCCCGGCGAGGTCGATCCCATGGCCGCATTGAGCGTGGTGCGGACCTCGATCTGGGTGTCCGCGCCGCGATCGTCAGCGCTGATGAGCACCTGGGCGGCGCCGCCGCCCACGGTGCCGCGCAGCAGCACGGTCCTGGCCCAGACATCTGCGCCCGCGTTGTCGTACCAGGCGATACCTGCGCCGGTCCGCGGCGTGGGGTTGGTTTCCCGGTCGAAGGGCAGCAGGTCCTTCCAGTTGGCCGTCTGAGGGTTGCCGCCGCTGTCGAGCAGAAGGTCAGGCAGTTCGAAGATCGTGCCGGCGCTGTCGAGCGTGATGCTGGTGTGCTGCTTCTCGGTGCCGGCCACCACGCCCGCCTCGACGCGATCCACGTAGAGGTTGCCGCTGGACTTCAGCGTGATCGTCGACACCGGCCGCCCGTTACCGTCCGTACGGGCGGCGCTGCTGTCGGCGTACACGGAGATATCGCGCGCCCACATCGGGCCGCCCGCGTCGATCGAGACGACGCCGCTCTGCGCCTCCACCTGCTTGACATACAGCCCGGTGGCCTCGCTGATGCTGATGTCACCGGCGGTGGTGGAACGGGCCGTGATCGACTCGACCAGGGTGTTCAGCTGGATCGCATTGCTGGCCCGCACACTCAGGTCGTCGGCAATGAAGACCGAGGCACCGTCGGCAGAAATCTCGGTCGCGTCGATCTTGATCGCGCCGGTGGCGCCGACGATGCCGCCCTCCAGCGACAGCTTGCCGGCGATGTTGAGCTCGATGTTGCGCGCCTTGCCGTAGCCGCTCAGGCCGCCGACAAAGCCACTCAGCGCCCAGTTGCTCTGCAGGCCGACATAGATGTCGCGCGCCGCGCGCAGCTCGAACTCGTCGGCCTGGAACCGGGGCGCCTTGATGCTGATGAAGCCGGTGTCGCGCGCCGTGGCGGAAGCCGACAGCGCGTCCATCTGCGCCTGCGTCAGCGTGGTGCCGACATCCTGGGCCATGTTCAGGTAGCTCTTGACCTGCCCCTGGCCACGCGCGGTGATGATCACCGTGCCGATGGCGCTGCCGGACTTGGCCAGGATGTCAGCGTTCAGGAAGACGTCCTTGGCCGAGACGAGTTCCAGCCTGTCCTTGGCGGTGAGCGTGCCGGCGAAGGACAGGATGTCGCCGCTCTCGATGATGATGGTGTCCGAGGCGATGCTGCTGGGCAGCACCACCGACTTGTTGGCGGCCGTGGTGCCGAACTGGAAGCGCTCGCCCGCCCGGTACTCCATGCGGCCGCTGGCGTCGAAGAAACGGTACAGATCCACCGTGCCGCCGGCCACGAAACCCACGCCGGTGGCATAGGCCAGCGAATCACCGCTGCTCGGGTTGTGCACCGTCAGGTCGCCGCGGAAGCTGGCCAGGTGCAGGCTGCCGCCGCGCACCAGCGGCAGCGTCTCTCCGGTCTGGGCCGCTGCGGGCACGGTCAGGTTGTTCTGGCTCTGGATGCGCACCTCGGTGCCGCCGGCCGTCGAGGTGACGGCACGCTCCACTGTCAGGCCGCGGTTGACGCTCTGGCCCGCAACGGTGGTGTTGCCGTAGGGATTGACGTCGCTCAGTACGATGCTGCCCGCCGTGGTCTCGGCATTCAGCGTGGCGATCCGGGTCTCGAGGTTCGTGATGCCGGCGGCCGCGCGCAGCCTCAGGTGGGCCGCGACCACGTCGGCCTCGGCGTCGTCCTCGCTCTCGCGGATCGCACCCTCCTTGGACTCGAGGATCACCTTGCCGCTGGAGCCGATCTGGGTGACGGTGGCTGTGCCGTCCTGGGCGGCCAGATCGATCGAGCCAGCCACGACGCGCTGCACCGACAGGTCTTTCCTGGCGGTCACGACGATGTCGTTGCCCGTGGCGTTGGACAGCAGCTCGACACTCGCCAGGTCCACGCGGCCTGAGGCGTCGAGCGTGAAGTCGCCGTTGGCCACGCGGGTGCTAACGACGACAACGTCGCGATCGCCCTGCTTCACCCAGACCTCGCCGGCACGCCGCGTCTCGAGCTGCAGCGCGCGGGCCTGGGTGTTCAGCTCGATGGCGCGGCCCCCGGTCGCGACCACGGCATCGGCAAGCACCGTCAGCTGGTCGGCCAAGATGTCCGCGCTGCCCGCCGCCGCGCGCTTGACCGTGCCCTGCGCGCTCAGCGCGATGTCGCCGCGGTCGGCGCTGCTCAGCGTGTGGACGGTGATGCCGGCCTCCACGCGGGTGGGCGGGGTGCCCGAGGTCGTCGCCGTGGCGGTCAGGCTGATGTCGTTGCGGTCGCTGCTGCCCAGCGCGCGCACGCTGGTGACGACCAGCGCGCCGGTGTTGACGATGGTGATCGCGCCGTCGGCCGCAGACACCGACTTCAGGTCGAGTGCGCCGGTGTTGGCGAGCACGATATCACCGGCGCCGATCAGCTCCAGCGAGGCCGTGCCGACGGCCGACTTCAGGTCGATGGCATTGAAAGCCTTTGCGCTCAGAGTGGCAGCCAGGATCAGGCCATCGGTGCTGATGGTGCTGGTGACGCCGCCGACGGTGCGCGTGATCTGCCCCGCCGACTGCCGGATGCTGCCCTCGGCGGCGCTGAGCTTGATGTCGCCGCTGGCATGACGGGCTGTGAGTGCCGTCCCGTTCAGGCTGATGACGCCGCCCAGCTCGCCCGCGCTCAGCTCGATCTCGGCCCGGCCGGCGGCTGCGGTCGAGCCGCTGACTTCGATCACGGCGCCGGCGGTGGTGCGGATGTCGCCGTCCTTGCTGCTGCCGGCGCCTGCCTGTATCCATACCGCATCGCGGGCCAGGACGCTGGCCCGGATCGGGCTGTTGGCGTCGACCAGCAAGCTGACGTCGGCGCCGCCCCGCAGGCTGACGGTCTCGGTGGTGTAGGCGGTGCCCGCGGGCGCCGCCGGGGTGATCGACTTGCTCGGCACCACGCTGCCCAGCAGGCCGGCGACGACAAGGTCGTCGCCCGAGCGCAGGTCCACCGCACGGCCGGAGACCAGGGCGGTGGCCGCCACCGTCATGTCACCCGACACCGTGCTCAGCGTGACGTCGTCACCGGCCACCAGCAAGGCCTGCGAGCTGCCGGTGACGCCATTCTTGGTGAAGACCGATCCGCTGAGCTCGAGGTTGCCGCGGGCCGACACCGTCAGATCCACCGCCGACTGCAGCCAGCCGCTGATGCGGCTGTTGCCCCCGGCCGTGATGGTGATGTTGCGGGCCTTCACCGTCTCGCCGGCGAAGTCGGCGCCGCGCACGCTGATCTCCTCGGTCTGCTCCACGCGCACGTCGCGCGACTTGGTGACCACGTCTTCGACGGTTTCCCAGATCGTGTGCACCTCGGGCACCTGCGTCACCTGCTTGGTGGTGACCTCGGCGTAGACGGGCTTGTAGGCGTAGACCTTGTTCGCCTGCGTCGTCAGCTCGTAGAAGACCTGCACCCGCTGGTCGCGTATGTCGTGCCACTTCGAGACCCACTGCTGGCTGTAGTCGTAGAACGTCTCCTTCATCGTCACGGAGAACTGGTCCTTGTACTGGATCCAGTACTCCTTGTCGTTACGCTCGAAGATCGGCGCGGGGTCGGTCCTGGCCATCGTCCACACCTCGGTGTGGCCGTAGAGGGTCTCGCCGCT
>JBILNT010000193.1:0-6365 GCA_044374875.1 Rubrivivax sp.
CTACGAGCCCAACAGCCCCTACAGCGCCAGCAAGGCCGCCAGCGACCACCTCGTGCGCGCCTGGCACCACACCTACGGCCTGCCGGTGCTGACCACCAACTGCAGCAACAACTACGGGCCCTACCACTTCCCCGAGAAGCTGATCCCGCTGATGATCGTCAACGCGCTGGCCAGCAAGCCGCTGCCGGTCTACGGCGACGGCCTGAACGTGCGCGACTGGCTCTACGTCACCGACCACTGCAGCGCCATCCGCGCCGTGCTCTCGCGCGGCCGCGTCGGCGAGACCTACAACATCGGCGGCTGGAACGAGAAGACCAACCGCGAGATCGTGCACACCGTCTGCGCGCTGCTCGACGAGATGCGCCCCGACCCGGCGGGCCCTTACAGCCGCCTGATCACCTTCGTCAAGGACCGCCCCGGCCACGACCGCCGCTATGCCATCGACGCGCGCAAGATCGAGCGTGAGCTCGGCTGGCGCCCGTCCGAGACCTTCGAGACCGGCATCCGCAAGACCGTGCGCTGGTACCTCGACCATGCCGACTGGGTGAAGAGCGTGCAAAGCGGCACCTACCGCGACTGGGTCGCGGCCAACTACGGCGAGCGCGCGTGAAGATCCTGCTGCTGGGTCGCAATGGCCAGGTCGGCTGGGAGCTGCAGCGAGCGCTGGCGCCGCTGGGCGAGGTGGTGGCGCTCGACTTCGACACCGCCGGCCCCTGGCAGGCCGACTTCACGCGCCCCGAGGCGCTGGCACCGATGCTGCGCGCCATCGGCCCGAGGCTGGTGGTCAACGCCGCCGCGCACACCGCCGTCGACAAGGCCGAGAGCGAGCCCGAACTGGCGCGGACCATCAATGCCGTGGCGCCGGGCGTGATCGCGCGCGAGGCCGCGGCGCTGGGCGCCGCGCTGGTGCACTACAGCACCGACTACGTCTTCGACGGGAGCGGCAGCCATGCCCGCGACGAGAGTGCGCCCACGGGCCCGCTCTCGGTCTACGGCCGCACCAAGCTCGAGGGCGAGGACGCGATCCGCGCCAGCGGCTGCACCCACCTGATCCTGCGCACCAGCTGGGTCTACGCCGCGCGCGGCGGCAACTTCGCGAAGACCATGCTGCGACTGGCCACCGAGCGCGAGCGCCTGACGGTCATCGACGACCAGGTGGGCGCACCCACCGGCGCCGACCTGCTGGCCGACGTCACGGCACACACGGCGCGCCGGCTGCTGGCCGACGCAGCCGTCTCGGGCACCTACCACTGCGTCGCCGCCGGCCAGACCAGCTGGCATGGCTACGCGAAGCTCGTCGTCGAGTGGGCGCGCACCCAGGGCCTGCCGGTCAAGGTGGCGCAGCAGGCGATCGAAGCGGTGCCCACCAGCGCGTACCCGACACCGGCCCGGCGCCCGCTGAACTCGCGCCTGGACACGCGGCGGCTGCGCGAGACCTTCGGCATCCACCTGCCGCACTGGCAGCCGGGCGTCGAGCGCATGCTCGCCGAGGTCCACGGCCGCTGAAGCGCTGAACGGCGCCGCTGAACGACACCACCGCACGGCGCATCGAGGGAGAACTCAGGTCATGCAACGCAAGGGCATCATCCTCGCCGGCGGCTCGGGCACCCGACTGCACCCGGCCACGCTGGCCGTCAGCAAGCAGCTGCTGCCGGTGTACGACAAGCCCATGGTGTACTACCCGCTGTCGACGCTGATGCTCGCCGGCATCCGCGACGTGCTGATCATCAGCACGCCGCAGGACACGCCGCGCTTCGCCGCGCTGCTGGGCGACGGCAGCCGCTGGGGCATGAACCTGCAGTACTGCGTGCAGCCCAGCCCCGACGGCCTGGCCCAGGCCTTCATCCTCGGCCGCGAGTTCGTCGGCAGCGCACCCAGCGCGCTGGTGCTGGGCGACAACATCTTCTACGGCCACGACTTCCAGGCGCTGCTGCTCAGGGCTGGAGCGCGCGGCAGCGGCGCCACCGTATTCGCCTACCACGTCCACGATCCCGAGCGCTACGGCGTGGTCGAGTTCGACGCGCAGCGCCGAGCGCTCAGCATCGAGGAAAAGCCGCGCCAGCCCAAGAGCAACTACGCGGTGACGGGCCTGTACTTCTACGACCGGCAGGTCTGCGACATCGCCGCCGACATCCAGCCCAGTGCACGGGGCGAGCTCGAGATCACGGAGGTCAACGCGCGCTACCTCGCGCAGGGTGCGCTGGAGGTCGAGATCATGGGCCGCGGCTACGCCTGGCTGGACACCGGCACCCACGACAGCCTGCTCGAAGCCGGGCAGTTCATCGCCACGCTGGAGAAGCGCCAGGGACTGAAGGTGGCGTGCCCGGAGGAGATCGCCTTCCGCAGCGGATGGATCACCGCCGAACAGCTGGAGGCACAGGCGCAGCCGCTGTTGAAGAACGGCTATGGCCAGTACCTGCGGCAGGTACTGCGCGAGCACACCTTCTGAACACGACGGAGCTCGCGGATGAATCTGCAACCCACCCTGCTGCCCGGTGTCGTCGTCGTCGAGCCCGCCGTCTTCGCCGACGACCGCGGCTGGTTCATGGAGAGCTTCAACGAAGCGCGCTTCGAGGCCGGGCTGAAGGCTCTGGGCCTGCCGGCGCCGCGCCGCTTCGTGCAGGACAACCACTCGTGCAGCCACGCCGGCGTGCTGCGCGGGCTGCACTATCAGCTGCCGCCGCACCCGCAGGGCAAGCTGGTGCGGGTGGTCAAGGGCGCGGCCTTCGACGTCGCGGTCGACATCCGCCGCGGCTCGCCCACCTTCGGGCGCTGGGTCGGCGTCGAGCTCAGTGCAGCCAACCGACGCCAGCTGTGGATCCCCGAGGGCTTCGCGCACGGTTTCGTCGCGCTCGAGGACGACACCCACTTCCTCTACAAGACGACCGACGTCTACGCCAGGGACTGCGAGCGCGCCATCCGCTGGGACGACCCCGCCATCGGCATCGCGTGGCCGCTGCCGGCCGGCGTGGCGCCGCGGGTGGCGCCCAAGGACGCGGCGGCGCCCACGCTGGCCGAAGCCGAGGTGTTCGCGGCCTGATCAGCCGGCGAGCAGTGCCCGGATCGCGTCGGCCAGCAGGGGCACGACGCTGACGGCGTTGCTCTCGTGGGGCACGCAGTCGGTGCTCCAGACGTGGCGCACACCGGCGGCACGGAGTTGCGCCAGCGCGTCACCGACGAACAGCGCGTGCGTCACCGCCACGTCCACGCTGACCGCCCCCTGCGCCAGCACGCCGCGCGCTGCCGCCACCAGGGTGCGCCCCGTGCTCGCGACGTCGTCGAGCAGCACCACGGCGCGGCCACGCACGTCGACGCTGGGCAGCGCGACCTCGACGTCGCGGTCGCCGTGGCGCTGCTTGCGGCACACGGCGTGGTCGAGCCCGTGCGCCGCGGCCGCCACGCCCACCCACTGCGCGGATTCCTCGTCGGGGCCGATCAGCAGCGCCTGCGGCACCTGGCCGGCGATCCACGCGCCCAGCACGGGCGCCGCGCCGAGCGCCACGCCGCGGCGGCCCGGCACCACCTCGTCCATCGTCGCGACACGGTGCAGGTGCGGGTCGACCGTGACCACCGCGTCGAACCACGACGCCAGCGCGCGCCCCAGGTGACGCTGGCTGACAACCTCGCCGGGCGTGAACGCGATGTCCTGCCGCATGTAGGCCAGGTAGGGCGCCACCAGCGTCAGGTGCCCGGCGCCCAGCTCGCGCGCACCCGCGGCGGCCAGCATCAGTTCGGTGAGCTTGGCGTTGGGCTGCTGCAGCCCGCGCAGCAGCACGGTGCGCGCGGGCAGCCGCGGCGGCAGGCGCAGCCGGGTCTCGCCATCGGGGAAGACGTGGCGCGCGACGGTGGCCAGGGGCCAGTCCAGGGCGCCCGCCAGCCGGCCGGCCAGCACCGATTCGTCGTCGAAGGCCAGCAGCAGGCTCATGCGTCGGTGCTCATGTGGCTGCGGCGCGTGAGCTTGTCAGGCGATGTCGCCGCCGGCGCCGAAAGGCGCCGCGCTCGCCGTGCCCACCGCCGAGAGGTCACGCGGCAGGTCCTCGACGCGGCCAATCGTGTAGCCGCTGTCCTGCACGGCCATGCGGCGGGCGAACTCGAGGTCGGCGGCGTAGGCCGCGTGCAGCCGGTACGGCGGCTCGCCGGCGCGGACGGGATCACCGAGCTTGCGCGCCAGCGCGACCCCCGCGCCACGCACCTGCGGAGCGCCGGTCAGGCGGGCGATGCGCGACAGGCGCAGGTTGTCGATGGCTACCACGACACCGTCGGCGGCCGCCGGCACGTCGAACACCAGCGGACCGGGCTGCGCCACCTCGGCGCGCCGGCCCTGGGCGTCGATGATGGCGTTCATCTGTGCCAGCGCCCGCCCGCTCTCGAGGATGTCGCGGGCGATGCGGTAGCCGTCGCCGCCGCGCACGTCGGGGTCGAACTCGATCACCCGGCCGGCCAGCCGCAGCGACTTCTGCCGCAGGTCCTGGGGTGCCTCGGGGTGGTTGGCCAGCACCTGCATCACGTCGCGCGCCTCCAGCACCGGGCCGATGCCGCGGCCGATGGGCTGGCGGCCGTCGGTGATCACGGCGTCCAGGCTCAGGCCCAGGCGCGCAGCCACGTACTCGAACAGCCGCTTGAGGCGCTGCGCCTCGGGCAGGCTGCGCACCTTGGCGCTGGGACCGACCGGGATGTCGAGCACCAGGTGGGTCGAGCCGGCAGCGATCTTCTTCGACAGGATCGAGGCCACCATCTGGCCGGGCGAGTCGATGGCCAGCGGTCGCTCGACCGAGATCAGGATGTCGTCGGCGGGCGACAGGTCGGCGGTGCCGCCCCAGGCCAGGCAGCCGTGGGTGTCGCGGACGATCTTCTCGAGCCGCTCAAGCGGCAGCTCGACCTCGGCCAGCACCTCCATCGTGTCGGCGGTGCCGGCGGGCGAGGTGATCGCGCGCGAGCTGGTCTTGGGGAACAGCATCCCGTGCGCGGTGACGATGGGCACGATGACCATCGAGGTGCGGTTGCCCGGGATGCCGCCGATGCAGTGCTTGTCCACGACCGGCCCGCCGCCCACCTGGGGGCGCCAGTCGATGCGCCGGCCCACGGCGATCATCGCCTCGGTCAGGTGCAGAACCTCCTCGCGGTCGAGCTCGAACTGGTTGGTGGCCACGACGAAGGCCGCCAGCTCGATCTTGGAGTAGCGCGCATCGGCGATGTCGCGCATCACCGCGTGCAGTTCCTCGCGGCCCAGCCGCTCGCCGGCGATCTTGCGGTGCAGCGCGGCGATGGAGGGCGGCGGCTCCGCGTGCTCGATGGTGGCGGGGTGGCCTTCGTCGACCTGGATGCGGGCGAAGGCGTCCTCGCTGAGGCCGAGCTGGCCGGTCTGGACGATGCAGTCGTCGTCGACGACGTTGAGCACGGCCGCGATGGCACGGCCGTTGGCGTGCACCGTGACCTTCGACAGCGCCTGGAAGCCGGCCGCCCGCACGACATGGCAGTCGCGGTGCAGGTAGGCGACGTTCTCGCGCCAGGTGTCGATGCCGACGCGCCGGATCGCCAGGGTGGAGCCGTTCATCGCCGGCACTCTACACGGCCGCACCCAGTCGGTGGCCGATCTCGTCGCGCAGGCGTTCCGCCAGCAGCCTGCGGTCGGCGTGGGCCGTGCCCTCGGCCACCAGCACGTCGACGTGGACGACCATCTGCTCGCCACGGGCCAGCATCCACAGGCTCTGCGCGAGCGTGGTCTCGCCGAGGAACTGCGCCGAGGCGCTGAACGGGCCGTGGGCGTCGGCATAGCGCAGCGCCACCGGCTGCACGGGCGTGGCGGTGGCGATCGCCGCCTGCAGCAGGTTGGCGTGGAAGGGCAGCAGCCCGGGTCCGGGCCCCGTCGTGCCCTCCGGGAACACGGCCACGGTCTGGCCCGCCTGCAGGGCCTCGGCCATCTGGTGGACGACGCGCAGCGCGTCGCGCCGCTTCTCGCGCTCGATGTAGAGCGTGCCGGCCGAGTCGACCAGGCGGTTGACCAGCGGCCAGTGCCGCACCTCCGCCTTGGAGACGAAGCGCGCCTCGGGGCACACGGCGTGGATGGCCATGATGTCCAGCCACGAGACGTGGTTCGCGACGACGAGCTTGGCGCCCGGCCGGAAGCTGCCGCCCACCCGCAACTCGAGGCCGAGCATGCGCAGCATCTTCGCCGACCACCAGGCGATGCGGGCATGGCGAGCCGCGGCGTCGAGCCGCGGGAACCGCAGCAGGACGATCGCGATGCCGTGCAGGCCGTGCAGCACCGCGCGCAGCAGCCGCCACGCGCCACGCAGCCTGCGCATCGGGCCCTGCAGCTGCACCGCTCAGGCCGCCTCGTAGGCCACCGCACCGGCCACCAGCGT
>JBILNT010000194.1:0-6353 GCA_044374875.1 Rubrivivax sp.
GCGCAAGCATGGCTTCATCAGCATGCCCACCACCGCCTGAACCTGCCATACCCGCAGCGCACGCAGCGCCGGCCAGCTTCAGGCCAGGTCCTGTCGCGCCTTCGCCAGAGGTTCTTCCACATTAACGTGAAGCTAACCGGCGTGCGACAGCGGGCGGCGGCCGGGCCACAATGAAATGAGGCCCGGACGACGAACGCTGTTGCACGTCCGGTTGAGCGTAGGGTTAGGCGTCACTTCGCGGCGTTTCCTTGGGGCGGTAGTCTGAGCCTTGTGGTACACCCATGAAGCCGCGCACTACCCAGCCCACCGCCCAGACGAGGCCGGCAAAGGCTATCAGACCCACCGCCAAGTAGCTAAGCCCGGCGATCCAGTCATCTCGATAGCGCTTGCTGAATTCTCCGTCAAGCTGCTCAGCGTCACGCGGAGGCAGTTCAAAGCGACGCTCGAGCTGCCGTTCGTATGCAGACACCTCGGTGCTGTAGGAAGCTGCGCCCCATACCATGCCCTTGTCGTCGACTTTGTAGGGGACGAGTTCTCGCTTGTCTTGACCGAACTCCATGGTCAAGAGACACAGAGTCACCGAGACACGCTTGCCAGATTGTGTCTTCTTCGAGAAATAGTGGCGGCGGGCTGACGAGGGGCACTCTTCGGCCTTCGCGAACTGGCCGCCAGGATGCGCAATCGTGTACGTTGCCGAAACGTAGGGATCGTTTACGGCAAGGCCGATCAGCGTGCCGACAGTGGCGACCAGCGCCAGCAGAGCGGAAATACGACGCGCGCCAGAGAACGGGTTGAACCGCAAGGGTGCTCCGGGAGTTTGTGTGTGACGCCTAACGCTAGGTTAAGCGGCGCCGGCACGGCGTCCGCTTGAACCGACAGTTAGGCAGCGCCGCAACAAACTAGGAGATCTAAATGACAGAGCAGGAAATAGAAGACTACCGCCAACGCTACTACGCCGGCATGCGGGCGATGAGCCCCGAGCAAATGGAGGCGCGGGCGCTTTCGCAGGCTGAAGGCATGCGCCAGGCCAACCCAAGCGGCGACTACATGCGCGGACAGGCGCAAACCTTCAACATGTGGCCGCAGTTGCTGGCCGATGAGCCGCCCAAGCCAGCGCCGCTGACGAGGTGGCAACGCTTCCGTCAGTGGTGGAGTGAGTGCTTCTTCAAGGACGGTGCAGACGGCGGCATGTAGCGTCTGCCTAACGTTGGAATTGAGCCGCATTTGCCGGCACAGGAGGAACGATGAACACCAACGGTACGCCGGCAAATGTCGGCTCGAATGACGGGTTAGGCCAGGAGCCGGAGCGCGACAGCCTTACTGCGGCCTTGGACGTGAGCGGCAGCGTGGTGCTCATGAACTCTGCTGGCGACATCGTGTTCTACGCTGCCGACGGCAAGATGGAAGTTCGGCGCATGGGCCTGGAGTGCGATAACTGCACCAGTACAAATCTGAGGCTGGCCGAATCGGTTGCGAGCGCCTGGAATGCCGCCTTGCTGCGGACAACTCCGCCCGTGCGGAAGAACTGCACTGGCTTGAGGCCTAACGTAAGGTGGGCCAACCCCACCCAGCAACCGGAAGTTAGCCTAAGTAAGCCCATGGGTGGCGGAGTTCCCCCTTTCGGGTGCCCCGGCACGCCGCGCAGAGCCCCCTGCTGACGGCGGCTGCCTTCCGCGATAGGCCGCCTAAATTCGGCCGGATGGAAACCGCTGCAGACGATGCTACATCCGGCCCGAGCCCGGAACCACCCCGCCTGTTGACGCGCGTGCGCGAAGCCATCCGCACGCGGCACTACTCCATCCGCACCGAGGCGGCCTACGTGGACTGGATTCGCCGCTTCATCGTGTTCCACGGCAAGCGGCACCCCGCGGAGATGGGGCCGGCGGAGGTCGGCGCGTTCCTCTCGCACCTGGCCACCGAGCGCGGCGTGTCGGCCTCCACGCAGAACCAGGCGCGCTCGGCCCTGCTGTTCCTGTACCGCGCGGTGCTGGGGGCCGAATTGCCAGGGCTGGAAGACGTGGTGCCCGCCAAGACGGCACGGCGCCTGCCAGTGGTGCTGACCGAGCGCGAGGTGCGCACCCTGCTGCAGGCGATGAGCGGGGCCACCGGCCTGGTGGCCGCACTGCTCTACGGCACCGGCATGCGGCTGCTGGAGGGGCTGCGCCTGCGGGTGAAGGACGTGGAGTTCGAGCGCCGCGAGATCCTCGTGCGCGACGGCAAGGGCGGCAAGGACCGCGTCACGGTGCTGCCCGAGAACCTGATCGCGCCGCTGCAGCGGCAGCTGGCGCATGCGAAGGCGCTGCACGACGCCGACCTCGCGGCCGGCCTGGGCGAGGTGTGGCTGCCCGACGCGCTGGCCCTGAAGTACCCGCGCGCGGCCCGATCATGGGGCTGGCAATGGACCTTCCCCGGCACCTCGATCGCGGCCGACCCGCGCAGCGGCGTGCGGCGCCGGCATCACCTGAACGAGGCCTCGGTCCAGAAGGCGGTGGCGCTGGCGGCGCGGGCGGCGGGCATCGTCAAGCCGTGCTCGCCGCACGTGCTGCGGCATTCGTTCGCCACCCACCTGCTGCAGGCGGGCTACGACATCCGTACCGTGCAGGAACTGCTGGGCCACAGCGACGTGTCGACGACCATGATCTACACGCACGTGCTGAACAAGGGCGGGCGCGGCGTGCTGAGCCCGCTGGACCGGATGTGACGGGGCCCGCGTCAGGCCCCCGCCCGCTCCAGCCACCCGATCACCGCCCCCGGCAGGTCGCCCAGGTGCCCCGGGAAGCGCCCGCGGGCGAAGCCGACGTGGCCGCCGTGCGGGGGCTGCCAGAGGGTGACGTGCGGGCCCACCTCGTGCACGGCGGGCAGCGAGGCGCCGGGCACGAAGGGATCGTTGCGGGCGTTGAGCACCAGCGCGGGCACGCGGATGCGCCGCAGGTGCGGCTTGGCCGAGGCGCGGGCCCAGTAGTCCTCGGTGCCGGCGAAGCCATGCAGGGGGGCGGTGAAGGCGTCGTCGAACTCGAAGAGGGTGCGCGCGCGCAGGATGCGCTCGCGGTCGAACAGGCCCGGGTGCTGCTGCCACTTGGCCAGCGCCTTGGGCTTCATGCTGGCCAGGAACATGCGCGTGTAGGCCAGCCGGTTGAAGCCGCGGCCGATGGCGCGGCCGGCGGCGACCAGGTCCACCGGGGCCGAGACGGCCGCCAGCGAACGCACGGTGGCGGCGGCGCTCTCGCCGGCTTCCTCGGCCCAGCGCAGCAGCGCGTTGCCGCCCAATGAGACGCCCACCGCGTGCAGCGGCGCCGTGGCGCGCTGGCGCAGGCGGCCGAGGATCCAGCCGATCTCCTCGAAGTCGCCCGAGTGGTAGGCCCGCGGCGCGCGGTTCAACTCGCCCGAGCAGCCGCGGAAGTGCGGCACCGCGTAGTTCCAGCCGCGCTGCGCGGCGGCGTGGGCGAAGGCCACGGCGTAGTGGCTGGCCGAGCTGCCTTCCAGCCCGTGGAACAGCACCAGCCAGGGCGCGTCGTCCGGGCGGGCGGCGGGGCGCAGGTCGACATCGATGAAGTCGCCGTCGGGGGTGTCCCAGCGCTCGCGCAGGTACACCGGCACGGCCGGAGCGGCGCGCGAGACCTTGGCCGCCCAGATGGTCTGCAGGTTCCCGCCGGGCAGCCAGCGCGGCGAGCGGAAGTCGTGCATCGCTGCCCGGTCAGTGCAGCACGGCCGGCGCGTCGCCCATCACGACCACGGGCGCGTGCGGGCTGCCGGGGCTGGCGTGGTGCGCCACCATGCGCCAGCCCTGCGCCGTCTTCAGGAAGACGTTGGTGGCAAGCACCCAGGCCGACTGCTCGCCCTCGGGCGTGGCCACGCGAATGCGCTCGACGAGGTGGTGCACGGCGCTGCCCATGGTGTGCAGGCGGTGCACCTGCTCGGGCTGCGCCGGCACGCCGCCGTTGGCGAAGATGGCCTCGAAGCTGGCGCGGATGGCCGCCGGGCCGATGACCCGCGCGCCGCCCGGGTGCACGCAGACGACTTCGTCGTCGTCGGCCCACACGGCCATCATGCGCTCGATGTCGCCCTGCTGCAGCGCTTCGTAGAACTGCGCCTCGAGTTCGTCGGGCGAGGCGTGCAAGGCGGCGGCGGGCGGGCGGCGGTGGGGCATGGGGTGCAGACTCGGACGCCGCAGGTCAGGCGACGCGCCGTGGGTATCGCGGGCAAGAGGACTGGAGGCGGTGGTCGATGCGCCGGGCGAGTGCCCTCGTGTCAGGCAGCGAGCTCGATGTACTCGACCGTGCTGGTCGGCACGGGGATCGGCAGGCCATCCTCGCGCATGCCCTCGAGGTGAAACGCGATGGCATCGCGGATCTCGCGCTCGACCTCCTCGAGCGTCGCGCCCGCCGCGACACATCCCGGAAGATCCGGGAAGTAGGCGGAGAAGTTGTGCTCGGACTTCTCGATGACGACCGCGTAACGCATGGGCGACCTCACTTCAGGCCTGCTTGCTTGAGGATGCTGTTCAGTGTACCGGGCGCGAGGTCATCGCTGGGCTTGCCCCCCCACGGTCACGCGCCCGGGCTTGTCGGAGTCCTTGAACTGTCGATGGCTTGCTCGCTGCGCCACCTGCTGCCAGCCGTCGCGCTGCAGCATTCGAAGCACCTCGGCTACCGTCATGTTTGCCGTTCCAGGTGCCGTGCCGTTTGGCGTTACCTGAACACCACCGTCTTGTGCCCGTTCATCAGCACCCGGTGCTCGACGTGCCAGCGCACGGCTCGGGCCAGCACCATGCACTCGATGTCGCGGCCCACGGCGGTGAAGTCCTCGGCCGAGAGGGTGTGGTCGACGCGGGCGACGTCCTGCTCGATGATGGGGCCCTCGTCGAGGTCGGCGGTCACGTAGTGGGCCGTCGCGCCGATGAGCTTCACGCCGCGGGCGTGGGCCTGGAAGTAGGGCCGCGCGCCCTTGAAGCTGGGCAGGAAGCTGTGGTGGATGTTGATGGCACGGCCGCGCAGCGACTCGCAGAACTCGGCGCTCAGGATCTGCATGTAGCGCGCCAGCACCACCAGGTCGACGCGCTCGCGCTCGGCGATGGCCTGCACCTGCTGTTCCTGCGCGCGCTTGGTGGCGGCGTCGCTGCCGCCGGCCAGCGGCAGGTGGTGGAACGGGATGCCGTAGCTCTCGGCCAGCGCGGCGAAGGCGGTGTGGTTGGAGACGATGGCCGGGATGTCCACCGCCAGCTGCCCGCTCTTCCAGCGGAACAGCAGGTCGTTGAGGCAGTGGCCGTGCTGGCTGACCATCAGCAGCACGCGCGGGCGCCGCGCCAGCGAGTGGAAGCGAACGTCCATCCCGTACTGCTCGCGGGTGTGGGCGAACAGGCGGTCGAGCGTGGCGGCGTCCGCCAGTTGTGGCGGGGCCTCGAAGTGCACCCGCATGAAGAACAGGCCCGTGGCGTCCTCGCCCTCGAGGTCACCGAACTGCTGCGAGTCGATGATGTTGCAGCCGGCCTGGTAGAGCAGGCCCGAGACCGCGTAGACGATGCCCTTGGTGTCGCGGCAGGCGAGGGTGAGGACGAACGGGTGGGCGTGCGACATGGGGCGAATCGGGCCGCCACGGCGGCATCGGGAGCAGGCAGCGCGGCGGCACGGTGGCCGCCACGGCGCGCAAGGTCAGTCAGTGGGCGTGGACGTGCTCACCGGCCTTGAGCCGGTAGACGGTGCCGCAGTAGGGGCAGCGGCCCTCGCCGGTGGTCGCGACGTCGATGAAGACGCGCGGGTGCTGGTTCCACAGCGGCATCTTCGGGTGCGGGCAGTGCGTCACGCCCGGGCCCATCAGTTCCTTGGCGGCGAGTTCGACGACAGCCTTGGGTTCGCTCACGACACTCTCCTTATGGGTGCGGTGCCGGCGTCAAACCCTGGTCAGCCAGCCGGCGTACTTCGGATTGCGGCCGTTGACGATGTCGAAGAAGGCCGACTGGATGCGCTCGGTGACGGGGCCGCGCTCGCCGGCGCCGATCTGGATGCGGTCGAGCTCGCGGATCGGCGTGACCTCGGCGGCGGTGCCGGTGAAGAAGGCCTCGTCGCAGATGTAGACCTCGTCGCGGGTGATGCGCTTTTCCACGAGCTTGAGGCCCAGGTCCTGGCAGATCGCGAAGATGGTGTCGCGCGTGATGCCGTTGAGCGCGCCGGCCGACAGGTCGGGCGTGTAGAGCACGCCCTTCTTGACGATGAAGATGTTCTCGCCCGCGCCCTCGGCCACGAAGCCTGCGGGGTCGAGCAGCAGCGCCTCGTCGTAGCCCTCGTCGGTGGCCTCCATGTTGGCCAGGATCGAGTTCGTGTAGTTGCTCACCGCCTTGGCCTGCGTCATCGTGATGT
>JBILNT010000196.1:0-6300 GCA_044374875.1 Rubrivivax sp.
CAACTACGGCATGCTGATTGGCGAGCCCACAGCCGAATCCATCAAGAAAAAAATTGGTTCAGCCTTCCCCGGCAGTGAAGTCAAGGAGATGGAAGTCAAGGGCCGCAACCTGTCCGAAGGCGTGCCGCGAAGCTTCACCATCAGCTCCAACGAGATCCTCGAGGCGCTGACCGATCCGCTCAACCAGATGGTCAGCGCGGTCAAGAACGCCCTCGAGCAGACGCCGCCCGAACTCGGCGCCGACATCGCCGAGCGCGGCATGATGCTCACTGGCGGCGGCGCGCTGCTGCGCGACCTCGATCGCCTGCTCGCCGAGGAGACCGGCCTGCCGGTGCTGGTGGCCGAGGACCCGCTGACCTGCGTGGTGCGCGGCTGCGGCATGGCGCTCGAGCGCATGGAGCGCCTGGGCTCGATCTTCACCTCCGAGTGAACATGCCCGCCCCGCGAAGCCGGCGCGTGGATCACGTGGCCGGCTTCGCCGCTTGCGAGCCGGCCACGCCGCCGCACGCCTGCCAGCACTGAACGACCGTGGCCATCCCGCCAGGCACCCTCGACCGCTCGCCGCCGCCGTTCTTCCGGCAGGGGCCGTCGTCGACCACCAAGCTTGCCTTCTTCACCGCGCTGGCGCTGTTCCTGATGGCAGCCGACGTGCGGATGCAGTTCATGGAGCCGCTGCGCTCGGCGCTCGCGGTGGTGGTGCTGCCGCTGCAGCGCGTGGCGGCGCTGCCGGTGGAGGCCGTGCGCGGTGGCGCCGGCTGGCTGCAGGGCCTTCAGCAGGCGCGCGAGGCCGAAAGCCAGGCTCGCGCGCAGCTCGTCGTGCAGGCCGGCCGGGCGGCGCACGCCGAGCAGCTCGCGCGCGAGAACGAGGAGTTGCGCAAGCTGCTCAGCCTCGGGCCCGCGCTGCAGGTGCGGTCGCTGGCCGCCGAGGTCCTCTACGAGGCTGCCGACCCGTACTCGCGCAAGCTCTTCATCGACCGCGGCAGCGCCCAGGGCGTCAGGCCGGGCTCGCCGGTGGTCAACCAGAGCGGCGTCCTCGGCCAGGTCACCCACGTCTACGCGCTCACCTCGGAGGTCACGCTGCTGTCCGACAAGGACGCCGCCATCCCCGTGCTCAACGCGCGCACCCGTCAGCGCGCCGCGGCATTCGGGGGCGCCGCCGGGGCGCCGATGGAGCTGCGCTTCACCTCGGCCAATGCCGACGTCCAGGCCGGCGACGTGCTGACCACCAGCGGGCTGGACGGCGTCTATCCGCCGGGCCTGCCGGTGGCCACCGTGCTGTCGGTCGAGCGGCGCGCCGAGTCGGGCTTCGCCCGCATCCTGCTGGAGCCGGCCGCACGCGCAGACGGCGTGCGCCACGTGCTCGTCCTCGAGCCCACCGGCCTGCAGCTGCCGCCTCGCCCCGACGCAGCCGAGGCGGCCCGCGCGGCGCAGGCCCCTGCACGGCGCGCCAGCGGTCCCGGCCGGCCAGGGAGTGCCGCGCCATGATCATGCGTCGCGGCGACCCGCTGCTGCTGCCCGCGAACCCGCTGTTCATCGGCTTCACGCTGATGGTCGCGCTGGGCGTGCAGTTGCTGCCGCTCGGGCGCCAGCCGGCGATGCCCGACCTGCTGGCGCTGGTGCTGGTGTTCTGGAACGTGCACCAGCCCCGTCGGGTCGGCATCGGCGTGGCCTTCCTCTTCGGGCTGCTCGTCGATGTCAACGACGGCGCCGTCCTCGGCCAGCATGCGCTGGCGTACACGCTTCTGAGCTACTTCGCGATCACCATCCACCGCCGGCTGCTGTGGTTCGGCGTGGCCGAGCAGGCGCTGCAGATCGCCCCGCTGTTCTTCGCCGCCCACGTCGTGTCGCTGGCCGTGCGCATGATCGCCGGCGGCATGTTCCCGGGCTGGTGGATGCTGCTGGCACCGGCGCTGGAGGCGATGCTCTGGCCGTTGGCGACGGTGCTGCTGCTCGCTCCGCAGCGTCGGGCGCCGGATCCGGACCAGAATCGACCCCTGTAGCGGTTTATGGGCAGCATGGGCAGAAGGACGTCGTGCGAGGCATCACGGAACTGAAGAACCTCGAGCAAGAGCTCGGCCGTTTCCGTGGCCGCCTGCTGGCGGCGGCCGTGTTCGTGCTGCTGGGCTTCGGGTTGCTGGCGGCGCGGCTGGTCTGGCTGCAGGTGGTGCGCCACGACGAGCTGGCCATGCAGGCCGAGGCCAATCGGGTGGCGGTGGTGCCGGTGGTGCCCAACCGCGGCCTGATCGTCGATCGCAACGGCGTCGTGCTGGCCACCAACTATTCGGCCTACACGCTGGAGATCACGCCGTCGAAGGCGGGCCCGCTGGAGCCGCTGATCGACGAGCTCTCGAAGCTGGTGTCGATCGAGGTGCGCGACCGCCGCCGCTTCAAGCGCCTGCTCGATGAAAGCAAGAGCTTCGAGTCACTGCCCATCCGCACCCGCCTGACCGACGAGGAGGTCGCCCGCTTCATGGCACAGCGCTTCCGCTTCCCGGGCGTGGACGTCAAGGCGCGGCTGTTCCGCAACTATCCGCTGGGCGAGACCGGCAGCCACCTGCTGGGCTACATCGGCCGCATCAACCAGGCCGAGAAGCAGGCCATGGAGGACTGGCCCGACGAGGACCAGGCCAACTACAAGGGCACCGAGTACATCGGCAAGCTCGGCCTGGAGCAGAAGTACGAGCGCGAGCTGCACGGCGTCACCGGCTTCGAGGAGGTCGAGACCAGTGCCGGCGGACGCGCCGTGCGCCGCCTGTCCAGCCATCCCCCGACGCCGGGCAACACGCTGGTGCTGTCGGCGGACATCCGGCTGCAGGCCCTGGTCGAGCAGCTGTTTGGCGAGCGCCGTGGTGCCCTGGTGGCGATCGACCCACGCAACGGCGAGGTGCTGGCCTTCGTCAGCAAGCCGACCTTCGACCCCAATCTGTTCGTCGACGGCATCGACTGGGGCAGCTGGAAGGCGCTCAACGAGAGCATCGACAAGCCGTTGCTCAACCGGGCGCTGCGCGGCACCTACCCGCCAGGTTCCACCTTCAAGCCCTTCATGGCGATGGCCGCCCTGCAAAGCGGCAAGCGCTCCGCGCAGACCACGATCCAGGACAACGGCTCGTTCACCTTCGGCAACCACGTCTTCCGCAGCCATGGCGACACGGGCCTCGGAGCCGTGGACATGCACCGCTCGATCGTCAAGTCGAGCAACGTCTACTACTACTCGCTGGCCAACGAGATGGGTGTCGACCTGATGCACCAGATGCTCGCGCCGATGGGCTTCGGCCAGCGCACGGGCATCGACCTGGAGGGCGAGGTGACCGGCGTGCTGCCTTCCACCGACTGGAAGCGTCGAACCTACAAGAAGCCCGAGCAGCAGCGCTGGTACGCCGGCGAGACCATCTCGCTGGGCATCGGGCAGGGCTACAACCACTTCACCATGCTGCAGCTGGCCAGCGCCACCGCCACGCTGGCCTCGGGCGGGCAACGCTTCCGCCCGCGCCTGGTGCGCGAGATAGAGAACGTGATCACCCGCGAGCGCGAGCCGATCGGCGCGGTGCCGCTGGAGCCGCTGCCGTTCAAGCCCGAGCACGTTCAGCTGATCATGGACGCGCTGCACGGCGTGACCGTCGACGGCACCTCGACGCGGGTGTTCGCCGGTGCGCCCTACCGCAGCGGGGGCAAGACCGGCACCGCGCAGGCGGTGACGATCCGCCAGAACCAGAAGTACGACGCCGCCCGGCTGGCCGAGCACCAGCGCGACCATTCCCTGTACATGGCGGTGGCGCCTGTCGAGGCCCCCACGGTGGCGCTGGCGGTGATCGTCGAGAACGCGGGCTTCGGCGCCGCTGCCGCCGCGCCCATCGCGCGACGGGTCTTCGACTACCTGCTGCTCGGCCAGTACCCTAGCGAGGAAGACATCGCCGCCACGCGGCTGGGACAGAGCGCCGCGCCCTTGGGCACGCCGCGACGCCCCGCCGACGTGCCGCTGCCGGGCCAGCCGGTCGAGCTGCCGCCGGTCGCGGCCACGCCGGCCCGGGCGGCCTCGGTGCCGCAGCGCGTGGCGGCCGTGCGGGAGGGCGTGCAGTGAGCGCGGTCTTCGAGCGTCCGTCGCTGCTGCAGCGGCTGCGGCCCGTCTTCGGCGGCTTCGACGCCCCGCTGGCGCTGGCCATCGCGCTGCTGGCGGCGATCGGACTGGTGTCGATGTACTCGGCCGGCTTCGACCACGGCACGCGCTTCGTCGACCACGGCCGCAACATGCTGATCGCGCTGGGCGTGATGTTCGTGGCTTCGCAGGTGCCGCCGCAGAAGCTCGAGCGCATCGCGCTGCCCCTGTACGTGCTGGGCGTGCTGCTGCTCGTGGCCACCGAGCTCTTCGGCATCACGCGCAAGGGCGCCACGCGCTGGCTGGACATCGGGCCGATGGTCATCCAGCCCAGCGAGATGCTGAAGATCGCCGTGCCGCTGATGCTGGCGTGGTGGTTCCAGAAGCGCGAGGGCCAGCTGCGCGTGGCCGACTTCCTGATCGCCGGGGCGATCCTCGCCATCCCGTTCGGCCTGGTCGCGAAGCAGCCCGACCTTGGCACCGGGCTGCTGATCCTCTTCGGTGGCCTGTACGTGATCTTCTTCGCCGGCCTGTCGTGGAAGCTGGTGATCCCGGTGCTGGTCGTCGGTGCGGTCGGCATCGTCGCGCTGGTGCTCGCAGGGCCCGTCATCTGCGAGCCCGGCGTCGACTGGCACGTCCTGCGCGAATACCAGAAGCACCGCGTCTGCACGCTGCTCGACCCGCACCGCGACCCGCTGGGCAAGGGCTTTCACATCATCCAGGGCATGATCGCCATCGGCTCGGGCGGGCTGGCCGGCAAGGGCTTCATGCAGGGCACGCAGACGCACCTCGAGTTCATCCCCGAGCGCACCACCGACTTCATCTTCGCCGCCTTCTGCGAGGAGTTCGGCCTGCTCGGCGTGCTGGTGCTGCTGGGGGCGTTCGTGTTCCTGATCTTCCGCGGCCTGTTGATCGCCGCCGAGGCGCCCACCGTCTTCTCGCGGCTGATCGCCGCCGCGGTGACCATGAGCTTCTTCACCTACGCCTTCGTCAACATGGGCATGGTCAGCGGCATCCTTCCGGTGGTGGGCATCCCGCTGCCCTTCGTCAGCTACGGCGGCACCGCGATGGTCACGCTGGGCCTGGGCCTGGGCATATTGATGTCGGTGGCGCGCAGCCGCCGGCTGATGCAGTCATGAGCGCGCCGGGCCGCTCCCAGGCGCCCATGCCGGAGTACGGGGCACGGAGGGTGGTCCAGTGAGCGGCGAGCGCGTCGCCGCGGGCATCGTCGGGGCGGGAGCCATGGGGCTGGCGATGGCCCTGCGGCTGCGCGACCTGGGGCACGAGGTGATCGTGCGCGACATCGACCCCGCGCGCGAGGCCCTGGCCGCCATGGGCGGCTGCGCCATCGCCGCGACACCGGCCGAGCTGGCGGCGCGCTGCGCGCTGGTGGTGGTGGCCGTCGTCGACGCGGTGCAGACCGGGGACGTGCTCTTCGGCGCCGGGGGCACCGCCGAGGTGATGGGACCCGGCCGCTGCGTGATGCTGTGCCCGACCATCGGCCCGGCCGACACCGAACGCTTTGCAGCGCGGCTGGCCGCGGCCGGCGTCGACGTGATCGACGCCCCGATGTCCGGCGGCCCGAAGCGTGCGCGCGACGGCACGATGAGTCTCATGGCGGCCTGCCCCGACGAGGTCTTCGCGCGCTGGCAGCCGTGGCTGGAGGCGCTGTCTGACCGGATCTTCCGCGTCGGCCCCCGTGCCGGCGACGGTGCGCGCACCAAGCTCGTCAACAACCTGCTGGCGGCGGTGAACCTGGCCGGCGCCGCCGAGGCCATGGCGCTGGCCGGCCGGCTCGGGCTGGACGCGCGCACGACGCTGGCCGTGATCGAGCAGTCGAGCGGGCAGAGCTGGATCGGCAGCGACCGCCTGCGCCGCGTGCTGGCCGGCGACGACTCGGTCCTGGCCCAGGCGGCGTTGCTGGCCAAGGACTCGTCGCTCGCGCTGGCGGCGGCCCGCGAGGCCGGCTTCACTGCGCCGGTCGGCGAAGCCGCCGCGGCACGCTTCGCCGCCGCGCTGGCGGCCGGGCATGGCGCCGGCGACGACTCGGTGCTGTGGGCGCTGGCGGCCGGGCGGACCGACCCCGCGGCGCGCTGAGAGCCTGAGAGTTCTTCCCCCAGGCCCGCCTTGCACCCCAACCCCCCCCGTCTCGTCGTTGCAAATCCGCGCCAGAGCCCGAGCTATGGCTGTGGTTTGCGCCTGGATAC
>JBILNT010000035.1:0-22290 GCA_044374875.1 Rubrivivax sp.
TGCCCATTTCCTTGGCCACGCGCGCGATCACCGGCGCGGCGCCCGTGCCGGTGCCGCCCCCCATGCCCGCGGTGATGAACAGCATGTGCGCGCCGCTGATGGCTCCGCGGATCTGGTCGACCGCCTCCTCGGCCGCCGCGCGCGCGACGTCGGGCTTCGAGCCGGCGCCCAGGCCGGTCTTGCCCAGCTGCACCAGGGTGCGCGCGGCGCTGCGGTTCAGGGCCTGTGCGTCGGTGTTCGCGCAGACGAAGTCCACCCCCTGGACGCCGTGCGAAATCATGTGCTCGACCGCGTTGCCGCCGCCGCCGCCGACACCGATCACCTTGATCTGGGTGCCCTGGTCAAACTCTTCGATCATCTCGATGGGCATTGGAAGCCTCCTGTTGCAGTTGCAGTTGCAGTTGCAGTTGCCGTTGATGCCGTTGTTGCCGTTGTTGCCGGATTGCCGTTCTTGCCGGACCGTCGTCGCCTACCACTCGAATGCGACCTGCGTGTGCGGGCCGCTTTTCACCACTAGAAATTCCCCAGCAGCCAGTCCTTCGCGCGACCCACCAGGGTCTTGACCGAGCCCGCCTGCGCCGCCGCCTTGTGCCCGCGCGCCCGCGCCAGGCGGGCCTCCTCGAGCAGGCCCATCACGGTGGCGCTGCGCGGGCTGGCCACCATGTCGTAGAGCGGGCCGCTGTAGGTGGGCATGCCCTTCCTGACCGGCTTGAGGAAGATGTCCTCGCCGAGCTCCACCATCCCCGGCATGACCGCCGAGCCGCCGGTGATCACGACCCCGCTGGAAAGCAGTTCCTCGTAGCCGCTCTCGCGGATGACCTGGTGCACCAGCGAGAAGATCTCCTCGACGCGCGGCTCGATGACGCCAGCCAGCGCCTGGCGGCTGAGCATGCGCGGCGAACGGTCGCCCAGGCCGGGCACCTCGACCTGTTCCGACGGGTCGGCCAGCAGCTGCTTGGCCACGCCGTGCTCGACCTTGATCTCCTCGGCGTCCTTCGTCGGCGTGCGCAGCGCCATCGCGATGTCGCTGGTGATCAGGTCGCCCGCGATCGGGATCACGGCGGTATGGCGCACGCTGCCGTCGGTGTAGATCTGCACGTCGGTGGTGCCGGCGCCGATGTCCACCACCGCCACGCCCAGGCTCTTCTCGTCCTCGGTCAGCACGGCGTTGGCACTGGCGCTGGGGTTGAGCACCAGCCCCTGCACCTCCAGGCCGCAGCGGCGCACGCACTTGAGGATGTTCTCGGCCGCGCTCTGCGCCCCGGTCACGATGTGCACCTTCACCTCGAGCCGGCTGCCGCTCATGCCGATCGGCTCCTTGACCTCGTGGCCATCGATCACGAATTCCTGCGGCTCCACCAGCAGCAGTCGCTGGTCGTTGGGGATGTTGATCGCCTTGGCGGTCTCGACCACGCGCGCCACGTCGACGGGCGTGACCTCGCGGTTGTCGCGCACGATGACCATGCCGGTGGAGTTCTGGCCGCGGATGTGGCTGCCGGTGATGCCGGTGTAGACGCGGTCGATCTTGCAGGCGGCCATCATCTCGGCTTCCTTGAGCGCCTGCTGGATGCTCTGCACGGTGGCGTCGATGTTGACCACCACGCCGCGCTTGAGGCCGTGCGTCGAGGCCACGCCGAGGCCGGCCACCCGCAGCTCGCCGTCGGGCATCACCTCGGCCGCCACCACCATCACCTTGGCGGTACCGATGTCCAGGCCGAAGACCAGATCCTTGTATTCCTTGGGCATGGGCGGTTGTCCCTCAGCGTGCTTTCTTGTCGTTGCCTGGCGCGTCGTGCGTCGTCACGCCTCGCAGGCGGACGGCATATCCGTCGGCATGGCGAAGATCGGCGGCGAGCAGCGGCGCGCCGATGCGACCGGTGACCTGGGTGAGCGTGCGAGCGAAGCGCTCGGCGCGGGCGACGACCTCGTCCTCGGTGCCTCGGCCGAGCTCGATCTCGGCGCCCGTGTCGAGCTCGACGCGCCACGAGCCGCGGCCCGAGAGGCGCAGCCGCTCGATGCCCAGCTCCAGCCGGCCCAGCACCGGCACGAGCCGCGCATGCATGGACAGCATCTCCGCGGACCGGCCGGCGGGGCCCGAGAAGCGCGGCAGCTGCTCGTGCTCGACATCGCCGACGTTGGCCTCGAAGACCTCGCCCTGCTGGTTGACGAGGTGGTCGTTGCCGTCCTCGGCCTGCCACAGCGCGGCAGCGCGGTGCTCGACCAGCTGCACCGCCAGGCCGTCGGGAAAGACGCGGCGCACCACGGCCTGGCGCACCCAGGGCACCGACTCGAAGGCCTCGCGTGCACTGCGCAGGTCGACGGTGAAGAAGTTGCCCGTCAGCCGCGGCAGCGCGTTGGCCCGCAGCGTGGCCACGCCGGTGCGCTCGAGCTCGCCTTCGACCTGGATGCCGCGGATGGTGAACCACGGCGCACGCGCCAGCGCCGCCAGCGCGGCGGCGGCCAGCAACGCCACCGCCAGCACGAAGACCCCGGTGGCGACGGCGTTCATCAGGCGCACGTCGACCGGCAGCTCAGCGCTCGGCAGGATGACAGGCTGGCGCAGCACCATGGGGTCAGGTCCCGCGCGTGGCGTCGAGCGACGCGGCGGCCAGCAGGCGCAGGCACAGCTGCTCGTAGGAGATGCCCGCGGCGCGCGCCGACATGGGCACCAGCGAGTGCCCCGTCATGCCCGGCGAGGTGTTCATCTCGAGCAGGAAGGGCTTGCGGTCGGCGGCCTGGATCATCAGGTCGGCACGGCCCCAGCCGCGACAACCCAGCGCGCGATACGCGGCCAGCGTGATGCGCCGGATCTCGGCCTCCTCGTCGGGCGGCAGGCCGCTCGGGCACTGGTAGCCGGTGTCGTCGGAGAAGTACTTGTGCTCGTAGTCGTAGTTGCCGTCGGGCGCAGAGATGCGCACCACCGGCAGCGCGACCGCCTCGGCCCCTTCGCCAAGCACCGGGCAGGTCACCTCGATGCCTTCGATGAACTCCTCGCAAAGCACGTCGGGGTCGTACCGCGCGGCCAGTCGCACGGCATCCTGCATCTGCGAGTAGCCGGCCACCTTGGTGACACCGATCGACGAGCCCTCGCGCGGCGGCTTCACGATGAGCGGCAGGCCAAGGTCGTCGGGTACGCGCACGACGCGCGCGCGATCCTGCTCGCCGGGCGCCAGGCGCACCCATCGCGGCGTCGGCAGGCCCTCGGCCGCCCAAACGCGCTTGGTCATGACCTTGTCCATCGCGATGGCGCTGGCCATCACGCCCGAGCCCGTGTACGGGATGCCCAGCAGCTCGAGCGCGCCCTGCACCGAGCCGTCCTCGCCATGGCGGCCGTGCAGCGCGATGAACACGCGCGCGAAGCCCTCGGCCTTCAGCTCGTGCAGGCCGCGCGCGGCCGGGTCGAAGGCATGGGCGTCGACGCCTTGCGAGCGAAGCGCCTGCAGCACGCCACCGCCCGACATCAGCGAGACCTCGCGCTCCGCGCTGTCGCCACCCATCAGCACGGCGACCTTGCCCAGGGCCAGCGGATCGGCCGTCATTCCTTAACCCCTCCCAGAAGCTCGACGATCTTCTGCGGCACGCTGCCGATCGAGCCCGCGCCCATCGAGATCACCACGTCGCCGTCGCGCACGAAGCCGGCCACCGCCTCCGGCAGACGCGCGACCTCGTCGACGAAGACCGGGTCGACGTGGCCGGCCACGCGCAGCGCACGGGCCAGGGCGCGGCCGTCGGCGGCCACGATGGGCGCCTCGCCGGCGGCGTAGACCTCGGTCAGCAGCACGGCATCGGCCGTGCCCATGACCTTCACGAAGTCCTCGAAGCAGTCGCGGGTGCGCGTGTAGCGGTGCGGCTGGAAGGCCAGCACGATGCGCCGGCCCGGGAAGGCGCCGCGCGCTGCCGAGAGCACGGCGGCCATCTCCACGGGGTGGTGACCATAGTCGTCGATCAGCGTGAAGCTCCCCCCGCCGTGCCCGGCCGCGACCGGCAGATCGCCGTAGCGCTGGAAGCGGCGCCCGACGCCGCGGAAGCCGGCCAGCGCGCGCGCGATCGGCTCGTCGGGGAGCTCGAGCTCGGTGGCCACCGCGATGGCCGCCAGGGCGTTGAGCACGTTGTGACGGCCCGGCAGCGCCAGCGTGACGGCCAGGTCGGGCATCACGGTGCCATTGCGGCGCTGCGCCACGAAGCGCATCTGGCCGCCGGGCAGTGCCTCGACGTCGACCGCGCGCACCTGCGCGTCCTCGCCGAAGCCGTAGGTCACGACCGGGCGCGAGATCATCGGCACGATCGAGCGCACGCCGGCGTCGTCGCCGCAGAGGATGGCCGCGCCGTAGAACGGCATGCGGTGCAGGAAGTCGACGAAGGCTGCCTTCAGCCGCGCGAAGTCGTGGCCGTAGGTGTCCATGTGGTCGGCGTCGATATTGGTGACGACCGACAGGACGGGGCTCAGGTTGAGGAACGAGGCGTCGCTCTCGTCGGCCTCGACGACGATGTAGTCACCCGAGCCCAGCGCCGAGTTCGCGCCCGCGCTCTCGAGCTTGCCTCCGATGACGAAGGTGGGGTCGACACCCGCCTCGGCCAGCACGCTGGTCACCAGCGAGGTGGTGGTGGTCTTGCCGTGGGTGCCCGCGATCGCGATGCCCTGCTTCAGGCGCATGAGCTCGGCCAGCATCACGGCGCGCGGCACCACCGGGATGCGCCGTGCGCGCGCGGCGATCACCTCGGGGTTGTCGCCCTTGACCGCCGTCGAGGTGACGACGGCGTCGGCGCCGGCGATGTTCGCCGCATCGTGCCCGGTCGACACCCGGATGCCCAGCCCCGCCAGGCGCCGCGTCGTCGCGCCGTCGGACTGGTCGGAGCCGGACACCGCGTAGCCGAGGTTGTGCAGGATCTCGGCGATGCCGCTCATGCCGGCACCGCCCACGCCGACGAAGTGGATGCGCTTGACCGCGTGCTTCATGCGCCGGCCTCCCCGAAGCAGGCGCCGTACTTCGTCGGCACGACGCGTTTCGCGACGAAGTGGATGCGCTGGACCGCGTGCTTCATGCCTTGACCAGCCTTTCGATCTCGTCGGCCACCCGTGCGGCGGCCTGGGGGCGGGCCAGCGCCCGCGCCTTCCCGGCCATCGCCAGCAGCGCGGCTCGGTCGAGCCCGCGGAGCACGTCGGCCAGCGACTGCGCGGAAAGCCGTGGTTGCGGCAGGTGGATCGCGGCGCCGTGCGAGGCCATGAACTCGGCGTTGTCGCGCTGGTGCGACGTGGTGCTGACGACCAGCGGCACCAGGACCGATGCCACGCCTGCCGCGCACAGTTCGCTGACCGTGATCGCGCCGGCGCGGCACACCATCAGGTCGCAGGCCTGCAGGCGAGAGGCCATGTCGTCGATGAAGGGCACCACCTCGGCCTCGACACCTGCGGCAGCGTAGGCGGCACGCGCGGCCTCGATGTGATCGGCTCCGGTCTGGTGCACGACCTGCGGCCGTTCCTGCGGTGCCAGCAGGGCCAGCGCGGCCGGCAGCGTCTCGTTGAGCACGCGCGCGCCGAGGCTGCCGCCCACGACGAGCAGGCGCAACGGCCCGCTGCGGCCCGCCATGCGCGTGGCGGGCGCCGGCAGCGCCTCGATCTCGGCGCGCACCGGGTTGCCGGTCACCACGGCGCCCTTGACCCGACCTGCCGCCTCGCCGTCGAAGCCGAACATCACGCGGTCGGCCACCGGCAGCAGCGACTTGTTCGACAGCAGCAGCGCGGCGTCGGCGTTGACCAGCAGCAGCGGACGGTTCAGCAGCGAGGCCATCAGCCCGCCGGGAAAGCACACGTAGCCGCCCATGCCGAGCACTGCGCTCGCGCCGCGGCGGCGCAGGATGCCCAGGCAGTCCCAGAAGGCCTTGAGCAGGCGCAGCCCGCCGGTGGCGGTATGCAGCAGCCCCTTGCCACGCAGGCCGGAGAACGAGATCGTGTCCAGCGCAATGCCGGTGGGCGGCACGAGCCGGTTTTCCATGCCGTGCGAGGTGCCCAGCCAGCTCACCGTCCAGCCGCGCGCGATCATCTCGCGCGCCACGGCGATGCCGGGGATCACGTGCCCGCCAGTGCCCGCGGCCATCACGACCAGGTGCCGCGCCCCGCTCATGCGCGGCCTCCGCGCATGAGCGCCCGGTTTTCAATGTCCACCCTCATCACCATCGCGAGGGCGATCAGGTTCATCAGGATCGCCGAGCCGCCGTAGCTCATCAGCGGCAGCGTCAGGCCCTTGGTGGGCAGCACGCCGAGGTTAACGCCCATGTTGATGAAGGCCTGGAAGCCCATCCAGATGCCAATGCCCTGGGCCAGCAGGCCGGCGAAGACGCGGTCGAGGGCGACGGCCTGGCGGCCGATGCTGAAGATGCGGCGGGTCAGCCAGAAGAAGGCGACGATGACCCCGGCCACGCCGATGAAGCCCAGTTCCTCGCCGATCACGGCGAGCAGGAAGTCGGTGTGCGCCTCGGGCAGGTAGTGCAGCTTCTCGACGCTGGAGCCCAGCCCCTGGCCGAAGATCTCGCCGCGGCCGATGGCGATCAGCGAATGCGTCAGCTGGTAGGCCTTGCCCTGCGCGTAGGCCGGGTCCCAGGGGTTGAGGTAGGCGAAGATGCGCTCGCGACGCAGGTCGTCGAAGGCGATGATGGTGGCGAAGGTGGCGATGATGACCGCGGCGATCAGGAAGAAGCCGCGTGCATTGACGCCGCCGAGGAACAGGATGCCCATCGCGATCGTCGTGATCACGATGAAGGCGCCCATGTCGGGCTGGCGCAGAAGCAGCACGCCCACGAAACCGACCGCCACCATCATCGGCCAGACGGCACGCAGGAAGTTCTCGCGCGCCTCCATCTTGCGCACCATGTAGCCGGCCGCATACATCGCGATGGCGAGCTTGCCGAGTTCGGAGGGCTGGAAGTTCATGACCCCCAGCGGGATCCAGCGCCGCGAGTAGTTCACGACCTTGCCGATGAACGGCACCAGCACGACGACCAGCAGCACGATGGCCAGCACGAAGACCACCGGCGAGGTCTTCTCCCAGAAGTCCATCGGCACCTGGACCACGGCCAGCGCCACCACCAGCCCGATGGCGATCGACAGCAGGTGCCGGCTGAGGAAGAAGGTGTGCGTGTAGCTGGCGAACTTGGGGTTGTCGGGCAGCGCGATCGACGCCGAGTAGACCATCACCACGCCGAAGGCGACCAGCCCCAGCACCACGCCGAGCAGCGCCTGGTCGAAACTCGCCAGCCGCGCCGGTCGCGCCCGCGCGAGGTAGACGCCGTCACGCACGGGCAGCGCGCCGACGCGGTCGGCACGCGCGGCCCACCAGTCGCGGATCGAAGCCACCGCCGCGAGCCTCATCCGTTGCCCCCGGCGAGGGCCCGCGACTGCACCGCCTGGACGAAGACCTCGGCGCGGTGGGCGTAGTTGCGGAACATGTCGAGACTGGCACAAGCCGGCGACAGCAGCACGGCATCACCGCGCGCGGCCTGCTCGAAGCACCAGCCCACCGCGGCTTCGAGCGTGGCGTGGCGCTCCAGCGGGACACCGGCCGCGGCGATGGCCGCCTCGATGGCGGGCGCGTCGCGCCCGATGGTCGCCACCGCGCGCGCGAAGCGGCGCACCGGCTCGGCCAGCGGGGCGAAGTCCTGGCCCTTGCCGTCGCCACCCAGGATCACCACCAGCTTCGCAGGCGACTTGTCGGTACCCAGTCCCTCCAGCGCAGCCACGGTGGCGCCGACGTTGGTGCCCTTGCTGTCGTCGAAGGCCTCGACCTCGTCGACGGTGGCCACCCACTCGACGCGGTGCGGCTCGCCGCGGTACTCGCGCAGGCCGTGCAGCATCGGCGCCAGCGGGCAGCCAACGGCGGTGGCCAATGCCAGAGCGGCCAGCGCGTTGGCGGCATTGTGGCGGCCGCGCACCCGCAGCGCGTCGGCCGGCATCAGGCGCTGCAGGTGGACTTCCTCGGCCTCGTCGGCGCGGCGGCGACGGCCCCCGGGCTCGTCGGAGGGCAGTGCGCGCACCAGCCAGGCCATGCCGTTCTCGACGACGAGGCCGAAGTCGCCAGGGCGCTGCGGCGCGTCGAGCCCGAAGCGCACGACGGCGCGGCCTGGCGCAGGCCGCGCCTTGCCCTTGGCGGCGGCCGGCACCGGCACCATGGCCTCGACCAGCGGGTCGTCGCGGTTGATCACCATCACCGCGCCGCTGCCGAAGATGCGCGCCTTGGCCGCCGCATACGCCGACATCGACCCGTGCCAGTCGAGGTGGTCCTGGGTGAGGTTCAGCACCGTGGCGGCCGCGGGCTCGAAGCCGGCCACGCCCGTGCCGCCGCCCTCGAGCTGGAAGCTCGAGAGCTCGAGCACCCAGACCTCGGGCCGCGCGTCGGCAGGACCGTCGAGCACCTCGGCCAGCGTGCCCAGCAGGGTCGGGCCGATGTTGCCGGCAGTGGCCACGCGGCGGCCGGCGCGCTCGACCAGCATCGCGGTCATCGCGGTGGTCGTGGTCTTGCCGTTGGTTCCGGTGATGGCCAGCACCTGTGGCGCCCAGCCCTCGGCCTCGCGCAGGTCGGCCAGCGCGCGGGCGAACAGGTCGAGCTCGCCGAGCACCGCGATCCCGGCGTGCCGCGCCTGCTGCAGCAGCGGCGCGATGCGCTCGTCGTACGGTGCCAGCCCGGGGCTCTTGAGCACCAGTTGCACGCCGGTCAGGTGCGCGGCCGGGTCGAGCGCGCCCGAGGTGAGGGTCGCGCACGGCACGGCCGTGGCAAGGGCCGCCGCTTGCGGCGGGTTCTCGCGGGAATCCCACACGCGCACGGCCGCTGTGCCCTGGCGGGCGCACCAGCGCGCCATCGCCAGCCCGGAATCACCCAGGCCGAGCACGAGGACGGTGAGGTCACGCAGGAAGTTCATCGCCGGCTCACCGCAGCTTCAGGCTGGCCAGGCCCACCAGGCACAGCAGCATGGTGATGATCCAGAAGCGCACCACGACCTGGGTCTCGGCCCAGCCCTTCTTCTCGAAGTGGTGGTGCAGCGGCGCCATCAGGAAGATGCGGCGGCCCTCGCCGTAGCGCTTCTTGGTGTACTTGAACCAGGCGACCTGGACCATCACCGACAACGCCTCGGCGACGAAGATGCCGCCCATGATCCCCAGCACGATCTCCTGCCGGGTGATGACGGCAATGGTGCCCAGCGCCCCGCCGAGCGCCAGCGCGCCGACGTCGCCCATGAACACCTGCGCCGGGTTGGCGTTGAACCACAGGAACGCCAGCCCCGCGCCGGCCATCGCGGCGCAGAACACGAGCAGTTCGCCGGCACCCGGGATGAACGGGAACAGCAGGTAGCGCGAGAACACCGCGTTGCCGACCACGTAGGCGAAGACGCCCAGCGCCGAGCCCACCAGCACCACCGGCATGATGGCCAGGCCGTCGAGGCCGTCGGTGAAGTTCACCGCGTTGCTGGCGCCCACGATGACGAACCACGACAGCGCGATGAAGCCGAACACGCCCAGCGGGTAGCTCACCGTCTTGAAGAACGGCACCATCAGGTCGGCGCGCGGCGGCAGGTCGGTCGAGAAGCCGCTGGTCACCCAGCGCACGAACAGCTCGAAGACGCGGATGTTGGAGGTCTCGGCCACGCTGAAGGCCAGGTAGACCGAGGCGACCAGGCCGATCAGCGTCTGCCAGAAGAACTTCTCCCGCGAGCGCATGCCTTCCGGGTCCTTGCGCACGACCTTGCGCCAGTCGTCGGCCCAGCCGATGGCCCCGAAGCCGAAGGTCACCAGCATCACCACCCAGACGAAGCGGTTGCCCCAGTCGAACCACAGCAGCGTCGAGATGCCGATGCCGATGAGCACGAGCACCCCGCCCATCGTCGGCGTGCCGCGCTTGCCGAGGTGGGCCTGCACGCCGTACTCGCGGATCGGCTGGCCGATCTTCATCTCGGTCAGGCGGCGGATGACCCAGGGCCCGAAGGCCAGCCCGATCAGCAGCGCGGTCATCGCCGCCAGCACGGCGCGGAAGGTCAGGTACTGGAACACCCGCAGGAAGCCGAGTTCCTCGGGGTACAGCGACAGCAGCCACTGCGTCAGGCTCAGCAGCATGCGGTCCCTCCTCGTGCGGCGGTGCCGGCCTGCAGCGCCTGCACCACCCTCTCCATCCTCATGAACCTCGAGCCCTTGACGAGGACGGACGCCGCGGCGGGCGCCTGCGACAGGGCCGCGAGCAGCGCGTCGACCGTCTCGAAATGACGGGCACCACCGTCGCAGGCCCGCGAAGCGTGCGCCATCAGCGGCCCGGCGGTCCACACGGCCTCGATGCCGCGCTCGCGGGCACGCGTACCGACCTCGGCATGGAACTCGGGTCCGCGCTCGCCGACCTCGCCCATGTCGCCCATCAGCAGCCAGCGCGGGCCGGGAAGTGCCGCCAGCATCTCGATGGCCGCCAGCACGGAGTCGGGGTTGGCGTTGTAGCTGTCGTCGAGCAGCGTGAACTCGCGGTCGCCGTGGCGGATGCGCAGCAGCCGCGAGCGGCCGCCCACGGGCTCGAAGGCTTCCAGGCCACGCACCACGGCCTCGAGCGGCGCGCCAGCGGCAAGGGCGCAGGCGGTGGCGGCCAGCGCGTTGAGCACGTTGTGGCGCCCGGCCATGCGCAGCGCGATCCGCGCCCGGCCGGCCGGCGTGCTCATCTCGACGGACCAGTGGTCGCCCTGCCATCCGGCGCGCGCGTCGACGTCGGCGTCGCCGTCGAGGCCGAAGGTGAGGACACGCCGCGCGCCGGCCGTCGCGCGCCACAGCCCGGCGAAGGCGTCGGCCGCGGGGAACACGGCCGTGCCGTCGGCCGGCAGCGACTCGATGACGGCACCGTTCTCGCGCGCCACGACCTCGACGCTGGCCATGAACTCCTGGTGCTCGCGCTGGGCATTGTTGACCAGCGCGACCGTGGGCGCGGCCAGCGCGGCCAGCAGCGCGATCTCGCCCGGGTGGTTCATGCCGAGCTCGACCACCGCCGCGCGGTGCGCGCCGTCGCCGTGCGGGCGCAGGCGCAGCAGTGTCAGCGGCACCCCGATGTGGTTGTTCAGGTTGCCCGCCGTGGCCAGCGCGGCCTCGCCCACCCAGGCGCGCAGGATGGCGGCGATCATCTGGGTCACGGTGGTCTTGCCGTTGCTGCCGGTCACGGCGATGAGCGGCCCGCGGTAGCCCTGGCGCCACGCCGCGGCGAACTTCTGCAGCGCGACCAGGCTGTCCGGCGCCTGCAGCCCGGGCAGTCCGGCCTCCGCCAGACCGTGCTCGGACAGCGCGGCCACCGCGCCGGCCGCCTTCGCCTGCGCGAGGAAGTCGTGGCCGTCGAAGCGCTCGCCGCGCAGGGCGACGAAGAGGTCGCCGGCGCGCAGCGTGCGCGTATCGGTGTGCACGCGGTCGAAGGCCACGCCGCCGTCGCCGATGAGCGTCGCGTCGGGCAGCAGGGCGGCGGCTTCGCGCAGCGTCGTCATGCCTGCGCCCCCCCGCGGCGCGCCGCCAAGGCGGCCAGCGCCACGGCCTCGTCGGAGAACGGCCGCTTGACGCCTGCCACCTCCTGGTAGTCCTCGTGACCCTTGCCGGTCAGCACGACGACGTCGGCGGCGCCGGCCAAGGCCACGGCGTGGACGATGGCCTCGCGACGGTCCTCTATCACCGCGACGTGATCGCGCTGCGAGATGCCGGCGAGGATCTGCGAGAGGATCAGCGCCGGCGCTTCGTGGCGCGGGTTGTCGCTGGTCAGCACCACCTCGTCGGCCAGCCGGGTGGCGATGGCACCCATCAGCGGACGCTTGGTGGCGTCGCGGTTGCCGCCGCAGCCGAAGGCGCACCACAGGCGGCCGCCGCGGGCCCGGGCCAGCGGGCGCAGCGCCAGCAGCACCTTCTCCAGGGCGTCGGGCGTGTGCGCGTAGTCGACCACCACCTCAGGCACGCCTTCGCCCGTGCCCACGCGCTGCATCCGGCCCGGGACCGGCGTGAGCAGCGGCGCGACGCGGCAGGCGTCGCCCAGCGGGATGCCCAGGGCACGCAGCCCGCCGATCACGACCAGCAGGTTCGAGGCGTTGTAGTCGCCGATCAGCCGGCTGGCCAGCGGCACGACGGCGCCACCCTCGACGACGTCGAAGGCCAGGCCGCCGCCCTCGTAGCGCAAGCCGCGCGCCGACAGGCGTGCCGGCGCGCCGCCGGTCGAGACCGTCCACAGGTCGAGCAGCCCCGCGGCAAGCTCTTCGGCCAGCGCGGCACCGTGCTCGTCGTCGACGTTGATCGAGACCGCCCGCAGCCCCGGCCACTCGAACAGCCGCCGCTTGGCCTGCCAGTAGGCCTCCATCGTGCCGTGGTAGTCGAGGTGGTCGCGCGTGAAGTTGGTGAACATCGCAACGCCGATGCGAACACCGGCCAGGCGCTGCTCGACGATGCCGATCGACGACGCCTCCATCGCGCAGGCCGCGAAGCCCTCGGCGACGAAGCGTGCCAGCGCGCCGTGCAGGCGCACCGGATCGGGCGTGGTCAGGCCGGTGGACTCGATGCGCGCCTCGCGGGCTCCGGCCACGGGCGGCTCGCCGATGCCCAGCGTGCCGACGACGCCGCAGCGCCGGCCCAGCGCCTCCAGGGCCTGCGCCGTCCACCAGGCGGTGGAGGTCTTGCCGTTGGTGCCGGTGGTCGCCACGATCTGCAGCCGCGCCGAGGGCTCGCCGAAGAAGGCGTCGGCGATCTCGCCGGTGGCCGCCTTGAGGCCGGGCAGCGCGGCGATCCGGGCGTCTTCGAATCCGAAAGCATCGACGCCTTCTTCCTCGACCAGGCAGGTCGCCGCCCCGGCGGCGAGCGCCTGCGCCACGAAGCGCCGGCCATCGGTGGCGTAGCCCGGCCACGCGATGAAGGCGTCGCCCGGCTGCACCTCCCGGCTGTCGGTGCGCAGCGTGCCACGCACCCACGACGACAGCCAGCGGGCTGCGGCCAGCGGGGAATTCAGGCGGGTCAGCGGCATCAGAAGCTCTCCTGCTCCGCCTCGCCAGGCTTGATCCTGATCGCCGCCTTGACGTCGAGGTCGGGCGGCACGCCCATCATGCGCAGCGTCTGCTGCACGACCTGGCTGAACACCGGCGCGGCTACCAGGCCGCCGTAGTACTGCCCCTTGCTGGGCTCGTCGACCATCACCGCGACGACGATGCGCGGCTTTCCCACGGGCGCCAGGCCCACGAACCACGAGCGGTACTTGCTCGTGTAGGTCTTGCCTTCCTGCTTGCGGGCGGTGCCGGTCTTGCCGCCGACCGAGTAGCCGATGGTCTGGGCCTGCGGTGCGGTGCCGCCCGGGCCGGCCGCCAGGTGCAGCATCTCGCGCACCTCGCGGGCGGTCTCGGCCGAGATCACCCGCGTGCCGCCCACCGGCTGGTCGCGGCGCACGATCGACACCGGGATCAGTTCGCCGTCGCGCGCGAACACCGTGTACGAACGGGCCAGCTGGAACAGGCTGGCCGACAGGCCGTAGCCGTAGCTCATGGTCGCCTGCTCGATCGGCCGCCAGGTCTTGTGGGGACGCAGGCGGCCGGTGACGGCGCCGGGGAAGTCGATCTGCGGCTTGCTGCCCAGCCCGACCGCGCTGTAGAGCTCCCACATCTCGCGCGGCTGCATCTGCATCGCCATCTTGACGGTGCCGACGTTGCTCGACTTCTGGATCACCTCGGCCACCGTCAGCACGCCGTGCGGGTGGGCGTCGGTGATCGTCGAGCCGGTGATCTGGATGCGCCCGGGGGCGGTCTCGATCGGCGTGGTCGCCTTGACGCGGCCAGTCTCCATCGCCAGCGCGGCGATGAAGGGCTTCATCGTCGAGCCGGGCTCGAAGATGTCGGTCAGCGCACGGTTGCGCAGCTGCGCACCCGACAGGTTCTGCCGCCGCCCGGGGTCGAAGCTGGGGTAGTTGGCCAGCGCCAGCACCTCGCCGCTCTGCACGTCGAGCACCACCACGCTGCCGGCCTTGGCGCCGTGCTCGGCCACGGCGTCGCGCACCCGCTGGTAGGCGAAGAACTGCACCTTGGCATCGATGGCAAGCTGGACGTCGCCGCCGTGCACCGGGTCGGTCTGGCTGCCGACATCCTCGATGACGCGGCCCAGCCGGTCCTTGACCACGGCACGCGATCCGTCGCGGCCCTGCAGCGTGCGGTCGAAGCCGAGCTCCACGCCCTCCTGGCCCTTCTCCTCGACGCTGGTGAAGCCCACCACGTGCGCCGCCGCCTCGCCCTCGGGGTACTTGCGCTTGTATTCGCCGACGAAGTAGACGCCCTTGATGCCCAGCGCCTTGACCTGGGCGGCGACCTGGTCGTCGACCTGGCGCCGCAGCCAGGTGAAGCGCGGGTTGCCTTCCAGCCGGTCCTCGAGCTCGCCGGGGCGCATGCCCAGCAGCTTCGTGAGCTGGCGCTTCTGCTCCGGCGAGGCCTGGAAGTCGCGCGGGATGGCCCACACCGAAGGCGCGGGAACCGATGTCGCGAGCACCTGCCCGCCGCGATCGAGCACGCGACCGCGGCTGGCCTGCAGGTCCAGCGTGTGGACGAAGCGCTTCTCGCCCTCGTTCTGGTAGAAGTCGGTGTGGATGATCTGCAGCCAGACGGCGCGACCGATCAGCACCAGGAAGGCCAGCCCGACCAGCGCCACGACGAAGCGCGAGCGCCACGGCGGCGTCTTGCTCGCCAGCAGCGGGCTGGTGGCGTAGTTGACGCTGCGCACGCCGGTGGCGCCCGCGCGGGACATGCGGCTCATCGCGCGCCCCCCGACGCGGCCGGGGCCGCGGTGTCGCTCACGTACTGCGTCACCGCCGGGGTGGCGGTGCGCATGCGCAGCTTCTCGCGCGCCACCTGCTCGACACGCAGGTGCGTGGCCTGCGCCTGGCGCTCGGCGTCCAGGCGCTTGAACTCGGTCTCCAGCCGGCGCTCCTCGTTGCGCGCGCGGTCGAGCGTGGCGAACAGGCGCCGCGCCTCGTACGAGGTGTTGACCAGCACCATGCAACTGCCCAGCAGCGCCAGCGCCAGCAGCAGGTTGACGCGGGTCATGCCGCCACCCCCGCCTCGGTGCGCTCGGCCACGCGCATGACGGCCGAGCGCGCCCGCGGGTTGGCCGCGACCTCGGCGGCACCAGGGCGCACGCGCCCCAGCGAGGCCATGCGCAGTGCCCGCGGCGGCGCGAAGGGTGCGCGGCGGTCGACCTCGTCGCGGCTTTCGCGCGCGATGAAGGTCTTCACGATCCGGTCCTCCAGCGAATGGAAGCTGATCACGACCAGGCGCCCGTGCGGCTGCAGCAGTTCCAGCGCGGCGCTCAGTCCGTGTTCGAGCGCCTCAAGCTCGGCGTTGACGAGAATCCGAAGAGCCTGAAACGTGCGCGTTGCAGGGTCCTGGCCCGGCTCGCGGGACTTGACTGCACGAGCCACGAGCGCGGCCAGTTCCCCGGTGCTTCGAACGGGGCTCCCGCCTGCCCGGCGAGCCACAACCGCCTTTGCAATCTGAACAGCAAACCGTTCTTCGCCATAGTCGCGGATCACCTGTGCAATCTGACGCTCGTCGGCGCGAGCGAGAAACTCCGCGGCGGTCTCGCCGCGGGTCGTGTCCATGCGCATGTCCAGCGGCGCGTCATGGCGAAAGCTGAACCCGCGCCCGGGGTTGTCGATCTGCGGCGAGCTCACGCCCAGGTCCAGCAGCACGCCGTGCAGCCGCCCGACACTCAGCGCGGCCAGGTGCTCGCGCATGTCGGCAAAGCTGGCGTGCACGATCGAGAAACGCGGGTCGTCGATGCGATCGGGCCCCGACGTGGCAGCAGCGACCGCTTCCGGATCGCGATCGAAGGCAACGAGCCGGCCGCCCGGTGCCAGCCGCTGCAACACCGCACGGGAATGCCCGCCGCGGCCGAAGGTGCCGTCGACATAGATGCCATCGGCCTGCGTCACCAGCGCCTCGACGGCTTCGGTGAGCAGGACGGTGGTGTGGGTCCATGCGCTGCCGGCAGGGGTCATCGGATGACCAGGTTGCGCAAGACCTCGGGGCGCCCGCCGGCGATGAGCTCGGCCTCGCGCGCCTCGTAGCGGGCAGTGTCCCAGAGCTCGAAGTTCGAGCCCACGCCCATGAACTTGACGTCGCGCTCGAGCCCGGCCCAGGCCCGCAGCTCGGGCGGAACCAGCACCCGCGAGGCGCTGTCGATCTCGACGTCGGTCGCGCTGCCGACGTACAGGCGCCGCCAGCCCTCCTGCTCCATCGGCAGCCTGAGGAGTTCGGCCTCGAACTGCTCCCATACCGGCAGCGGATACAGCGCGAGGCAGCCGTCCGGGTTCTTCGAGATCACCATCTGCCCGCTCACGGTCGCCATCAGCACGTCGCGGTACCGGGCCGGGACGGTGATCCGCCCCTTCCCGTCCAGCGTCAGTACCGGACCACCCCGGAAAGCAAATGAAGACACGAGGCCCCACAAAAATGCACTTTCCCCCACTGTAGCCGATCAGGCGACGAGGGTCAACGCGCCGCGCCCCGAAAAAATCAGTGAAATCAACCACTTAGCGCCGTCTTTTCGGGCGCCGCCTGAAGCGGAAGTCTTTGAAAATGAAGCACTTGCGAATGGGTCATAAAGTGCTTTGTGAGCAGCGACCCACTTCGCCGACCCGCGCTGGCGCCCGATCGAGACAAACCCTTGCCCGCACGACGCGGGGGCGCGCGAGCCGGGCTGCGGCCGCCAAGCCGGTGGCTGCGGCGACAATGCAGCCCCCACGCCAGACGAAGGAGCTGCCACCATGTCCACCCCGCACCGCATCGCCGTGATCGCCGGCGACGGCATTGGCCAGGAGGTGATGCCCGAGGGCCTGCGGGCGCTGGACGCGGCCGCGCGACGCTTCGGCATCGCGCTGCAGGTCGACGAATTCGACTTCGCCAACTGCGACTACTTCGCCCGCCACGGCGAGATGATGCCCGCCGACTGGAAGGACCGGGTCGGCGGCCACGACGCGATCTTCTTCGGCGCCGTGGGCTGGCCCGCGACGGTGCCCGACCACGTCTCGCTGTGGGGCTCGCTGCTGAAGTTCCGCCGCGAGTTCGACCAGTACGTCAACCTGCGCCCCGCACGCCTGATGCCCGGCATCCGCAGCCCGCTGGTCAACCGCCAGGGCGAGCCGCTCGCGCCCGGCGAGATCGACATGTGGATCGTGCGCGAGAACACCGAGGGCGAGTACTCCAGCATCGGCGGGCGCATGTACGGGGGCAGCGAGCGCGAGGTCGTGATGCAGACGACGGTGATGTCGCGCACCGGCGTCGACCGGGTGCTGCGCTTCGCCTTCGAGCTGGCGGCGTCGCGGCCGCGCCGGCGCCTGACCTCGGCCACCAAGAGCAACGGCATCGCCATCACGATGCCGTACTGGGACGAGCGCGTCGCCGCGATGGCCGCCGAATTCCCCGGCGTGGCGGTCGACCGCTACCACATCGACATCCTGACGGCCTTCTTCGTGCAGCGGCCGCAGATGTTCGACGTGGTGGTGGCCAGCAACCTGTTCGGCGACATCCTCTCCGACCTCGGCCCGGCATGCACCGGCACCATCGGCATCGCGCCGTCGGCCAACCTGAACCCGACGCGGCAGTGGCCCAGCCTGTTCGAGCCGGTGCACGGCTCGGCGCCCGACATCGCGGGCAAGGGCGTCGCCAACCCGATCGGCCAGGTCTGGTCGGCGGCCATGATGCTGGACTTCCTGGGCCACCGCGAGGCCCATGACGCCGTGGTCGCCGCCATCGAGAAGGTGCTCTCCGACCCGCACGCGCCGCGCACGCCCGACCTTGGCGGCAGCGCCGGCACGCGCGACCTGGGCGCCGCGCTGGCCCAGGCCATCGCGGCCTAGAATTCCACCTTCCCGCGCGGGCATCGCCCGCACCCGTCACCCCGGCCGCCGCGCACGGCGGCCCACAGCCCCTGGATCCACACCATGTTCCGCTGTGTCACGGTGGCGGCGACGGCCCTCGCGCTGTCGCTGCCGCTGGCTGCCCAGGTGCAGCGCCCCTTCCCCCCCACCGCCCTGCGCGGCGACATCGCCTTCGGCACGCCGCCCCAGGTCACGCTCAACGGAAGGGCCGCACGCCTGGCGCCTGGCGCCCGCATCCGCGGCGAGGACAACATGCTGATCCTCTCCGGCGCGCTGGTGGGCCGGCAGGCGACCGTTCACTACACGCTCGACAACTACGGCCAGCCGCTCGAGGTCTGGATCCTGCGCCCGCAGGAACTGGCGAAGAAGCCCTGGCCGGCCACGCCCGAGGAAGCCCGCGCCTGGACCTTCGACGCCGCCGCACAGACGTGGAGGAAACCGTGAGCACCGACAGCGCCGCCAAGAAGGTCTTCATCCGCACCTTCGGGTGCCAGATGAACGAGTACGACTCCGACAAGATGGCCGACGTGCTGCGCGCCGCCGAGGGCTACGAGCCCACCGACGACGTCGAGCAGGCCGACCTGGTGCTGTTCAACACCTGCTCGGTGCGCGAGAAGGCGCAGGAGAAGGTGTTCAGCGACCTCGGACGGGTCAAGCACCTCAAGAAGAAGGGCGTGCTGATCGGCGTCGGTGGCTGCGTGGCCAGCCAGGAGGGCGCCGCGATCATCGAGCGCGCGCCGTACGTCGACATCGTCTTCGGCCCGCAGACGCTGCACCGCCTGCCGGAGATGATCGCGCGCCGCACCGCCGAGCGCCGCCCGCAGGTCGACATCAGCTTCCCCGAGATCGAGAAGTTCGACCACCTGCCGCCGGCGCGGGTGGAAGGTGCGAGCGCCTTTGTCTCGATCATGGAGGGCTGCTCGAAGTACTGTTCGTACTGCGTGGTGCCCTACACCCGCGGCGAGGAGGTCAGCCGCCCCTTCGACGACGTGCTGACCGAGGTGGCCGGGCTGGCCGACCAGGGCGTGCGCGAGGTGACGCTGCTGGGACAGAACGTCAACGCCTACCGCGGCCGCATGGGCGACACGGCCGAGATCGCCGACTTCGCGCTGCTGCTCGAGTACGTGGCCGAGATCCCCGGCATGGCGCGCATCCGCTACACCACCAGCCACCCCAACGAGTTCACCCAGCGCCTGATCGACGTCTACGCCAAGGTGCCGCAACTGGTGAACCACCTGCACCTGCCGGTGCAGCATGGCAGCGATCGCATCCTGATGGCGATGAAGCGCGGCTACACGGCGATGGAGTACAAGTCCACGATCCGCAAGCTGCGCGCCGTGCGGCCCGGCATCAGCCTGTCCAGCGACTTCATCGTCGGCTTCCCGGGCGAGACCGAGGACGATTTCGCCAGGATGATGAAGCTCATCGAGGACGTCGGCTTCGACGCCAGCTTCAGCTTCGTCTTCAGCCCGCGCCCGGGCACCCCGGCGGCCAACCTGCCCGACGACACGCCACAGGACGTCAAGCTGCGCCGGCTGCAGCACCTGCAGGCCACGATCGAGGCCAACGTGCGCCGCATCAGCGCCTCGCGCGTCGGCACGGTGCAGCGCATCCTCGTCGAGGGGCCGTCGAAGAAGGACCCGCGCGAGCTGATGGGCCGCACCGAGTGCAACCGCATCGTCAACTTCGACGGCGGGCCGAACGGCGCGCGGCTGGTCGGGCAGATGATCGACGTGACGATCACCGAGGCGCTGCCGCACTCGCTGCGCGGGCGGCCGGTGATCCGGGACGAGGCCGGCGTCAGCGACGGCGCGCGAAACCCCGCCACCACAGCGTGAAGGCGCAGGCGGCAACCATGGCTGCGTAGGTCGCCATCTTGCCGTCGCGCCCGAAGACCACCAGTCCGGCCAGCAAGGCGGCACCGGCGGCCAGCGCCGCAGGCAGCGCCAGGGACTTCCAGGCCACCCCGGCGAGTTCGCGACGCCAGGCCAGCTTGGCCCCGCCAGCCGCGAGCGCACCGAGCGCAGCGGCAGGCAGCAGCAGGTTGACGAGGTGAACGATGGCGTCCAGCGGGCCCAAGTCCGGTGTCCTTCGCAGCAGGGTCTGGTGTCGTTCCGGTCGGACAGGTTGACATTCGTCAATCCCTGGGCCTTCCAGACTGTCCAGCAAATCTTACAATCCCGCCCGTGACGGTTCTTGCCCTCGGACTCAACCACACCACCGCGCCGCTGGACCTGCGCGGCCGGCTGGCCTTCGGGCCCGAGCAGCTGGTGCCGGCGCTGCGCGGCTTGCGCGAGCGCCTGCGCAACGTGCCCGAGGCGGCGCTGGTGTCCACCTGCAACCGCACCGAGCTGTACGTCGCCGCCGGCGCGCAGGACCTGCGCGAACTGGTGCAGCCCACGGTCGACTGGCTGGCCGAGCACGGCCGGGTGGCTGCCAATCAGCTGCAGCCCTACACCTACCTGATGGAGCACCGCGACGCCGCGCGCCACGCCTTCCGCGTGGCAGCCGGCCTGGACTCCATGGTCCTGGGCGAGCCGCAGATCCTCGGCCAGATGAAGCAGGCAGTGCGCCAGGCTGACGAGGCCGGCACCCTGGGCACCACCCTGCACCAGCTGTTCCAGCGCTCGTTCTCGGTGGCCAAGGAGGTGCGAACCTCCACCGAGATCGGCTCGCACTCGATCAGCATGGCCGCCGCCGCCGTGCGGCTGGCCTCGCAGCTCTTCGAGGATCTGCGGCAGATCAACGTGCTGTTCGTCGGCGCCGGCGAGATGATCGAACTCGTCGCCACGCATTTCGCCGCACGCACGCCCAAGGGCATGGCGGTGGCCAACCGCACGCTCGAGCGCGGCGAGAAGCTCGCCGGCCGCTTCGGCGCCCAGGCGCTGCGCCTGGCCGACCTGCCACAGCGCCTGCACGAGTACGACGCCATCGTCTCGTGCACCGCCAGCACGCTGCCGATCATCGGCCTGGGCGCGGTCGAGCGGGCGCTCAAGCAGCGCCGCCACCGGCCCCTCTTCATGGTCGACCTGGCGGTGCCGCGCGACATCGAACCCGAGGTCGGGCAACTCTCCGACGTCTACCTCTACACCGTCGACGACCTCTCCTCCATCGTGCAGACGGCCGGCGAGCGCCGGCAGGCGGCGGTCGAGCAGGCCGAAGCCATCATCGACGCCGGCGTGCAGAGTTTCGCGCACTGGCTCGACCAGCGCGCCGCGGTGCCGCTGATCCAGGCGCTCAACCGCCAGGCCGAGGACTGGAGTTCGCTGGAGATCGCGCGTGCCCGCAAGATGCTGGCCCGCGGCGAGCCGGCAGACGCGGTGATGGAAGCCCTGGCGCGCGGCCTGACCCACAAGCTGCTGCACGGCACGCTGGCCGAGCTGCACACGGCCGAAGGCGACGAGCGCGAGCACCTCGCGGCCACCGTCTCGCGCCTGTTCCTGCGCCAGAGCAGCCGCACCCCGGGCGGCGAAGGCCGCTAGCTGACACCCCGCGCCGGTCGTCCGCAGGCGCGGTCGCGCCCGGGCGACAGGTGTCGTCGCCTCCTTGCATGAACGAATCCCTGCGCCAACAGTTCGAACGCCTCGCCTTGCGGCTGGCCGAGCTCGACGCGACGCTGGCCGACCCGGCCGTGGCTGCCGACCCGAAACGCTGGCGCGAACTCTCGCGCGAGCAGGCCGAGGCGGCCGATGTCGTCGGCACCTGGCGGCGCTACCAGCAGCGCGAGCACGACCTCGCCGCGGCACGCGAGATGCTCGCCGACCCGCACCAGAACGCCGAAATGGCCGCGATGGCGCGCGACGAGGCGGCCGACGCCGAGGCCGACCTGCAGCGCCTGGACGCCGCGCTTCAGGCCGCGCTGATCCCCAGGGACCCCGACGACGCGCGCAACGCCTTCCTCGAGATCCGTGCCGGCACCGGCGGCGACGAGTCCGCACTGTTCGCTGGCGACCTGGCGAGGATGTACCTGCGCCACTGCGAGCGCCAGGGCTGGCGCGTGGAGGTGATGAGCGAGAGCCCGAGCGAGCTCGGCGGCTACAAGGAACTGGTGCTGCGCGTCGAGGGCGACGGGGCCTACGGCCGGCTGCGCTTCGAGTCGGGCGGCCACCGCGTGCAGCGCGTGCCGGCCACCGAGAGCCAGGGCCGCATCCACACCAGCGCGTGCACCGTCGCGGTGATGCCCGAGCCCGACGAGGCCGAGGAGATCACCATCAACCCCGCCGAACTCCGCATCGACACCTTCCGCGCCAGCGGCGCCGGCGGCCAGCACATCAACAAGACCGACTCGGCGGTGCGCATCACGCACCTGCCCACCAACATCGTCGTGCAGTGCCAGAACGACCGCTCTCAGCACCGCAACCGCGATGAGGCCTGGGCCATGCTGCGCAGCCGCCTGTACGAG
>JBILNT010000197.1:0-6255 GCA_044374875.1 Rubrivivax sp.
GAGATTTCTCTTCAGGTCTACAGGCAGTACCTCTGCGTGTATCCCCGCATCGAAGGGATCAGGCGAGACGACGCAGGCTCCCATCGTTGAGCTGCTGCTCAGCGGCTCGCAGGCGCTGCAACAGGACATCGAACCCGACCGGCGAGCCCATGAACATCGGGGCCATCGTCGCATAGTCGCGCGCCAGGTCGGCGTGGCGCGACGGTGGCGGCACGAGCCTGAACGTGCCCGGCCTGGCGGTCTCGTAGTGGGTCCAGGCCGAGGCGAAGAAGCGGCTCTTGTGGCGCACCACGTCTTCGAGCAGATCGAGGCGAGCGAGAGCATGGGCACGGCTCGGGTGACGCCACAAGGCTTCGAAGTCGGCGTAGTGGCGCGCGAAGCGATCGCGGATCGGCAGCTCCGGTGGGCGGTGATGCTCGGCATGCAGGATTGTCGCCTTCTCCCAGAACGTGCGGGTGATCTCCAGTGCCACCACGCTCGCCTGCAGATCGTCGTAGGCGCTCGCCAGATCGACTCCAGGCGTCTGTACCAGCAGTGCCGTGATGCCGTGCGTTGCCGTGGGCTGCTGGTCGGTCAACGCGCCGAACTCCAGCTTCACCTGCTTGGCGATGTAGCCGCCAGCCTGCGCAAGGGCGGATGGGTAGGTGAACAGGAGGTTCGGTGTGCCGGCCAGTGCATCAATTTCGTAGCGCAGCCATGTGCCCGGCTGGTGCGGCACACCGAGTCTGGCCGCGATGGCGGCTTCGAGCGCTGGCCGGAAGCGACTGAAGACGCATCGCTCGCACTCAGCTGCAAGCGCCTGCACGCGCTTACGACGCTGACTGGCTGACGGCGCCTCATCGAGTTCCGCGACCTCGAAGCCGAGCGCCCGCGGCGAGACGGCGAGGTCGATGTCTTCGGAGAAGCGCTCGATCGCGCCAAACACCTTCGAAAGCGACGTGCCGCCCTTGAACACGACGTGCGGCGCGACGACCTCAACCTCGAAGATGCGAGCGAGCGTCCAGCAGACCCAGAAGTCCTTCTCGACGATCAACGGAGCAAGGCCCAGGCGGCCGGCGACTTCATTGACGACCAGCGCGCGCTCTGCGGGTGGCAGCTTGGCGAAGGGTCCCATCATGCCGCAGGGTCAGGCGGCGAGCTTGCGCCGCTTGGCGGGCTGCACGGAGGGATCAGGACGCTGCGGTGGTGCTGCGATGAAGCGAAGGTAAGGGTGCATCCAGGCCGGGGCCAGCGGCAGGTCCTTCAACAAAGCGGCGCGGTCTTTCGCCGACAGCGTCTGTCGCAGATGCGCGATGCGTGCCTCGTCGATGTTGGCCTTGCCGACGCTGCGCAGGGCGGCAAAGACGAGGTGGCTCATTGGGCTTGCGGCACGCACCTGGCGTGGCGGCCGATGCTTGAGTTGAATCGTCTGCGAGCCAACCTTCAGCGTGCGGCTGGGGCCGTCGGTTTCGTAGACGACACGCACGGGCACCTGCTCGGACAGACTCAGCAGGTTGGCCGCCGTGGCCTGCGCCGGTTGCACCACAGAACCGTCGCGGCGCGACAGCGCCTGCACGATCTCGTCGGTGCTGGGTTGCAGTTCACCGAGCAGGGGATGCGTGCGGGGCACGTCATAGAGGCCACGAGCCAGTCGACGCAAGGCTCCCCCTCGAACCAGTCGCGTCAGCGCCATGCCCACGCTGTGGGGCGAACCGAGGTCGAGGAAGTCGAAAGGCGTGTGCACTTGCCCCGGGTTGGCTTCGCTGGCCGCGGTGATGCGACGGCCAATCTCCTGCGCAATGCTGGGTGCCCGCGGCGCTGCTGCTGCCTGCTGCGGTGGAGTGCGGGGCCTCTTCGCGACAGGTGCGGCCTTGCGGCCGGTTGCCGCGCTCGTGCGTCGACTGGGCATGGTTGAGTGTGCACCATGAGCGTTAAAAATAAAATACTCTTCTTTTAACAAATGCACTACCGCCCTGTCCGAACGGAAGGCCGCACTTGTTGGTGCCGGTGCCAATCCGCCTCCATTCGCTGGCGAGGTGGCGGTCTTGCAGGACTTCAGCGCGAACCTTGCGTCAAGGTGCAGCAGTTTGGGCGAGAGGCTTGCCGGAGCGCGGCGGCGAGGCCGCAGCGAGCCCACATCAGCCGTCGCGCGGCGCCACGTGCGTGCTCCGAGGCGACCACGCCCTTGACGTGCGCCGGAGCATGGACGGGCCAGCGGATGATGCCGCAAGGCCGGCGTGCTTCAGCCCAGCCGCAGCGCCATCACCCCGCCGACGATCACCAGCGTGCCCAGCGCGCGCTGCAGGCCGAAGGCCTCCTTCAGCAGCCAGGTGCCCAGCAGCGCGGCGAACAGCACCGAGGTCTCGCGCAGCGCGGCGACGCTGGCCACCGGGGCCTTGGTCATCGCCCACAGCGCGATGGCGTAGGAGCCTATCGACGCGCAGCCGCCCAGCGCGGCCACGCGCCAGCGCACGCGTGCGTAGGCGATGACCTGCGCGCGCCCCGCGCGGCCGCGCCGCAGCCAGAGCAGCAGCGGGTAGGGGATGCCGTCGAGCACGAACAGCAGCATCACGTAGCGCAGCGCCTCGCCGCCGGATGCCACCTCGGTGCGCACGCCCAGACCATCGACGACGGTGTAGACGGCGATGATCGCGGCGTTGGCGAAAGCGTAGGCCAGCGCCTTGCCGTGGTGCAGTGCCTCGCCCGGATGCGCCAGACCGACCAGCGCCACGCCGACCGTGATGCCGACGATGCCGATCCAGTCGGCGGCACTCGGGGCCTCGCCGATGAAGCTGGCGCTGCCCAGCGCCACCAGCAGCGGGGCGAAGCCGCGCATGATGGGGTAGGTGAGTCCCAGCTCGCCGTGCTGGTAGGCACCCGCCAGTGCCACGTAATAGCCGACGTGGATGACCAGCGAGGCGGCGATGAAGGGCAGCGCCTCGGGGCGCGGCAGCCCCGTCCATGCCAGCAGCGGCAGCGCCACCAGTGCGCCCATGAAGTGCACCAGCGCGGTGTCCAGCGCCTTGTCGCCGCCGGCCTTGACCAGCGCGTTCCAGCCGGCGTGCAGCAGCGCCCCGACCAGCACGGCCGCGACGACCGGCCAGGTCAGCTCGAGCACGTTGCGCAGCGCCTCGCGCGTTCGATGTAGTGCGCCAGCGGCGGCGTCACCATGTCGGCGCTCTTGGCCAGGTCGTCCCACAGCCTCAGCCGCACGGCCTCCTCGGCGCCGGGCCTGGCGATCCAGGCGGCGGCTTCCTCGGCGCTGAACACGCCGCCCTGCAGCACCAGGCTGCGCTGCGAGTCGGCCGACAGCGATGCGTGGTAGCCCTCGCGCGCCGCGCACAGCCAGCGCTTGGCGTCGACGTGGCCCTGTATCGCGCCGAGCACGCGGTCGGGGAACAGGCCGCGCAGGAAGGGCAGGGCGACGTACTGGTGCAGGTCGTCGACGCCGCGCAGCGTCGGCGTCTCGCCGAGGTCCTGCACCAGGTGGCCGAGGTCGTGCAGCAGCGCCGCGGTGACGAGTTCGTCGTCGGCGCCTTCCTGCTCGGCCAGGTGCGCGCTCTGCAGCGCGTGCTGCAGCTGGGTCACGGGCTCGCCCGCGTACTGCTCGTGGCCGCGGCTCAGGAAGAGGATCTCGATCTCGTCGATGGACAGCATGGGCGTGGCGGGCTGGGTGAAAGGGCGCTCAGGTGCGCGGCACCTCGTCGAACTCGGTGAGCTGGCTCTGGCGCAGCCGCGTGGCGGCCAGCGCGCCCTTGCTCTCGAGGATGGGGTAGGCGATGGAGCAGATGTGCGAGTTGATGCGCTTCAACTCGGACAGCAGGTCCAGGTGCAGCGAGCTGGTCTCGATGCTCTCGGCGGTGTTGTCCTGCAGCCGCGCGATGTGGTTGGCCGCGTAGGCGTGCTCCAGGTCGCGGAAGCGCGCCTTCTCCTCGAGCAGGCGCTGGGCGTCGCGCACGTGGCCGTCGAGGAACACGCTCATGCCCAGCCGCAGGTTGGCCAGCAGCCGCTCGTGCAGGTGGCAGATCTCGGCCATGCCGGCCTCGGAGAAGCGGCGCGCCTTGCGGATCTTCTTGTCCTCGATGTCGATCAGCACGCGCTCGATGCCGTCGCCGATCTGCTCCATGTTGATCGTGAAGCTGACGATGTCGGTCCAGCGTCGGCCCTCGCGCTCGGACAGCGCCTCGCGGGAGATCTGCGTCAGGTAGAACTTGATCGCGCTGTAGAGGCGGTCGACCTCGTCGTCGCGCTCGCGCAGCTGCTCGGCCAACGTGAGGTCGTTGTCGCGCAGCACCGGCAGCACGCCGCGCAGCATCCCCTCGACGACGTCGGCCTGGTGCAGCGCCTCGCGCGCGGCGCAGCTGATCGCCAGCGACGGGGTTGACAGTGCCACCGGGTCGAGGTGGCTGGTGCGGCCGTGCAGGTGCACCGGGGCGGGGTCGGGCAGGGCGCGCTCGGCCAAGCGCGCCACCACGCCGGTGAAGCCGATGAACAGCAAGGCCAGCACGACGTTGAACGCGAGGTGGAAACTCACCACCTGCACGTGCACCTCGGGCACCCACTGCTGCAGTTGCACGTGCAGCAGCCCGAGGAAGGGAACGGCGGCAATCACGCCGGCGAGCTTGAAGACGAAGTTGCCGAACGGCAGGCGGCGCGTCTGCGGCGAGTCACCGCCGGTGGCGATCATCGCCAGGATGCCGCTGCCCAGGTTGGCACCGAGCACGAGTCCGAGCGCCACGGTGGCCGGCACCAGCCCCTGCGAAGCCAGCGTGGCCGTCAGCAGCACGATGGCCAGGCTGGAGTAGGACAACACCGTCAGCACCGCACCGACCACGATGTCCAGCAGCACCTCGTTGGGCAGCGCCGCCAGCAGCGCGCGCACCGCGGGGGACTCGGTCAGCGGCTTCGTCGCGCCGACGATGAGCTGCAGCGCCAGCGTGATCAGGCCCAGGCCGATCAGCACCCGGCCGATGCGGCCGGTGCTGGTGTCCTTGCGGGCGATGAACATCACCACGCCGGTGAAGATCAGCAGCGGCGACAGCCACGACAGGTCGAACGAGAACACCACCGCCATCAGCGCGGTGCCGACGTCGGCCCCCAGCATCACCGCCAGGCCCGCCGCGGTGGTGACGAGACCCTTGCCGACGAAGCTGGCGACGATCAGGCAGGTGGCGGTGCTGCTCTGCACCAGGCTGGTGACGCCCAGGCCTGCGAGCATGGCCGTCGCGCGGTTGCCGAAGCTGCGCGCCAGGACGTGGCGCAGGTTCTCGCCAAACACGCGCAGCATGCCGGTGCGCACCTGGTAGGTGCCCCAGACCAGCAGCGCGATGGCCGCCAGCAGGTTCAGCAGGTGGATCATCCCGGCGCACTCCCGCACCGCCCGCCGCCCGACGGCGGGCAGGCGTGGTTCAGCGGCAGCCTGCGCAATGGCACGTCAGTTCCAGGGCAGGGAGTAGGTCTTGGTGTTGGTGAAGCTCTTCATCGCTTCCTGCACGCCTTCCTTGTAGCCCAGCCCGGAGTCCTTGATGCCTCCGAATGGCGTCAGTTCCAGTCGGTATCCGGGAACTTCGCGCACGTTGACCGTGCCGACGTGGAGCTCCTCGACGAAGCGCGTGATCACGTCCAGGCGCTGCGTGCACACCGACGACGACAGCCCGTAGGCCGTGCCGTTGACGATGGCGATGGCCTCGTCGACCGAGCCGAAGGTGATGATTGGCGAGACCGGGCCGAAGGTCTCCTCGCGCACCACCGTCATCTCGGGCCGCACGCGGTCGATCACGGTCGGGGCGTACAGCGCGCCGTCGCGGCGGTGCCCGGCCAGCAGCCGTGCGCCCTGTGCCACGGCCTCGTCGACCCGCTCCTCGAACAGGCGCGCCGCGGCCTCGTCGATCACGGTGCCCATCTCGTTGGCCTTGTCGCTCGGGTCGCCATGGCGCCAGGCGCGGGTCTTCTCGACCACCGCCTCGGTGAACGCGGCGGCCACCTTCTCGTGCACCAGCATGCGCTTGACGGCCGTGCAGCGCTGGCCGGAGTTCTTGTACGAGCCCTGCACCGCGAGGCTGGACGCCTCGTCGATGTCGGCATCGTCCATGACCACGATCGGGTCGTTGCCGCCGAGTTCGAGCACCATACGGCGGTAACCCGCCTTGCCGGCGATGTACTTGCCGATCGCCACACCGCCGGTGAAGGTGACCAGGTCGACGGCCGGGTTCGTGATCAGCTCGTCGGCGATCTCGCGCGGGTCGCCGGTGACCACGCTGAGCATCTCTGGCGGCA
>JBILNT010000036.1:0-22233 GCA_044374875.1 Rubrivivax sp.
GCGCGGCCTTTCGGCACCTGGACTTCGTGGTCGCGCCCTACACGGGCGGCGACCTGCATGCCGAGGCCCAGCAGGCGCTGAGTGCTCACCCCTTGTCGACTGCGGCCGAGGCCGAGGCCTACGTCGCCCTGGTGCGTGACTACGCGCGGCTGGCCAGGGAGATGCTTGCGCACACCGCCCGGCAGCAGGCGCAGGGGATCCACCCGTCGGCCCCCGCCCTGCCGGCCGCACGCGCGGTGCTGCAAAGCGTGATCCGCTCCGTTCCGGTGGTGGCGACCCCGGACGAGTCGCGCCTGGCGCTGCTGGTACCCGCCACGCGCCACCGCCTGCTCGATGCGCTGGCCGCCGCCGTGCAGGGGGACCTGCTGCCGCCCCTGCGGCAGTTGCTGGACCTGTTGGGTGAGGACTGCGCCAGGCGCGCCCCGGCGGGCGTGGGACTGCACCAGTACCTGGATGGCGAGGCCTGCTACCGGCACCTCGCGCGCCGCCACACCGACAGCGCCCTCGATCCGCAGGCGATCCACCGAATCGGCCTGGACGCCCTGGACCGACTTCACAGCGAGAAGGCCGCGCTGCGCGGGCAGCTGATGCCCGGCATGTCGACCGACGACTTCGACCGGTTCGTGCAGACCGATTCGCGCTGGAGGGCCGCCACCCCCGCCGACATCGAGGCCCGCTTTGTCGCCCACGTGCAGCGCGTGGAGCCCTTGCTGCCCCAGTGGTTCGGACGCCTGCCCACCACTCCCTGGGCCGTCACGAGGGCCGACCCCGCGATGGAAGCGGGCATGACCTTCGGCTACTTCCAGCGCGCCACCCCTGCCGACCCCGTGGGGCGCTACCGCTACAACGGGTCCGACCCGGGCAGCCGCTCGCTGATCGGCGCGGCTGACCTGATCTGCCACGAGCTGCTGCCCGGGCACCACCTGCAGGTGTCCCTGCAGGACCAGGCGCCCGTGGTGCACCCGCTGCAGAGGTTCCTCTTCTCCACGGCCACCATCGAGGGGTGGGCTGTCTACGCCTCCGGGCTGGCCTGCGAGATGCGCGCCATCACCGGATTCGATCTCTACGGCCACGCCCAGATGCAGAGCTTCATGGCCGCGCGGCTGGTGGTCGACACCGGCCTGAACGCGCTGGGCTGGACCCTGGAGAAGGCGCGGGAGTTCATGCAGTCCCGCACCATCGAGAGCCCGTCGGTGATCGACAGCGAATTGCTGCGGTACGGCACCGACATTCCCGCGCAGGCGCTGGCCTACGAACTGGGCCACATCGGCATCGAGCGCCTGCGCCAGGACGCCCATGAAGGCCTGGGCGCAGCCTTCGACGTACGGGGCTTCCACGACGCCTTGCTGGTCAATGGCGGCTATCCCTTGCCGGTGCTGCACGGGCAGATCGGGCGATGGATGGCCGCGATGAAGGACGCTTCGCGATGACGCCTGCACCGCCCGCTTCGGTACTTCCGCCCAGCCTGGGCGCGCGCAACTTCGGTGCCTTCAATGTGGCGAGCGCCGAGCTGAACGCGTCGTGCGCGCAGGTGTGGGCCCTGCTGCTGGACCGTACCGCCTGGATGCCGGGCTTCGCCGGCAAGGCTGTCATCGATGGCGTGCAGGGGGCCGCGGGCGAGAGGGCGCACTTCACCAGTCGCGCAGACGACGGCAGCCTGCACATGCGGCTGGAGGAGATCCTGCACCTGCAGCCGCATCGCCGGCTGGTGCTGCGGCTGGAGACCCTGGCCGAGGCGGCGACGACTGCCTTTGTCGACTGGCGCCTGCAGCCGGTGCCCGCGGGCTGCCTGCTGGAGCTGAACCTGTTCTGGCTGGACCTGCCGCAGCCCGACATGGACTGGCCGGCAACGCGGGCCTTGCGCGATGGCTACGTCTCGGCGACCCAGGCGGTGATCGAGGGACACCTGGTGCGGCTGCGCCAGGCCCTCGCCCAACCCTGACCGGCCCTCAAGGACGCTGACGCGCCCTCACGAGCAGGCCAGCTTCGCGGCTGTCATACAGTCGCAAGAGCCATGCGCACCACTGTCGTCACCCCCGAACCCGTGGATCGCCCGCTTGCCTGGCTGTCGACTCATTCGGCGCATCTGTTGCGTGCGTATCAGCACGCTGATGCCTTCAGAGAGTTGCACCGCTTCCTGGGTGCGCTGGCCCCCGTGAGCAACTTCATCGTCTTCGAGTTCGCGCCTGATCGCCAGCCCGCACTGGTCGACTGCAACTACGAGCACAACTACATGCTGTCGCACATGGCGCAGTACTGCGGTGGCCTGTACTTGCTGGACCCGTTCTGGCGTGCGGGGGGCGATGGCCGGGCCGGTCTGGTGCGCATGGACGACATCGCACCGGAGGACTTCCGGCAATCCGAGTACTTCCTGCGTCACTACCAGGCCACGGGCGTGGTCGACGAGATGCGATTCGTGGTGCCGCTGCCTTCAGGCTCGTGCGTGCATGTGTTCGTGGAACGCGAGGCCCCCCCTGCGAGCCTTCGACCTGGAGGAGTGCTCGCGATTTGCTGATGTCGAGCCTCTCGTTAGCGCCTTCGTCGAGCGGCACTGCGCCTGGCGCGACGCCCAGCGCGGCGCAGTGCCGCTGCCGCGGGCAGGCTTCGAACTGCGCGAGCAGATCCGCCTGATGCAGCCTGGCGAGATCACTCCACGGGAGACCGCCATCATCGAGCTGATGCTCAAGGGCCACTCAGCCAAGTCCATCGCCAGCGTCCTGGACGTCGAGGAAGGCACGGTGACCAATCACAAACGCAACATCTACGCCAAGATGGGCGTTCACTCTCAGGCGCAGTTGTTCGACCGCTTCCTGCGCACCTTGACGGCGGGTTGACCCCGCTCGCCTCTTGGCCCTCAGGCGCTGCCGTGCGCTCCGGCAGTTGAACGGTGCAACCGCAGGGCGCCTGCGACCAGGATCCACCCCGCCAGCAGGCTGCCGCAAGCCCCCACCAGCGCGATCGACCGGGCCAGCGCCATCGGCCCGGTCAGCAGATGCTCCGCGGACAGTGCCACCAAGGTCGGACCCGCGGAGCCCACTATCGCCGTGGCGGCGGAGATCATCCCCGTGCCCAGCCCGCGCAGGCGGTCGGGCAGAAGGGCCTGCGCGTTGACGTAGGTGGTTGCCAGGGCGGCCATGGTGCAGATCCCGTTGAGCGTCAGCGCGAGCGTCAGCCAGACTGGGGCCTTCACCACGTACACCGCCAGAAGCGGCACGCAGCACAGGCAGGCGGCGGCGGCAAGCCAGACCCGCCCCACCGCACCGTGGCGGCGATACAGCGTATCGGCCAGCCAGCCTCCGATCAGCGGCCCCAGGCTGCCTGCCAGCAGCGTCACCAGGCCGAAGGTGAACCCGGCCTGCTGCACGTCATAGCCGTAGTCGCGTTTGAACACCGTCGCCATCCAGGCCAGGTTGGCGCCGTCGACCATGATGATCAGGGCCGCCGCGGTGGCCAGGGTGATCAGCAGGCCCAGGGGCAGCGCCGCAGTCTTCGTCACGCCGGCGCCTTCGGCCTCAGAGGCCTGGGCGCCGCGCCGGTCCGGAAGACCCAGGACCGCAAGCAGGCTCAGGAGGCCCGGGGCCGCCAGCACCAGTGTCGCCGCACGCCAGGGCTCGGGGCCGACGACGGCCGACAAGGTGGCAAAGGCGCCGCCCTCGGCCGCGCGCTGCGCCATGCCGGACAGCGCGACGCACAGCGAAGGCGCCGTGCCGAGAATGACGAAGAACGCCCCCACGGCCCGGCCGCGCTGCTGAGGCGGGAACGCATCGTTGATCCAGGTCATCGCCACCGGCATCTTCAGGCCGGCGCCGACGTGGATCAGCACGCGACCGGCCAGGATGGTCTCGTAGCTGCGGGCCATCGCGCACAGCACCGCGCCCAGGGTCCACGTGGCAATGGCCGCGATCAGCAGCAAACGTCTGGACATCCGGTCGGTGAGCCAGCCGCCTACGAGGCTCATCACGACGAACGGCACCGCCCCGACGGCACCGAGCAGCAGGCTGATCTGCACGTCGCTGATGCCCAGGGTCTTGCGGATCGGGTCCACCATCAGGTTCATCGGCAGCGTCGCCAGGTTCAGGCCGAGCGTGACCAGCACCATCGCCGTGACCACGGTAAAGGCCTGCCTGCGGCTGTACAGGCTTCCTGGGCTGGCGAGCCCCTGCATCGGCTCGGTGCTGCGCTGCATCAGCGGTCGCCTGCTCGGCACGCCGCAAGGCCGCGGAGCACGTCCTCCAGCGTCGACACGACACCGAAGATCCCGTCCTCCACCGTGACCATGTGCAGCGCCGCGGCGTGCGCGTAGGCGTCGGCGCTGGCACAGGCATCCTGCACCAGCAGGCACTGGTACTTGCGATCGACGGCCTCTCGCAGCGTGGTGTGCACGCAGACGTCGGTCGTGCAGCCACAGAAGATCAGGTGCGTGATGCCGCGTGCCCTCAGCACCAGCTCGAGGTCGGTCTGGTAGAAGGCTCCGTTGGCGGTCTTGTCGACGATCACGTCCTGCGACGGCGGGGTGAGCTCCGGGACGATCTGGTAGCCAGGGCTGCCGCGCAGCAGCGAGCCGGGGTCGCCCCGCTTCATGTCGATGCCGGCGCGGCGGGCACGCCAGTGGTCGTACTCGTTGGCATCAGCCAGATCGGCCCGGTAGCCTTGACGAGTCCAGATGACGAGGCAGCCCGCCTCGCGCGCCGCATCGGTCAGCCGCTTGATGGGCGCGATCACCGCGCGCAGCGGCGCCGGGTCGTAGCCCTTTCGTGCGAAGTAGCCGTCACCGGACAGAAAGTCGACCTGCAGGTCAATGGCAAGCACGGCCGTCCGTGCCGGTAGGAGCGGGCCATCGTAGGGAAAGTCGAACGGGTGGGCCTTGATCACTGGGAGGTCTCCTGTGCTGAAGCGCGTTTTAGTCCGCACAGCACGGCTTGACCATGGCAAGAAGACGACAGGCGCCACACCGAGTTGCCGCGCCCAGGGCGCTCTGCATCAAGGTGCGCGTGTGCGAACAGCGCTGCGTCCCGGCCAAGGCCGGCTGCTGCAAAACCTCGGCCAGGCCCGCGCGGCAGGCCGCGAGCTCAGCCGGCCGGATGGCTGTCGCTTGCGGGTACTTGACCGTCGCGCAGCCGAGGATCATGGTCTCGCCGCGCGGCAGGGCGCTCAGGTACGCGTGCCCCATGGTGCTGTCGATGAAGAGCGCCTCGGCGGCATCGAGCAAGGTCTCGCAAGGCCAACCCGCCCGGGCTGAATGCGAAAGCCCCTCCAGGATGCCTTCGTTTCGACTTGTCGACCACAACGCCAAGCCAGATCATTCGCCCTGAGTCGAGCACCAAGGACAACGGCCCCTCACCTTGCGATGAGGGGCCGCTGGCCGAACGTTGTCCGGTGTTACCTGGGGTGGCTGATGGGACTCGAACCCACGACAACCAGAATCACAATCTGGGACTCTACCAACTGAGCTACAGCCACCGGAGAAAGGCCAGATTATAGCCCGCCCGCGAGGTCTCAGCTGCCCGCCGCGGACGCGGCGCCCGCAGCGGCGGCGATGGCCTGGGTCTTGATCTCGACCTTGTAGCGCTTCTTCAGCGCCTCGAGGTAGGCCTGCACCTCGGCGCCGGTCCAGGCCTGCGCATACTGGCCACGCAGCACGTCGTCGCTGCCGGGCACGGCCTCGCGGCCCTCGATCTTCGTCACCTTCAGCACCACGTAGCCCTGGTCGCCGAGGTCGACGCCGGTGACGACAGGCAGCTTGGCCGGATCAGCCCGCAGCGCGGCGTCGAGCAGCGGCCGCGGCAGGCCCTGCGACTGCGGGCGCGACACCATGAGGGTGACCGGCAGCGCCTCGGCAGGCGACTTGCGCAACTGCTCGACGCGCACCTCGCCATCGCGGCGCGCCAGCGCGGCCGCCTGCAGCGCGAGGGTGCGCTCCCTCACCTTCTCACGCACGTCGGCCAGCGCCATGACGCGCGCCGGCGTGTGCTCGACCACGCGTGCCGAGGCCAGCTGGTTCGGGCCGATCTCGACGGCGTCGGTGTTGCGCTTGTTGTTCACCGCGTCGTTGCCGAACACGGCCGACAGCAGCTTGGCCGACGCCAGCGCACCGGCGGCACCAGGGGCCGGCGTGCGCTGGACGGTGGTGGTCTTCTTCTCGAGCTTGAACTTGTCGATCACCGGCTGCAGGCTGTCGGACTGCTCGTAGACGGTGTTGGTGAACTGCTCGGCAGCCTCGGCCCAGCGGCGCTGCGCCAGCGACTTGCGGACCTCGGCCTCGATCTCGCCACGCACCTGGTCGAAGGGCTTCTTCTGCCCGCCGCGCACGGCCGTCAGGCGGATGACGTGGTAGCCGAAGTCGGACTCGACGACGTTGCTGATCTCGCCCGGCTTCATCGCGAAGACGGCATCCTCGAAGGGCTTGACCATCGCGCCGCGGCCGAAGAAGTCGAGATCGCCGCCGCGCTCGGCCGATCCGGGGTCCTGCGAGTTCTTCTTCGCGACCTCGGCGAAGCTCTCCGGCTTGGCCCGCACCTGGGCAAGCAGTTCCTCGGCACGCGCCCTGGCCTTCTGGCGCTCGGCGGCCGGCGCCGACTTGTCGGCGGTGATGAGGACGTGGCTGGCCCGGCGCTCTTCGGCGGCGGTGTAGCGCGCGGCGTTCTCGTCGTAGTACTTGCGCAGGTCTTCCTCGGGCACGACGACGTCACGGGTCAGCGTGGCGATGTCCAGCACCACGTACTCGATGCGCGCCTGCTCGGGCGCCCGGAACTGCGATTCGTTGGCCTTGTAGTAGGCCTCGAGGTCGGCGTCGGTGGGCGCCAGGCGGGAACGGTAGGCGGCGGGGTCGAAGCGCTGGAACTGGATCTCGCGCCGCTGCAGCATGGCGTCGAGCGAGGCAGAGGCCACGCCCGCCGGCGCGAAGCCGGTCTGCGCCATGCCGGCGATCACCTGCTGCATCGCGAACTCCTGGCGGAGCTGGGCTGCGAACATCTCCGAGCTCATGCCCTGCGCCGCGAGCAGGTCGCGGTTGACGGTGCCATCGGGGTTGCGCAGGCCGGCGAAGCGCGGATCCGACACGAACAGACGCTGCAGGCGCGCGTCGCCCGGGGCGAGGTGCATGTCGGCAGCGGCTGCGAGCAGCACGCGCTCGCGCACCATGGCGTCCAGGGTCTCGCGCTTCATCTCGGGGGTGTCGAGCATGGCGACGTCCACACCGGGCATCTGCTGGCGCATGCGCTCGACGGCACGCTGGTGGGCGGCATCCCACTCGGCACGCGAGATCTTCTGCCCGCCCACCACCGCCACCGGCTGCGCACTGGCATCGTTGAAGCGCGAATAGCCCTCGATGCCGAAGAACACGAACGACGGGATGATCAGCAGCACCAGGAGGCCGAGCATCAGGCGCGTGTGATTGCGAACGAAGTCGAACATGCTTGGAAACCCCGGCCGGCGCGAGAGGGCTGCGGGCGGCGAAGAGAAGAACGGGCGGCGGTGCGCGGCGCCTGGAAAAAAGGCGAACCGAGGTTCGCCTTCTTGATGCGGAAGCGGCAGGGTGCCTGGGCCCGTGCCGTTTCCCGTGCGCGACGGGGCGGGATTCTAGACCAGGGCCTGCTGTGCGGGCGGCCTCGCCGCCCCCGGGGCGAGCAGTGGAAAGTGGTGGGTGCTGACGGGTTCGAACCGCCGACCTACGCCTTGTAAGGGCGCCGCTCTACCGGCTGAGCTAAGCACCCGGGGTGCACGGCGTCAGAGCGCGTCCTTCAGGGCCTTGCCCGGGCGGAACTTCGGCACCTTGGCGGCCTTGATCTTGATGGCGGCACCGGTGCGCGGGTTGCGGCCGGTGCGGGCAGCGCGCTTGGTGACGGCGAAGGTGCCGAAGCCGGTGATCGTCACGCTGCCGTTCTTCTTCAGGGTGGTCTTCACGCCGCCGATCAGCGCCTCGAGGGCGCGGCCCGCGGCGGCCTTCGAGATGTCGGCCTGCTTGGCGATGTGTTCGATCAGATCCGTCTTGTTCACGTGGATACCCTCTCTCGTGTGGGTGTGTCTGTGTTCGGTGCGGGCAACGGCGAAGGCTCGCTGCGCGAAGCAGCGACGTCGTGGCGATGCTGCGTGCGCAACGCCATCGCCACGCAAAGCGGACGGCGATTCTATGCCCAGAATCAGCCGCGGCGGGGCTCGCGGATCACCAGCCCGACCCCCAACGCCGACAGCGCCAGGCCGGCCAGCACACCGGGCCCGAGGCTCTCGTCGAACAGCCACCACGCCAGCAGCGAGGTGCACGGCGGCACCAGATACATGAGACTGGTCACGCGGGTGGCCGCACCGCGCTGGATCAGCAGGTACAGCAGCGAGCTGCCACCCGCGGTCAGCACCAGCACCGACCACGCCATCGCGCCGAGCAGTTCCGGGTGCAGGTCGACCGGCGCCGTCTCGAGCAGCGCGAGCGGCAGGGTGACGAGGAACGCGGCACCGAGTTGCACGACGCTGGCGGTGCGCACGTCGGCCGGGCCGACGAAGCGCTTCTGGTAGAGCGTGCCCGCGGTGATGGCCAGCAGCGCGCCGACGGCCAGCGCGAGGTTGTCGGCGCGCACCTCGCCGGCCCCGAGGCGCGGCCAGACGACGAGCAGCAGGCCGGTCAGGCCCAGCAGCAGGCCGGCCCAATGGCGGGGGCCGACCCGATGCGCCGGCCCGCCCGCGCTGACCCACAGCGCCGTGAGCACGGGCTGCAGCCCGACGATGAGCGCGACCGTGCCAGCCCCGATGCCCAGCCGCACGGCGGCCCAGACGCCGCCCAGGTAGCCGGCATGCAGCAGCACGCCGGTGACCGCCAGGTGCAGCCACTGCGAGCGCCCGCGCGGCCAGGGCGCGCGCACCAGCGCCACCCACAGGCAGAAGAACGCGACAGAAAGCGCGAAGCGCCAGGCCAGGAAGGTCATCGGCGGCGCATGCGGCATGCCGAAGCGCGCGACGACGAAGCCGGTGCTCCAGATGAGCACGAACACGGCCGGCATCGCCAGCAGCGCGCGGGCCTGAAAGCCCCCGGCGTCGCCGCTCATCGCGCCTTGGCGCGGATCTCGGGCAGGGCCTTGCGCAGGTAGTAGATCATCGACCAGACGGTCAGGCCGGCGGCGATCCAGATCAGCACGGTGCCCCAGATGCGCGTGTCGATCACGCCGAACAGCGCACCGTCGAAGAGCAGGAACGGGATGGCCACCATCTGCACGGTGGTCTTGAGCTTGCCGATCATGTGCACGGCCACGCTGCGCGAGGCGCCGATCTGCGCCATCCACTCGCGCAGCGCCGAGATCGCGATCTCGCGGCCGATGATGATCAGCGCGACGAAGACGTCGGCGCGCTCGAGGTGCACCAGCACGAGCAGCGAGGCGCAGACCAGGAACTTGTCGGCCACCGGGTCGAGGAAGGCGCCGAACGACGAGGTCTGGTTCAGCCGGCGTGCCAGCCAGCCGTCGAGCCAGTCGGTGAGCGCGAAGACGACGAACATCACCGTCGCGACCAGGTTGCGCGTGGGCGCCTCGAGCGGCAGGTAGAACACGCCGATGATGAGGGGGATCGCGACGATGCGCGCCCAGGTCAGCAGCGTGGGGACCGTGAAGAACATGCGGTGATTGTGCAGGAGCGCGGCGCCGGCGCGACCGAGCCCGTGGATGAGCCGGCCGCGTGCGGGCTCGCGGGCTCTCAATCGGTGTCGAGCGTGCGCGGCTTGAAGCGGCGATCGTCGTCGAAGAGGAACACCTCGGCGAACTTCCAGGGCCGCGGCAGGCGCGACATGTCGCCGTAGGGCGCCGCGCGGCGCACGGCCTCGATGGCCATCTGCGTGGTGTCGCGGGCCTGGCTGGGCCAGCGCATCACATCGATGCGGCGCACGCTGCCATCGCGCTCGAGCTCGATCTCGAGCACCGGGATGGCCAGCAGCGGGTCGGGCACCGGCCCGGTGTAGGTCATGTGCGGGTTGGCCGCCATCATCCGGCGCGCCGCCTGCAGCTTGAACTCGTCCCAGCTGCGGGCGGCGACCGGCGCCGCGAGCGCCACCGGCGAGGCCGCCGCGGCAGGACCGGGCGCGGCCGGCCGCGGCGCACCGGCGGTGGCGGGCGATGTGGTGGCCACCGGCGCCGCCGCAGCGGCGGGCGCACGCGGACCGGGGCCGGCGCAGCCGGCGAGCAGGGCGGCCGCCGCCGCGGCGGCCAGCAGGTGCAGGCGCCGGGGGGCGCTTCGTTCAGTGCAGGGCACGATAGATCTCCTCCGCGAGTTCTCGCGATATGCCTTCCACGCTGGCGAGGTCGTCGACAGCCGCCGCGGCCACGCCGCGCACGCCGCCGAAGCGCTGCAGCAGACGGGCGCGCTTGCGCGGCCCGACACCCGGAATGTCCTCGAGCCGGCTGGCCGAGGTGCGTACGCTGGCGCGCTTGGCGCGCATGCCGGTGATGGCGAAGCGATGCGCCTCGTCGCGGATCTGCGCCACCAGCATCAGCGCGGCCGAGTCGTGGCCCAGCCACACCTTTGGGCGGCCGTCGGCGAACACCAGTTCCTCGAGGCCGACCTTGCGGCCCTCGCCCTTCTCGACGCCGACGATGAGACCGAGGTCCAGCCCGAGTTCCTCGAACACCTCGCGTGCCATCGAGACCTGGCCCTTGCCGCCGTCGACCAGCACGATGTCGGGCAGGCGCGCGCGGCCGGCCCGCGTGCCGCGCGACGCGGCGTCGTCGGCCGCCGGCTCGGCGGCACCGGCGGCCACCGCCTCGGCCAGCTTGGCGTAGCGGCGCGTCAGCACCTGTCGCATCGCGGCGTAGTCGTCGCCGGGGGTGATGCCCTCGATGTTGTAACGGCGGTACTGCCCGCTCTGCATCGCGTGCTGCTCGTAGACCACGCACGAGGCCTGCGTGGCCTCGCCGGCGGTGTGGCTGATGTCGAAGCACTCGATGCGCAGCGTGTCGGGGTCGGCGACGTCCAGGTCCAGCGCATCGACCAGGGCGCGCGTGCGCTCCTTCTGCGAGCCTTCCTCGGCCAGCAGCCGCGCCAGCGCCAGCTCGGCGCCCTTGGCGGCCATCTCGAGCCAGATGCGGCGCTGCTCGCGCGGCTGGTGGGTGGCGCGCACGCGCACGCCCGACGCTTCCGAAAGCGCGTCGAGCAGGCTCGCATCCACCGGGTGGCTGACCACGAGCTGCGGTGGCACCGGCTGTCCGATGTAGTGCTGGGCGACGAAGGCCTCGAGCACCGCGATCTCGGGGCTGCTGGTCCCCCCGGCGCGTTCCTCGGCCTCGTCGGCGCTGAGCGCGGCGCCGTCGTCGACGTGGGCAGGGAAGTAGGCGCGGTCACCGAGGTGGCGGCTGCCGCGCACCATCGCCAGGTTCACGCAGGCGCGGCCGCCGGCCACCTTCACGGCGAGGATGTCGACGTCCTTCTCGGCGCCCGAAAGGCTGCTGGCCTCGACCGACTGCTGCTGCAGCACGCGCGAGAGCGCGCCGATGCGGTCGCGCACCTCGGCCGCCTTCTCGTACTCGAAGGCCTCGGCGTGCACCATCATCTGCGCCTGCAGGTCGCCGATCACCTCCTCGGTGTGGCCGAGCAGGAAGCGCTCGGCGTCGGCGACGTCGCGCGCGTAGTCGGCCGCGCCCACCAGGCCCACGCAGGGCCCGGAGCAGCGGCGGATCTGGTAGAGCAGGCAGGGCCGCGAGCGGTGCGCGAAGACGGTGTCCTCGCAGGTTCGCAGGCGGAACACCTTCTGGATCAGCTGGATCGACTCCTTGACTGCCCAGGCGTTCGGGTAGGGGCCGAAGTAGCGGTGGCGACGGTCGACGGCGCCGCGGTAGTAGGCCACGCGCGGGAAGCGCTGCGTCGCGCTGGCCGCAAGCGCCTCGGCGCCTGCGCGCGTGCCGGTGATCTTCAGGTAGGGGTAGCTCTTGTCGTCGCGGAACAGGATGTTGAACCGCGGGTTGAGCGTCTTGATGAGGTTGTTCTCGAGCAGCAGGGCCTCGGCCTCGGTGCGCACCACCGTGGTCTCGAGCCGCGCGATGCGCGAGACCATGTGGCCGATGCGCGTGCCGCCGTGGTCCTTGTGGAAGTAGCTGCCGACCCGCTTCCTCAGGTTGCGCGCCTTGCCGACGTAGAGCACCCCGCCCTGGGCGTCGAAGTAGCGGTAGACGCCTGGCAGCCCCGGCAGCGCCGCCACCTCGGCGAGCAGGCGCTCGCGATCGGCCGCGGCAGCGGGGGACGTCGCGGCGGGCGCGGCATCGTCTGCGGGGTGATCGGCGGGCGGGGTCTCGCTCATCGGTGGCGGATTGTGCCGGCTTCGATAATCGGCCGATGCGCTGGGACGTCTTCTGCCGCGTGATCGACAACCACGGGGATGCCGGGGTGGGCTGGCGCTTCGCGGCCGACCTCGCCGCGCGCGGCGAGCAGGTGCGGCTGTGGATCGACGACCCTTCGCCGCTGGCCTGGATGGCGCCGGGCGGCGCGGCCGGCGTCGAGGTGCTGCACTGGACCGATGCCACGCCGCCGCGGGCGCCGGGCGAGGTCGTCGTCGAGGCCTTCGGCTGCGACCCCCCGCACGCCTTCGTCACGGCGATGGCGGCGATGGCGGCACCGCCGGCCTGGATCAACCTCGAATACCTGAGCGCCGAGGACTGGGTCGAGCGCGCGCACGCCCTGCCCTCGCCGCAGATGTCCGGGCCCGGGCAGGGGCTGGTCAAGCACTTCTTCTTCCCGGGCTTCAGCGGGCGCACCGGCGGCCTGCTGCGCGAGCCCGACCTGCTGGCGGCGCACGCCGCGTTCGAACGCAAGCCCTGGCTGGCCGCGCACGGCATCGCACCGCAGCCGGGCGAGCGCCTGGCCTGCCTGTTCTGCTACGACAACCCGGCCCTGCCGGCCTTGCTGAAGCTGCTGGCGGACCGGCCGACGCTGCTGCTGGCCACGCCTGGCGCCGCCACGCGACAGCTGGCGGGGCTGGCAATGCCGGCCGGCCTGCGCATCCAGGCCGTGCCCTGGCTGACCCAGCCGGACTTCGACCGCCTGCTCTGGAGCTGCGACCTCAACCTCGTGCGCGGCGAGGACTCCTTCGTGCGTGCCATGTGGGCGGCGCGGCCCTTCGTCTGGCAGATCTACCCGCAGCACGACATGGCGCACGCCGCCAAGCTCGAGGCCTTCCTCGCGCGGCTCGGCCGCTGCCTGCCCGCAGCAGCCGTCAGCGGCGTGACGGCGCTGATGCGCGGGTGGAACAGCCTGGGGGCCATGCCGGCGGCCCTGCCCGACGAGGCCGCCTGGACCACCGGCTGCCGGGCCTGGCGCGACGAGCTGGCCGCGCGCACCGACCTGACGACGGCGCTGCTGGCCTTCGTCGGCGAGCTGCACGCCGGGCGGCCGCCCCACGACGCTGCACACGCAGGCTAGAATCGAGGGTTTTCTCGACCAGGGGCTCAGGAACCGACCCGCAGCCCCACCACCACAGCACGCGGCGCAGCGCCGCACCGGCCCCGCAGGGGCGCCACGGGCCCGTTGCAGCAGCTTGCAGCCAGCTGCACGAAGCCCGGCGCGTGCACCCACCGCAGCCACCCCACGGAACCCGCCATGAAACTCGCTCAGGAAATCCGCGCCGGCAACGTCATCATGCAGGGCAAGGACCCGATGGTCGTGCTCAAGACCGAATACAGCCGCGGCGGCCGCGGTGCCGCCACCGTGCGCATGAAGATGAAGAACCTGCTCAACGGGGCAGGCGCCGAAGTCGTCTTCAAGGCCGACGACAAGATGGACCAGATCATCCTCGACAAGAAGGAGTGCACCTACTCCTACTTCGCCGACCCGATGTACGTGTTCATGGACACCGAGTACAACCAGTACGAGGTCGAGGCCGAGAACATGGGCGACGCCATCCAGTACCTGGAAGACGGCATGCCCGTCGAGGTGACCTTCTACGACGGCAAGGCGATCTCGGTGGAGATGCCCACCACCGTCGTGCGCGAGATCGAGACCGAGCCTGCCGTCAAGGGCGACACCTCGGGCAAGGTGATGAAGCCCGCGCGCCTGGTGGGCACCGGCTTCGAGATCTCGGTGCCGCTGTTCGTCGAGAGCGGCGACAAGGTCGAGATCGACACCCGCACGCACGAGTACCGCAAGCGGGTCTGACCCGCGCCGCCGCAGCGCGGCTTTCGCGAAACTGCGGCACCATGGGCCCCCGCGCGGGCGCCTCGGCGAGAAGGGCACCCTGCACGGGTGCCCTTTGTCTTTCTTGGTGCCGGTCGACCGGCGGCCTGCCCTCCCGATGCCGACGACGACGATGAGCTTCGATTTCGACGCCGCCGTGAGCGCGCCTTTCCGCATGCAGCCGGGCCTGCGGCGCCTGGATCCCGCGGCCCTGCAGCTCACGCCAGCCCGCCCCGGCTCGCGCCACATGCGCGAGAAGCTGGCCGTGCTCTCGGCCTTCCCCTCGCAGGCGCTGCTGCAGCGCCCGGGTTTCGACGCCGCGCCGGCACTGCACGCGCTGGCGGTGCAGGCGGCGCACGAGCACCCCGGCGTGCTGCAGTGGGACGGCGAGCGCGCGTCGGCACCCGTGCTGGGCGTGGCCGCCACCCGTGACGGCCGCCTCGAGCGCCTGGGCACCGGCCGCTTCGGGCTGGGCGACGAGCCGCTGCGCTGCCTGCAGGGCCTGGCGCCCGCGTGGCGTCTCGCCGGGCTGCTGGCGCTGGCCTTCGAGGAGGACTTCGCCGTCGTCGATGCCGCGGACACCTCGATCCCCTGGCTGGCGGTGTGCCTGCCCTCGCACTGGGCGCCCGAGGAGAAGGTCGGCCACCCGTTCGCCGGCGTGCACGCACCGGTGGCCGACAGCGCGCTGGTCGTGCGGGCCGCAACCGCGCTCACGAAGCTCGTCACCGGCGAGGAGCGCTGGGAGCGCTTCGTCTGGAACGTCACCGACCATCCCCGCCTGCACGCCCACCCCGCGCGCGTCGACCCGCGGCGCTGGCACGACACGCCGGTCGAGCGCGGCTGGTGGCGCACCGAGCGGCAGACCTTCATCCCACTGCCGGCGCACGGCCAGGCCGTGTTCACGATCCAGGTCGCGCTGGCGCCGCTGGCCGCCGCCATCAGCACCCCGCGGCGCGCGGCGCGCCTGCACGACGCAGTGGCCTCGATGAGCGACGCGGTGCTCGCCTACCGCAGCCTCGCCGCCGTCCGCGAGCCGCTGCTGCGCTGGCTGGGCGAGCGCGCCGCGGGCGCGACGCCGACGTGAAGACCCGGCCCGTCGTTCCCGCGCGCATCGCATTCGACGGCGGGCTGCCGCACGCACCCGACTTCGGCGACGTTTACCACGCCCGCATCGGGGCCCTGGCCCAGGCGCGGCATGTGTTCCTGGGCGGCAACCGGCTGCCAGGGCGCTGGGCGGGCCGCGAGCGCTTCGTCGTCCTCGAGACCGGCTTCGGCCTGGGCCACAACTTCCTCGCCACCTGGGACGCCTGGCGGCACGACCCCGCGCGCTGCGAGCGGCTGTTCTTCGTCGCGGTCGACCGCCATCCGCCCTGTGTCGACGACCTGCGGCGTGCCCACGTCGGCAGCGAACTGCCCGAGCTCGCGCGCGAGCTGGTCGACGCGTGGCCCGCACTCACGCCCAACCTGCACCCGCTCGAGTTCGAAGGCGGCCGCGTGCGCCTGCTGCTGGGCTTCGGCGACGCCTGCGAGCTGCTGCCGGCCCTGGAGTGCCGCGCCGACGCCTTCTTCCTCGACGGCTTCGCCCCGGCGCGCAACCCGGAGATGTGGACGCCGCAGCTCATGGAGCAGCTGGCCCGCCACGCCGCGCCGGGCGCCTCGGTGGCGACCTGGAGCGTCGCCCGCGCGGTGCGCGACGGGCTCGCGCGGGTCGGCTTCGAACTCTCCGCCGCGCCCGGCATCGGCGGCAAGCGCGAGATCACCGTCGGCCGCTTCGCCCCGCGATTCGTGCCGCCGCCCCCCGCCTGGCTGGGCGCGGCCGTGCCGTGGGCGCGCGAGGCCGTCGTCGTCGGCGCCGGACTGGCGGGCGCGGCGGCGGCGATGCAGCTCGCCCGTCTGGGGCTGGCAGTGCGCGTGCTGGAGCGCCACGCCGCGCCGGCCGGCGAGACCTCGGGAAACCCGGCAGGCCTGTTCCACGGCACGCTGCACCCCGACGACGGCGCCCACGCGCGCTGGTTCCGCGCGGCGGCGCTGGCGGCGGCCCGGGCCCTGCGGCCGGCCGTCGCCGCGGGTGCCGTGGCCGGTGCGGTCGACGGCCTGCTGCGGCTGGACAGCGCGCCCATCGCGGCGATGCGCGAACTGGCGTCCCGCCTCGGCCTGCCGGCCGCTTATGCCGAGCCGCTGGATGACGCAGCGGCGTCGGCGCTCGCCGGCCGGCCGCTGCCCTCCCCGGCCTGGCTGTACCGCGACGCCGGTTGGGTGGCGCCGGCTGCGCTGGTGACGCACTGGCTGGCAACGCCGGGCGTGCGCTTCGAAGGCGGCGCGGCGGCGGCCAGCGTGGAGCGCACCGCGGACGGCTGGCGCGTGCTCGACGATGCGGGCCGCACCCTGGCGGAGGCGCCGCTGCTGGTGCTGGCCAACGCGGCCGATGCGCCCCGGCTGGCGGCGCGCTGGCTGGAACCGCAGGAGGAGGAGGCCCCGTGGCCACTGTCGCCGAACCGCGGCCAGGTCAGCGGCTGGCACGGCCCGCCGGAGGCACTGCACCTGCCGGTGGCCGGCGGCGGCTACGCGCTGGCGCTGCCACCTTCGCTGGGCGGCGGGCTGCTGTGCGGCGCCACCGAGGATCCGGGCGACCCGCACGCCCAGCTGCGCGACGCCGACCACCTGCGCAACTTCGCCCGGCTCGAGCGGATCACCGGGCTCGTGCCGCCGCAGGACCGCTCACGCTGGTTCGGCCGGGTCGGCTGGCGGCTGCAGAGCGCCGACCGCCTGCCCGTCGTCGGTGCGCTGGCCGCGGCTGCCGACGCCACGGGCGGCCGGCCGCTGACGCAGCCTTCGCAACGGGGCCGCCTGCCTGGCCTGTTCGTGCTGACGGCGCTGGGTGGGCGCGGCATCACGCTGGCGCCGCTGGCCGGCGCTCTGGTGGCCGCGCAGGCGACGGGTACGCCGTGGCCCGTGGAGCGCGATCTGGCATCGGCCGTCGATCCGCTGCGCTGGCAGGTGCGCCGCTCGCGTCGCGCGGGCCTTCAGAACCCGTGAATGAACCGGCCGCCTCCTGGAGGGCGTGGGTGGTTCACAGGTTCTCAGCCCTGACCGGGCTGGGAGGCTCCTTCGCCAGTGCCGGGGGCGCCGGCAGCCGCCTCGGGCGCCTCGGCGGCGTCGTCCGGGCCGTGCCCGCCCGACGCCTTGCGCTGCGCCTTCAGGTTCTCCTTCTCTTCCTTCTTCTTCTTCTTCGCGAGTTCCTTCTGGCGCTTCTCGAAGGCGTAATTGGGTTTGGCCACGGCAGGTCCTCAGGTGGAGTGGGGTCGATTAGAACACCAGCGTACGCACGCCCGAAGACGTGCCCAGCAGGCAGGCCGACGCACGGTGGCGGGCGAAGATGCCGACCGTGACCACGCCCGGCCACTGGTTGATCTCGGCCTCGAGCGCCGACGGGTCGGCGATCACGAGGCCGCGCACGTCGAGGATGGGGTGGCCGTTGTCGGTCAGCACGCCCGGGCGCAGCGTCGCGATGCCACCCTGCTCGGCGAAGCGACGAGCCACCTGGGGCGCGGCCATCGCGATCACCTCGACCGGCAGCGGGTACTTGCCGAGCGTGGCCACCAGCTTGGACTCGTCGGCGATGCAGACGAAACGCTCGGCGAGGTCGGCGACGATCTTCTCGCGCGTGAGCGCGGCACCGCCGCCCTTGATCATGCAGCCGCGGTGGTCGATCTCGTCGGCGCCGTCGATGTAGACGGGCACGCGCTCGACGGCCTCGGTGGCCAGCACCTCGATGCCGTGGCGGCGCAGCCGCTCGCTGCTGGCCTCGGAGCTGGAGACGGCACCGCGGATGCGGTGCTTCACGGTCGCCAGCGCGTCGATGAAGTGGTTGACGGTCGAGCCGGTGCCCACGCCCACGATCGCGCCATCGGGCACGTGTTCGAGGGCGGCGCGACCGACAAGCGCCTTCAATTCGTCCTGCGTCATGCGGCCATTATCGACGGGCTGCTGGGGGACAATCCTTGCCCATGTCGCTCGTTCCCTACGGCCTGGCCCGCCCCTTCCTCTTCGGCCTCGACCCCGAGGCCGCGCACGACCTCACGCTCGAATCGATCGCCCGGCTGCAGAACACGCCGGCGATGTGCCTGTGGCGGCAGCCGCGCGTCGAAGACCCGGTCATCGTGGCCGGGCTGCGCTTCCCGAACCGCATCGGGCTGGCCGCCGGCCTGGACAAGAACGGCCGCTGCATCGACGGCCTGGGCGCCATGGGCTTCGGCTTCATCGAGGTCGGCACCGTCACGCCCAAGGGGCAGAGCGGCAACCCCAAGCCGCGCATGTTCCGCCTGCTCCAGGCCGACGCGCTGATCAACCGCCTGGGCTTCAACAACGAGGGCCTGGAGTCCTTCGTCGCCAACGTGCGGCGCGCGCGCAGCTTCCGCGCCTCGGGCGGGGTGCTGGGCCTGAACATCGGCAAGAACGCCGCCACGCCGATCGAGAACGCCGCCGACGACTACCTCGCCGGGCTGGCCGGCGTGTACCCGCACGCCGACTACGTGACGGTCAACATCTCGAGCCCGAACACCAAGAACCTGCGCGCCCTGCAGAGCGACGAGGCGCTGGACGCGCTGCTCGGGGCACTGCAGCGCCGCCGCGAATCTCTCGAGCGCGAGCACGGCCGCCGCGTGCCGCTGTTCGTCAAGATCGCGCCCGACCTCGACGAGGCGCAGGTCGCCGTCATCGCGCAGACGCTGCGCGGCAACGGCATCGACGGCGTGATCGCCACCAACACCACCATCGGCCGCGATGCGGTCAAGGGCCTGCCGCACGCCGAGGAGACGGGCGGGCTCTCGGGCCGGCCGGTGTTCGAGCCGAGCAACCGCGTGATACGCCTGCTGCGCGCCGCGCTGGGCCCCGGCTACCCGATCGTCGGCGTGGGCGGCGTCATGAGCGGTGCCGACGCGGTCGCCAAGATCGAGGCCGGCGCCGACCTGGTGCAGGTCTACACCGGGCTGATCTACAAGGGCCCGGCGCTGGTGCAGGAGGCCGCGCGGGCGCTGGCCGCTCGGCGCTGAGGCCCGCTGAGGCCCGGTCGCTGGCCGCCCGGCGCCGAGGCCCGCGGCGGGGCGTCGGCAGGCTACTCGATCGCCCGGACCTGCGTCGGCGTCATCGGGGCGTCCCGCGCCCGAGCGGGCGCGCCCGCCCCGGGGTCGGAGGCACCGCCGAGCATCTCCAGCGCCCAGTGCGCCCCCAGCGCGCGCAGCGCCTGCACACGGGGTGCCTGCGGCCACCCCTGGCCGCAAACCCGCACCGCCAGCGAACTCGTGTCCTCGCCCTCGGCATCGAGGTGCGTGGCTCGAACCCCGAGATGCACGCCGACGAAGCCGGTGGCTCCCCGGTCCAAGCCCCGCAATCGCAGCGAACGCAGGATGGACAGGACGCTGCCTTCGGCGTTGCAGGGCCCGGGCTCGGCCAGCGCAGCCAGCACGGGCCGGGCGCCGCCTGCGGACAGGGCGTCGAGTGCCTCTGTCAGCCCCGGGGCCGCCACCGGGTCGAGCAGCACCGCCCCCGCCAGACGCTCCGGGGCACGCTCGGCCAGCCGGGCCCCGACCCGTGCCGCGAAGGTCGCGCCGGCGGAGTGACCGGCCACGACGATGCGCCGCGGCAGCGGCTCGCCGGTGGGCAGGTCCAGGCGATCGTCGGCCAGCGCGTCGGCCAGTTCACCGGGCAGCCACGCGGCCCCCGGCACGCCCGAGACCTCGACGCACAGCACGGCCAGTCCCGCCTGGGCCCAGTGATGCATCGTGCCGGCCAGGTTCGCGCAGCGCCGCGTGAAGCCGTGCTGCAGCAGGGCGAGGCCGCGCGGCGGGCCGGCGGGCAGCGTCCAGCGTGCCGACAGCGCCTGTTCGCCCGGCAGCACCGTCGTATCGAAGGCGCGCACGGCCGGTGTCGCGCCGGCAGGCTCCTCCCGCGCCCGCACCGGGGCGAAGGACAGGCACGACCCCAGCGCGAAGACGACGACCCACCGCGCACCGGGCAGGCGTCGCCAGCGGCCTTCAGTCGCCAACCGCCACGCCCTCGCGGCGCGGATCGGCGCCGCCTTGCCAGCCACCGGCCGGCACGCGCCGGATCGCCTGCAGCCCGCTGGTCAACTCGGCCTCGCGCACCTCGTGCCCGAGGCCGCGCAGCGCTTCCTGCGTCGCGCCCGGGAAGCGGCCCTTCTCCAGCACCACCGGCCCGCCCAGAGAGCCGAAGTTGGGGCTGGACACCGCCTCCTGCGGCGTCATCCCCCAGGACAGCGTACCCAGAAGGGTGCGCGCCGTGAAGTGGATGATCATCGCGCCGCCGGGCGATCCCAGCGTCATCGCCAGTCGTCCCGAGTGACGCTCGAAGACCAGGGTCGGGCTCATGCTCGAGCGCGGGCGCTTGCCCGGCTGCACGCGGTTGGCCACCGGGCGACCCTGCGCATCGGCGGCGGTGAAGGAGAAGTCGGTGAGCTGGTTGTTGAGCAGGAAGCCGCCCGCCAGGCCGGTGCCGCCGTCGCTCATCAGCCGGGCCCCGAAAGCGGCCTCGATCGTCGTCGTCATGGCCAGCGCCCGCCCGTCGGCGTCGACGATGCTGACGTGGCTGGTGCCGCGCTCCGGCTGCTCGCCCTGCGGCGCGAACGCCAGCCGCACGCCGCCGGGCTCGCCGGCGGGCGCCTCCTTCATGCGCTGCGGGCCGATGCGTGCCGCCCGCTCGCGCAGGTAGGCATCGTCGAGCAGCGTCGTCCAGCGCCCGCCGGGCGGGGCGACGAAATCGGGATCGGCGACGAAGGCCGCACGGTCGGCAAAGGCCAGGCGCGAGGCCTCGGCGTAGGCGTGCAGCCACGCCGGCCCCGGCACGCCGTCGCCCAGCGGCTCGGCCGGCACCACGCTGCTGCGCTCGAGCAGGCCCAGCACCTGCATCACCGCCAGGTGGCCCGACGACGGCGGCGGGGACCCACAGACGCGCCAGACGGCCAGCCAGTCGGTGCAGATCGGCTGGCGCAGCTTCGGGGTGTAGCCGGCCAGATCGGCCTCGGTCAGGCGCCCCGGGTTCGTCGGGTGCGCGCGCACGCGGCGCACGATGTCGGCCGCCACCGGCCCTTCGTGCAGCGCCGCGCTGCCCCGTTCGGCGATGCCGCGCAGCACCTGCGCCAGCGCCGGGTTGCGCAGCACGTGGCCAACCGGCCAGGGCGTGCCGTCGGTGCGGTAGTAGAGCGCCGCGGCCAGCGGGTCGCGCCGCAGCGCGGCGTCGGCCGCGAGCAGCGCGTGCAGGCGCGGGCTGACGGCGAATCCGCGCTCGGAGAGTTCGATCGCCGGCGCCAGCAGCCGCGCCCAGGGCAGTCGGCCGTGCCGGCGGTGCGCGGCCTCGAGCATGCGCACCGCACCCGGCACGCCCACCGCGCGTCCGCCCGCCACGGCCTGGTCGAAAGCCAACGGCTTGCCGTCGGCGCCGATGAAGAGGCTTTCGTCGGCAGCCGCCGGAGCGGTCTCTCGGCCGTCCCAGGCCTGCAGGGCACGGCCGTCCCAGTGCAGCAGGAAGGCGCCGCCGCCGATGCCGCTGGACTGCGGCTCGACGAGCGTGAGCACCATCTGCACCGCCACCGCGGCATCGACCGCGGTGCCGCCGGCGCGCAGCACGTCGAGCCCGGCTTGTGCGGCCAGCGGGTTGGCCGCGGCCACCATCTGGCGCGCCGCCCGCGTGCCGGCCTTGGCGCTGAAGCCGCTGGCGCCCTCGGGCATCAGCGGCGCCGCGGTCGGCGGCGCGCCCGTCGGCGCGGCGCAGCCGGCCAACCACAGCGCCAGCCCCGCGGCCAGCGCCGTGGCGACCAGGCGGCGCGCGAGTCGCTTCACTGCAGCGGCACGCCGGTCTTGGACTGCAGTTCGTCGCGGGTCACGCCCGGCGCCATCTCCACCACCTTCAGGCCGTGCGGCGTGACGTCCAGCACCGCCAGGTCGGTGATGATGCGGTCGACCACGCCCACGCCGGTCAGCGGCAGCGAGCACTGGGGCAGGATCTTGAGGTCGAAGCCGCCGTCCTTCTTCCGCGCCACGTGCTCCATCAGCACGACCACGCTCCTGACGCCGGCCACCAGGTCCA
>JBILNT010000198.1:0-6229 GCA_044374875.1 Rubrivivax sp.
TTGAGTTCATATTGTGAAATGAACTCTAAAAACGTAAGTATATCAAATACTTACAGTCGCATCTCAGGGGGCCGGGGCCTTAAGTTCGCTCCATTGGGTGAGGGAGGGGACCTTTCCCCGGCCTGTGAAGGTGGGGAGGGCCGCCCTCTGGTTGGAGCATGAGGTCAAGGCCTGGATGCTCGCCAGAGTTTTGGAGAGCCGGGGCGAGGGGGTGAGGCAATGAAGCGGCGAGTCGAGGTCTCTTTGACAGTCGCGCTCGCTGTCTTGCCGTTGAGCCACAGGCGAATCAGATACTTGGCCCAGATCGGCGCGGCGAGTTGGGTGTTGCGCGGCCATGGGCACAGGCCCAGGGTGGATCTGGTGGGGGCGCGGGAGTTTTTCCTGGGGCGGGGCGTCGACATTCTTGAAAGTGCCAGGCATCAGCTGCCACCAGGGCTGGCGGCGCGGATCGAGGCAGCCTGCTCTGCCAAAAACTAAACCCCCGGCCTTCGAAAAGGTCCGGGGGTCCAGCGCAGCGTGCCGGCTGCTGTGACTTGGGAGTCACAAGTAGTTTGGCATAGCTGAGCTCCAGTTTCAAGTGATGGAGTCGGTTTTATGTCTGATAGTGAAGAGGCGGGTTTCGACCTCGTGGGGGCGGGTGGCGCTGAGCCAGTTGCAGAGCCAGCTACCAAGTCGAAGAGGAAGGGCAAGGAGCGCGCTGGCGGGGCGGTGCCACACCGTTTCCGTGTTGACGAGACCGGGCTGTGGTTCGTGCCGCCGCCGGGCAGGGACGCCGATGATGATGGCGGTCGGCCGGTCAAGATCTGCCCGCCGATCATGGTGGAGGCGCTCGCCCGAGACGCCAGCGACGGCAGCGCCGCGCTGGTGCTGGCCTTCTCGGCTTTTGGCAAGCCGAGGCGCTGGCTGATGCCCCTGGCCATGCTAGCCGGCGACGGCTCGAGCTATCGATCAGAGCTCCTCGCCCGTGGCTTCATGGCACCGACCGACGCGAAGCGTCGTTCCTTGCTGACCGCCTACCTACAAGCCAGCAAGCCGGCGGAGTTGGTGAGGATCGTCGACCGCGTGGGCTGGCACGGCCGGGCGTATGTGCTGCCCAACGAGACCCTGGGCGACGATGGCGGCGAGCGCATCCGTTTTCAGTCCGAGACTGGCACCGAAGGCGCCTTCTCACAACGGGGCACCCTCGCGGCGTGGCAAGAGCGGATCGCGGCCCTGTGCGTGGGCAATTCCCGGCTGGCCTTCGCGGCGAGCTGTGCCTTCGCGGCGCCGCTACTGGCGTGGTCCCAGGGCCTCGACGGCGGCGGCTTCCACTTCGCCGGTGACTCCAGCTGCGGAAAAACCACCTTGCTCAGGGTGGGGGCCTCTGTGTGGGGAGGGTCTGGCTATTTGAATCGCTGGCGCGCAACCGAAAATGGGCTTGAAGGCTTGGCGGTGGCGCACTCCGACTGCCTCTTGGTCCTTGATGAGCTGGCCCAGTTGGACCCGCGAATCGCCGGGGAGAGTGCGTACCTGCTGGGGAATGGCCAGGGCAAGCAGCGCGCTGGGCGAACCGGCGCGGCCAGGCCGCGCTTGAGCTGGCGGCTGCTGTTTCTGAGTGCCGGCGAGGTGGGGCTGGCCGGCCACATGGCCGAAGCGGGCAAGCGCACGCGGGCCGGGCAGGAACTGCGCATGGTGGACCTGCCGGCAGATGCTGGCGCGGGCTGCGGCGTCTTCGAGGAGCTGCACGGGCACGAAAGCGGCGGCGCCTTGGCGCAGCACCTAGCGCGGGCCGGCGAATCGACCTATGGCACCGCCGGCCGGGCGTGGCTGGAATGGCTGACCGCGCACACGGAAGGGCTCGCCCGTACCCTGCGCGAGCGCATGGATCAGCTCGAGTCGGAGCTGGTGCCCGAGACGGCGGCCGGGCAAGTGCAGCGAGTGGGCCGGCGCTTCTCCCTGGTGGCCGCGGCCGGCGAGCTGGCGACCGCGGCGGGTGTGACGGGCTGGCCCGAGGGCACCGCGACCGAGTCGGCGCGGAGCTGCTTCAATGCTTGGCTCGGGTCCCGGCCGGCTGGGCTCGGCGCAGCTGAGGATGAGCAGATCATGAGGCAGGTTCGGCAGTGGTTTGCATCGCATGGTGAAGCCAGATTCACCGACTGGCGAAGCGACGCCGCCGAGGCCGTGCCTTTGCACAAGACCCAAAATCGGGCGGGTTGGGTAAGAGCCACCAAGGATGGCGCCCAGTGGTTCGTGCTCCCCGATGTCTTCCGAAGCGAGATCTGCAAAGGGGTGAGCGAACGAGCGGCACTCAAGCTGCTGGGCGACGGCGGGCACCTCCAGCGCGAGGGCGCGCACTTCGCATCGCGCGCCGCGCCCCCCGGCGCTGGAAAGGTGTCTGTCTACCGCATCAAGAGCACTCTCTTGGGTGATCTTGGGGACTCGGCCTAATCCTTTCCGCAGCTTGAGCGCCGCACTTTCCGCACCCGATTCCGCACAGGCCATCGGCTGGAAACCCGCGCCAGTGCTAGCTTTCCGCACTTCCGCACTTTCCGCACCGATTTTTTGCATGTAGGTCAGTGGGTCGCGTGATGGTGGGCGGTTGTTGCATCACCTGAACCGGCGCCGGCGGCGCCGTTCTTGAATCGCAGCAACATGGCGGCCGGCGGGCGTTGGGGGCATCATTTGTGCCCCCAAACGGCGCCTTGGTGCCCCCATCAGATGCCCCCAAAGTTCCCGGATGCTGGCACACTTCAGCGAACCTCCGCGAACACTTCGCACGCTAATTGCCTATGAAAAAGCTGGCGCGGCGAACGTTGGCGGATGTTGGCGAACGGTGTCTTGGTGCGCGGGACGGGGATCGAACCCGTACGCCTTGCGGCGGCGGGTTTTAAGCCCGCTACGTCTGCCAGTTCCGTCACCCGCGCGTGCCGCGCACCTGATGGGGCGGCGGGGAAATCATAGTCGGGCGGCGGGCCGAATGCGGCATCATCCGGCGCGCCGCCAGCCACCCCCGGGGACGCCAAATGCCGCTGTTTGCCACCGACTCGCTCAACCCCGGCGTGCGCCGCCGCGAGGTGTTCGGATGGGCGATGTACGACTTCGCCAACTCGGGCTACACGACGGTCGTGCTGACGGCCGTGTTCAACGCCTACTTCGTCGGTGTGGTGGCGCAAGGGGCGAGCTGGGGCACGCTGGCCTGGACGGCTGCGCTGGCGCTCTCGAGCGCGATCGTGATGCTGACGATGCCTGCACTAGGCGCCTTCGCAGACCTGCGCGCCGCCAAGAAGAAGCTGCTGGCGCTGACCACGGCCGGTTGCGTGGTGGCCACCGCGGCGCTGGCCGGCGCCGGCGAGGGCGACCTGGCGCTGGCGGTGGTGGCGGTGGTGGTGTCCAACCTCTGCTTCGCCTACGGCGAATCGCTGATCGCGGCCTTCCTGCCCGAACTCTCGAAGCGCGAGGCGCTGGGCCGCGTCTCGGGATGGGGCTGGAGCTTCGGCTACTTCGGCGGCATGCTGACCCTCGGGCTCTCGCTCGGCTACGTGCTGTGGGCCCAGGGGCAGGGGATTCCCGCCAGCCAGTTCGTGCCGGTGACGATGCTGATCACGGCGGGCGTGTACGCCGTGGCGGCGTTGCCGACCTTCCTGCTGCTGCGTGAGCGCTCGGTGCCGCAGCAGTCGGCCGGCGCCGACGCCGGCCTGGGCGCCGCGCTGCGGCGCCTGGCCCAGACCTGGCGCGAGGCCAGGCGCTACCGTGACTTCACGTGGCTGCTGGCCACGGCCGTGGCCTACCAGGCCGGCATCGCGGTGGTGGTGGCGCTGGCGGCGGTCTATGCGGAGCAGGCGCTGGGCTTCAAGCAGACCGACACCATGATGCTGGTGTTCCTCGTCAACATCGCGTCGGCGGCCGGCGCCTTCGCCTTCGGCTACTTCCAGGACCGTGTGGGGCACCGGCGCGCGCTGGCCCTCACGCTCTGGGGCTGGATCGTGATGACGGTGCTGGCCGTGGTCGCCACCACGCCCGGGCCCTTCTGGGCCGCAGCGGTGGTCGCCGGGCTGTGCATGGGCTCGAGCCAGTCGGCCGGGCGGGCGCTGGCCGGGCTTCTCGCGCCGGCCGACCGTCTCGGCGAGTTCTACGGACTGTGGACGTTCGCCGTCCGCCTGTCTGCCATCGTCGGGCCGCTGACCTATGGCCTCGTCACCTGGGCGACCGCCGGCAATCATCGCGTGGCCATCCTGTCGACGGGCATCTTCTTCGTCGTCGGCCTGGTGCTGCTGCGGCGCGTGGACGTCGATCGCGGCGAACGTGCGGCGCGTGCCGGCTAAAATCCAAAATAGAACGACCGTTCTATTTCCTCGGATTCGTGTCCGGGGCAGGACGGACGACGCCTAGAATCTGCACTTAACGTAAACGTCAATTGGACAGGAGCAACGTGGCATGAAGGTGCTGGTACCGGTCAAGCGCGTCGTCGACTACAACGTCAAGGTGCGCGTCAAGAGCGACGGCAGCGGGGTGGACATCGCGAACGTGAAGATGTCGATGAACCCCTTCGACGAGATCGCGGTGGAAGAAGCCGTGCGCCTGAAGGAAAAGGGCGTGGCCACCGAGGTCGTCGCCGTCTCGTGCGGCGTGACGCAATGCCAGGAGACGCTGCGCACCGCGATGGCCATCGGCGCCGACCGCGCCATCCTGGTGGAGTGCGCCGACGAACTGCAGCCGCTGGCCGTGGCCAAGATCCTGAAGGCGCTGGTCGACAAGGAGCAGCCGGGCCTGGTGATCCTGGGCAAGCAGGCCATCGACGACGACTGCAACCAGACCGGGCAGATGCTCGCCGCGCTGGCGGGCCTGCCGCAGGCCACCTTCGCCAGCAAGGTCGAGGCCGAGGGCGGCAAGGTGAAGGTCACGCGCGAGGTCGACGGCGGCCTGGAGACGCTGGAGCTCACGCTGCCGGCCATCGTCACCACCGACCTGCGCCTGAACGAGCCGCGCTACGTCACGCTGCCCAACATCATGAAGGCCAAGAAGAAGACGCTGGACGTCGTCAAGCCGGCCGACCTGGGCGTGGACGTCACGCCGCGCATCAAGACCTTGAAGGTCAGCGAGCCGCCCAAGCGCGGCGCGGGCGTGAAGGTCGCCGACGTGGCGACCCTGGTGGAAAAGCTCAAGAACGAAGCCAAGGTCATTTGACCCACCCCCGGAGCGGCTGGCGCCTTCCGGCCGCCAGACATGCAGGCCTGGCGGCCTTCGCGGGCGAGAGACAGTCCGAAGGGACTGTCTCCCGTCACCGCTCAGCCCTCTCCAGGGGGCGCCGCCAGCGGCCCGGCAAAGCCGGATCCGCGGCGGCCGCTGGGCCGGCAAGCGCCGAGTAACGAATTGGAGCCAGAGAAGATGACTGTTCTCGTCATTGCCGAACACGACAACGCGTCGATCAAGGGCGCGACCCTGAACACCGTCACCGCGGCGCAGGCCTGCGGCGGCGACGTCCACGTGCTGGTGGCCGGAGCTGACGCCGCGGGTGCCGCGGCCGCAGCCGCGCAGATCTCCGGCGTGGCCAAGGTGCTGCACGCCGACGGCGCGAGCCTGGCGCACGGCCTGGCCGAGAACCTCGCCGCGCAGGTGCTGGCCGTCGCGAAGAACTACAGCCACATCCTGTTCCCGGCCACCGCCGGCGGCAAGAACGTGGCCCCGCGCGTGGCCGCGCTGCTGGACGTGGCGCAGATCAGCGACGCCAGCAAGGTGATCTCGCCCGACACCTTCGAGCGGCCGATCTACGCCGGCAACGCGATTGCCACCGTGCAGAGCAGCGACGCGATCAAGGTCGTCACCGTGCGCACCACCGGCTTCGACGCCGCGGCGGCCAGCGGTGGCAGCGCCGCGGTCGAGACGATCGCGGCCGTGGCCGACGCCGGCCGCTCGGCCTTCCTGGGCAGCGAGATCGCCAAGCTCGACCGGCCGGAGCTCACCGCGGCCAAGATCATCGTCTCGGGCGGGCGTGCGCTGGGCTCGAGCGAGAAGTTCGCCGAGGTGCTGACCCCGCTGGCCGACAAGCTCGGCGCCGCGCTGGGGGCCAGCCGCGCCGCGGTGGACGCGGGCTATGCGCCGAACGACTGGCAGGTCGGGCAGACCGGCAAGATCGTCGCGCCGCAGCTGTACGTGGCCTGCGGCATCAGTGGCGCGATCCAGCACCTGGCCGGCATGAAGGACTCCAAGGTGATCGTCGCGATCAACAAGGACCCCGAGGCGCCGATCTTCA
>JBILNT010000199.1:0-6129 GCA_044374875.1 Rubrivivax sp.
GTCGCGCCGCCGGGGCACGTGATCGTCAGCGCCGACTACTCGCAGATCGAGCTGCGCATCATGGCGCACATCAGCGGCGACGAAGGCCTGCTGCGCGCCTTCGCCGAGGGCATCGACGTGCACCGCGCCACCGCCAGCGAGGTCTTCGGCGTGCCGGTGGCCGAGGTCTCGACCGAGCAGCGCCGGTATGCCAAGGTGATCAACTTCGGCCTCATCTACGGCATGGGCGCCTTCGGGCTGGCCAGCAACCTGGGCATCGAGCAGAAGGCGGCGAAGGACTACATCGACCGCTACTTCGCGCGCTTCGCGGGCGTGAAGCGCTACATGGACGAGACCCGCGCCAGCGCCAAGGACAAGGGCTTCGTGGAGACCGTGTTCGGCCGGCGCCTGTGGCTGCCAGAGATCAACTCGGGCAACGGCCCGCGCCGTGGCGCCGCCGAGCGCCAGGCCATCAACGCGCCGATGCAAGGCACGGCGGCCGACCTGATCAAGCTGGCGATGGTGGCGGTGCAGCGCGCCCTCGACGACGAGGGTCGCGGCAGCCGCATGGTGATGCAGGTGCACGACGAACTGGTGCTCGAGGTGCCCGAGGCCGAGATCGACTGGGCGAAGGAAGCCATCCCGCGCCTGATGGCTGGCGTGGCGCAGCTGAAGGTGCCGCTGCTGGCCGAGGTGGGGGTGGGGCGGAACTGGGACGAGGCGCACTGACCCTGGCGTGGGCCGCGCCTGCGGGTGCAGGGGCCCGGGGTCAGCGCTCGGCGATGAAGTGCAGCACCCGGGGGGTCTCCCCGGGCAGCAGGTACTGGTGCAGCCCGGCCTCGATCTGCTGGTCGGCCAGCGTGGCGCGTGCGCGCTGGTGCAGGTAGTCGGCCCAGCTGGTGACGATGAAGCGCTCGACGTAGCGCGCCGGGTCGTCGAGGTCGCGGTAGACGCGCCAGAAGGTCGCGCCGTCGCGCCGCCGCGGGCCGCGCAGCTGGCTCACCGCCTCGAGGAAGGCCTCGGCCGCCTCGGCGCGCACGCGGTAGGCGATTTCCACCGCCACCGGTCCGGCCTCGGGGTCGGGCGGGTGCTTGACGAACAGGTCCTGCGACAGCGGTGCCTGGGTCACGTCTTGAACCTCGCCCATGCGCAGCGGGAAGGGCCGCGCCAGCAGCATGCTCGCGGCCATCGTCGCGGCGGCCATCAGCAGCGCGAAGGGCAGGCCCGCGATGTCGGAGACCGCACCCCAGAAGGCCGAGCCGAGCGCGAACGAGCCCAGCGCGGCGAGCGTGTGCATGGCCACCGCACGCGCGCGCACCCACGGCGGCACGCTGGTCTGCGTGGCGGTGTTGTAGGTGGACATGACCGACATCCAGGCTGCGCCGGCGCCCACCAGCGCCAGGTACACCACCGGTCGCTGGTGCGACAACGCCGCGACGATCATCGCGCCGCCGAACACGACCGCACCGCCGGCCACCAGCGGCTCCAGGCCGACGCGCGCCCGCACGCGTCCGATCACCAGTCCGGCCAGCACCGCGCCCGTGCCCAGGCAGCCCATCAGCAGGCCGAAGCCGGTGGCGCCGAGCCCGAGCTGGCGCTGGCCGATCACCGGCAGCAGCGCCCACAGCGCCGAGCCCGCGGCGCTGTAGGCCGAGGTGCGCACCAGTTGCGCGAGCACGGTCTCGCTGTGGCGCACGAAGCGCAGCGCACTGAGCATGCCCCCCCACATGCGCTCGGCCGGCAGCCGCGAGGGCGGGTGCGGGCGCGGCGGGTGACGGCGCAGCGACTCCATCATCGCCAGCACGCCCGCCACGGCGAGTGCGAAGACCCAGCCGCTGCCCAGTTCGGCGAATACCCAGCCCGCGGCGGCCGGCCCGATGGCCCTGGCGCTGTTGTAGCTGATGCCGATCGCGGTGATGGCCTGTGGCAGCTCGTCGCGCGGCACGGTGTCGACCATGGACGAGTTCCACGCCGGCGACAGCATCGCCGTGCAGCAGCCGGCCATGAAGGTGAGCCCGAGCAGCGCCACCGGCCCGGCCCAGCCGCCCAGCACCAGCAGCGCGAGCAGCCCGACGATGGCCGCCTGCACCGCCAGCGCCAGTTGCAGCAGCCGGTAGCGGTCGGTGGTGTCGGCCATCACGCCGGCCGGCAGCGCGAGCAGGAACATCGGCAGGAACACGGCCGTCTGCACCAGCGCCGCGAGGAACGACGAGCCGGTGATCTCCACCATCAGCCACGCCGCCGCCATGCCCTGCATGGCGCTGCCGATGAAATAGACGGTGCCGCCGCTGATCAGCGCCTTGAAGGCTTGGTGCCGGAAGGTGGCGCGGATCGAATGCTGTGGCTCCATTGCGGACCATTATTGGCGCTGGCGTGCCTTTGCGCCGTGCTGTGCTGTGCAGGGGGGCTGCGGGCATCGGCGCGGCAGCGGGCGTCGGGGACAGGGTGCGGCGCCCCGCTGGACCGGTCGGCGCTGCGCGCCGACTCCCCTGCGGTGCTCGGGCCCGAGGCCCGGGCGGGCAACTCGCTGCGCTCCCTGCGGTCGCTGCGCTCAGACACTCCCGCCCGAAGTCAGTCCTGGGGCGCGCGTTCGCGCGCGGGCCTCGATCCCTGCGCTCCTCGGCGGCCCACAGGGGCGCCGCACCCTGCCCCCGACGCCCATTGCGGAGACCGCGGTGTCATGCGACGGAAGCCATCTGCGGTGAAATGAGTGCGCTCGCTCGCGGTCTCTTCGATCCCTGCTTTCCTCGTCAGCGCAAGGGGGCGCGACGGCTTGCCCCGGCGCCCGTTGCAGAGACGGCGGTGGCATCGGGCGCGAGCCGCCTTAGGTGGACCTCGCGGTGCGAGACCCCCGACAGGGGCGATTTCGGCCGCGGCATGAGCCCCTGTCGGGGGTCTCGCGCCGCGACGCGCCTGTGCTGGCAACCGGCGAGGAGACTTCAGCCCTCGGCCACCGGATGGCCCGCCATGATCTCCAGCGCCTGCACCAGCGCCGAATGATCCATGTCCTTGAGGCCGTGCGCGGCGCACACCTGCATCAGCTGGGCTGCGTTGGCCGTCTGTGGCAGCGCCACGCCGATGGCGCGCGCGCCGGCCAGTGCCAGGTTCAGGTCCTTCTGGTGCAGCCCGATGCGGAAGCCCGGGTTGAAGGTCCGCTTGATCATGCGCTCGCCGTGCACCTCGAGGATGCGGCTGGCCGCGAAGCCGCCCATCAGCGCCTGGCGCACCTTGGCCGGGTCGGCGCCGGCCTTGCTGGCGAAGACCAGCGCTTCCGACACCGCGGCGATGTTGAGCGCCACGATGATCTGGTTGGCCACCTTGGTGGTCTGGCCGTCGCCGTTGCCGCCCACCAGCGTGATGTTCTTGCCCATCTTCTGGAAGAGAGGCAGCACGCGTTCGAAGGCGGCCTCGGGGCCACCGACCATGATGGTCAGCGACGCCGCCTTGGCGCCCACCTCGCCGCCGGAGACCGGTGCGTCGAGGTAGTCACAGCCCAGCGCGTTGATCTTCTTCGCGAAGGCCTTGGTCTCGATCGGGCTGATCGAGCTCATGTCGACCACGACCTTGCCGGGCGACAGGCCCATGGCGATGCCCTGCTCGCCGAAGAGCACGGCCTCGACGTCGGGGGTGTCGGGCACCATCGTGAAGACGATGTCGGCCCGCTCGGCCACGCCGCGCGGGGTGGTGCACTGCGTGGCGCCGGTCTCGGCGATGGCCGGGGGCACCTTGCTGCGCGTGTTCACGAAGAGCTGATGGCCGGCGGCGATGAGGTGGCCGCACATGGGTGCGCCCATGATGCCCAGGCCGACGAAGCCGATCTTCAGGGGTTGGTCGGTCACGAGAGTGTCTCCTTGGAATCAGTCGTCAGCCGCGGGCGCGCTGCAGCCAGCCCAGGCCCGCTTCGGTGGTGGTGGCGGGCTTGTACTCGCAGCCGATCCAGCCCGTGTAGCCCACCCGGTCGATGTGGGCGAAGAGGAAGTCCCAGTGGATCTCGCCGGTGCCGGGCTCGTTGCGGCCAGGGTTGTCGGCGAGTTGCATGTGGGCAATGCGCGGCAGGTGCTTCGTGATGGTGGCGGCCAGTTCGCCCTCCATGCGCTGCGCGTGATAGATGTCGTACTGGATGAAGAGGTTGTCGGAACCCACCTCGTCCAGCAGCTCGGCCGCCTGCGCCGTGCGGTTGAGCCAGAAGCCCGGGATGTCGTAGCTGTTGATCGGCTCGACCAGCAGCTTCAGGCCCGCTTCCTTCAGCGCCGCCGAGGCGAAGCGCAGGTTGTCCACCAGCGTGCGCCGCTGCAGGGACGCCTCCACGCCGGCCGGCGCCTTGCCCGCCAGGCAGTTGAGCTGCGGCGCGCCGAGCGCGGTGCCGACCTCGATGGCGCGGGCCACGCCGGCACGGAACTCCTCCACCCGGTCGGGGTGGCAGGCGATGCCACGTTCGCCTGCGTCCCAGTTGCCTGCGGGCAGGTTGTGCAGCACCAGCTTCAGGCCGTTGCCCTTCAGCCGGGCCTGGATCTCGGCGGTGGGGAACGCGTAGGGGAAGAGGAACTCGACGGCCTCGAAGCCCGCCGCCGCCGCCCGCTCGAAGCGGTCGAGGAACGGCACCTCGTTGAAGAGCATCGTCAGGTTGGCGGCAAAGCGGGGCATGGGTCGTCCTCGGTGGGTGGTCAGTCGAGCAGGCCGGCGGCCACCATGCCTTCGCGACCCTCGGGGTGGCGGCAGTCGATCTCCTCGAACTCGTTGATCTTGTCGATCTCGGTGCCCATCGCGATGTTGGTCACCTTCTCGAGGATGCATTCCACCACGACCGGCACGCGGAAGCGCTGCGCCATTGCCTGCGCCTCGTGCAAAGCACCTTCGATCTTCGCCGGGTCGGTCACGCGCAGCGCCTTGCAGCCCAGGCCTTCCACCACCTTCTGGTGGTCGACGCCGTAGCCCTGCAGCGCGGGGTCGTCGACGTTCTGGTTCTCGAAGGCCAGCTGCACGCAGTAGTCCATCTCGAAGCCGCGCTGCGACTGGCGGATCAGCCCCAGGTAGCTGTTGTTCACCAGCACCTGCACGTAGGGCAGCCGGAACTGTGCGCCCACCGCAAGTTCCTCGACGAGGAACTGGAAGTCGTAGTCGCCGGAGACGCCCACCACGGTGCGCGTCGGGTCGGCGGCCACCACGCCCAGCGCCGCGGGGATCGTCCAGCCCAGCGGGCCGGCCTGGCCGCAGTTGATCCACTGGCGCGGGCCGTGGATGTTGAGGAACTGCGCCGCGGCGATCTGGCTCAGGCCGATGGTCGAGACGTAGATCGTGTCGCGCGGGAAGGCCTTGTTCATCTCCTCGTAGACACGCTGCGGCTTGATCGGCGTCTGCTCGAAGTGCGACCTGCGGTGCATCAGCCGCTTGCGCTCGGCGCAGCGGAAAGCCCAGTCGGCGTAGTCCTTGAGCGTGCCGGCGGCCTTGCGCTCGCGCGCCACCTGCACGAAGAGCTCCAGCGCCGCGCACGCGTCGCTGACGATGCCGTAGTCGGGCATGAAGACGCGGCCGATCTGCGTGGGCTCGATGTCCACGTGAACGAACTTGCGGCCCTTCGTGTAGGTCTCGACCGAGCCGGTGTGTCGGTTGGCCCAGCGGTTGCCGATGCCGAGCACGAAGTCGCTGGCCAGCATGGTCGCGTTGCCGTAGCGGTGGCTGGTCTGCAGGCCCACCATGCCGGCCATCAGCGGGTGGTCGTCCGGGATCGAGCCCCAGCCCATCAGCGTGGGGATCACCGGCACGCCGGTCAGTTCGGCGAACTCGACCAGCAGGTCGGAGGCATCGGCGTTGATGATCCCGCCACCGGCCACGATCAGCGGCTTGTCGGCCGCCATCAGCATGTCCAGCGCCTTCTCGACCTGCTTGCGAGTGGCAGCCGGCTTGTAGACGGGGAGCGGCTCGTAGGTGTCGATGTCGAACTCGATCTCGGCCATCTGCACGTCGAAGGGCAGGTCGATCAGCACCGGGCCCGGGCGGCCCGAGCGCATCAGGTGGAAGGCCTGCTGGAAGGCGCGCGGCACCTGCGCCGGCTCACGCACCGTCACCGACCACTTCGTCACGGGCTTGGAGATCGACTCGATGTCCACGGCCTGGAAGTCCTCCTTGTACAGGCGCGCGCGCGGCGCCTGG
>JBILNT010000200.1:0-6111 GCA_044374875.1 Rubrivivax sp.
GCAAGACCCCAGAACGTCCCAGATGGCACTTCACGCGCCGGCGACTCGCTTCGCGGCGCTTGCATCGCCGTGTCAGCCGCGCGAAGCACAGCCGGCGGCGCAAATCAAATGCCTCTCGGGCTCTGATGCCGCGCGCCCACCCGGACGGGAAAACCCCGATACCATCCCCCTCCCCACCGCCAGCTGCGGCACCCGCCATGGAACAGGTTCTCTACGACTACACCCGCCAGGACGCCGAAGGCGCCAGCTGCACCGCTCACGCCTGGGCCAAGGTGCCCCCGCGCCTGGCGCCGGCCGATCATGCCGCGGCGTTCGTGCGCGCCAGGGAGCTGCTCGAGGCGGGGGACGCCGTGCTGGTGGCCCACTACTACGTCGACGGCGACCTGCAGGACCTGGCCCTGGCCACCGGCGGCATCGTCGCCGACTCGCTCGAGATGGCGCGTTTCGGCCGCGATCACCCGGCCCGCACGCTCGTCGTGGCCGGCGTGCGCTTCATGGGCGAGACGGCGAAGATCCTCTCGCCCGACAAGCGGGTGCTGATGCCCGACCTGGGGGCAACCTGCTCGCTCGACCTGGGCTGCCCGCCCGACGAGTTCGCGGCCTTCTGCGACGCCCACCCCGACCGCGAGGTGGTGGTCTACGCCAACACCAGCGCCGCGGTGAAGGCGCGCGCCGACTGGATGGTCACGAGCTCGTGCGCGCTGGCCATCGTCGAGCACCTGAAGGCCCAGGGCCGCAAGATCCTCTGGGCGCCGGACCGCCACCTCGGCCGCTACATCCAGGAGCAGACCGGGGCCGACATGGTGCTGTGGAACGGCGCCTGCATCGTGCACGACGAGTTCAAGGGCATCGAGCTGGAACTGCTTCGCGGCGAGCACCCTGGCGCCCAGGTGCTCGTGCACCCGGAGTCGCCGCGCAGCGTGGTGGAGCAGGCCGACGTGGTGGGCAGCACCTCGCAGCTGCTCAACGCGGTGGTCAGGGGCAGCGCGCAGACCTACATCGTCGCCACCGACAAGGGCATCCTGCACCGCATGCGGCAGCTGGCCCCGGGCAAGACGCTGCTGGAGGCGCCCACGGCCGGCAACAGCGCCACCTGCAAGAGCTGCGCGCACTGCCCGTGGATGGCGATGAACGCGTTGCAGGGCGTGCTGGCCTGCCTGGAGACGGGCGCCGGCGAGATCACGGTCGACGAGCCGGTGCGCGCTCGCGCGCTCGGCTGCATCGAGCGCATGCTGGACTTCGTCGCCGCCCACCCGCAGTCGGTGCAACGGCCCGCGCAAGGCTTCGTGCCCGACACGGGCGCGGCTTGACGCGGGGGTGCCGACGGCCGCGGCACGGTCACCGGCAGGCCGGCGCCGCGTCCCTCCTCAGCGCCGCCCGCGCTGGCGCGCCGCGCTGCGCGCCGGGCGCGTCAGCACGGTCGGGAAGCTCACCGGCAGCGTGTGCGGGAAATCGCGGCTGAAGTGCAGGCCGCGGCTCTCGTGGCGGCGCAGTGCGGATTCGACGATCAACTCCGCGCAGACCACCAGGTTGCGAAGCTCCAGCAGGTCACGGGTGACGCGGAAATTGGCATAGTAGTCGTCGATCTCGTCGCGCAGCATGTCGATGCGGCCCAGCGCCCTCTCGAGGCGCTTGGTCGTGCGCACGATGCCCACGTAGTTCCACATCAGCAGCCGCAACTCGTCCCAGTTGTGGGCGATGACGACCTGCTCGTCGGCGTCGTCGACCTGGCTCTCGTCCCAGGCCGGCAGCGGCAGGGCCTGCGCATCGGGCGCAGCCAGGATGCTCTCGGCGCAGGTCTTTCCCAGCACCACGCACTCGAGCAGCGAGTTGCTGGCCAGCCGGTTGGCGCCGTGAAGACCGGTGTAGGTCGTCTCGCCGACGGCATACAGACCGGGCAGGTCGGTGCGGCCCTCCAGGTCGGTGACCACCCCGCCGCAGGTGTAGTGCGCCGCCGGCACCACCGGGATCGGCTGGCGGGCGATGTCGATGCCCAGGCCCAGGCAGCGCGCATGGATCGTCGGGAAGTGCTCCTTCAGGAACGCCTCCCCGAGGTGACGGGCGTCGAGCCAGACGTGATCGACGCCGTGCTTCTTCATCTCGAAGTCGATCGCACGGGCGACGATGTCACGCGGCGCCAGTTCGGCGCGCTCGTCGTGGGCGGGCATGAAACGCTCACCCGGGCCCTCGGCGGTGGGCAGCCGCAGGTGCGCGCCCTCGCCGCGCAGCGCCTCGGTGATGAGGAAGCTGCGCTCCTGCGGGTGGTACAGGCAGGTCGGGTGGAACTGGATGAACTCCATGTTGGCGACCCGGCAACCGGCACGCCACGCCATCGCGATGCCGTCGCCGGTGGCCGTGTCGGGGTTGCTGGTGTAGCGGTAGACCTTGCCCACCCCGCCGCTGGCCAGCACCACCGCCGCCGCCGCAAGGGTCTCCACGCGACGCCCCGCAATGTCCAGTGCGTACACCCCATAGCAGCGTGGCGATTCGTCGCGGCCGAGGAGGCGCGACGTGATCAGGTCGACCGCCATCCAGCGCTCGCGCAGGTCGATGTTCGGATGCGCCCGGGCCTTCGCCAGCAGCGCGTCGTGGATCGCCTTGCCGGTCGCGTCCGCCGCGTGCGCGATGCGCCGCACGGCATGCCCGCCCTCGCGCGTGAGGTGCAGCCCGAGCGGGCCGCTCGGGTCCGGCGAGAACGGGACGCCGCACTCGAGGAGCCACGCGATGGCCCGCGAGCTGTTCTCGGCGATGAAGCGCGCGGCGTGCTCGTCGACGAGACCTGCGCCCGCGGCCTGCGTGTCGTGGACGTGCGAGTCGATGCTGTCGTCCTCGCCGAGCACGCCGACGATGCCACCCTGGGCCCACGCCGTCGCGCCCTCCTCGAGCCCGCGCTTGGCGAGCACGACGACCCGATGGCGCTCAGCGAGGTGAAGCGCCACCGCCAGCCCGGCAAGACCGGCACCCACGATGACGACGGGTGCCGGGGTGGTGGTCGAGGAAGAGTTGCTGTGGTTGCTCATGGGGGCCCTCGGCGCGGAAGGCGGGCGGCAGAAGCGATTGCGGGGATGCCCACCACGGCTGCCGGCCGCGTCGTGCGGCCGGGAACGCGGGAATCGGGATGGCGGTGGTGCTTGCGTTGGATGCGATGCAGGTGCACGCCTAGCCCCATTCTACGGAGCCGTGATCCGACGCGCGCGCGCCCACTATCATGCCGTGGCCAGCGTGGCGACGACCAGCTTCGCCAGCAGGCCACGATTCGGTTCGAGAGGATGTCCCGATGACGCGTGCCGACTCCGACGACCTGCCCTGGCCACCCCCGCGCCGCGCCCGCGCGGCGCCGCGCCACAGTCTGGCCGCCGCCGCGACCCAGATCGTCGGCAATGCGGACGACTACCTCGGTGGCACGGGAAACGACATCGGCCGGCGCATCGCCGAGGACCACCTCGAGCTCTTCGTCAGCGGCGACCCGGTGAAGGCGGTCGCCGCGGAACTCGAGCGGCTGAGGCCGGAGTTCATCGCCTTGCACGACGTCGGCTGCACTGCGTCGGCGCGGCTCGTGGCTGCAATCGCCATGGCCACGCGGCGACGCGTGCAGCGGCTCGCGGTCCGGCGGCAGGGGCCAGGCGTGCCGCTGGCGGTTCTCCAGTTCGTCGAGCTGGCGCTCGGTGCAGGGCGCGCGATGCGGGTCTACTCGACCGAGATCGATGCCGACACGCAGACCCGCCAGCGATTGGCCATGGTGCTGCTGGGCAGCAGCCGTCTGGGCGCCGTGATGGTCGGGGAACTGCCGTCGCACGCCCTGGCCACCGCGCTCGGGCCCCTGCAACATGCGCTGACCCAGTCTTCGTGGCGCTGCGGTGAACTGCTGCTGCTGCCCATGGGCACCCCGACGAAGCTCGCCACGCAGTCCCAGCAGTTGGCGCGACCGGCAGGCGTCTCGATCCGAGTCACCCCGCAGGCGGCTCGTCCCAACGATGCCTGGTCGTTCATTTCCGGCGCCTGGAACCGGCTCCAGCAGCCGGCGGCCGTGCCAAGGTCGGCCGCATCGGCCACGGTCTACGCGCAGACCCAGCCGATGCCTCTGGACGCAGCACGTCGGCCGGGTGCCGATCCAGGGCACGCGCCGCCCGACCGCCCGGTCCCCTCTTCCCGGCCGTCGGGCTTGCGGTCCTCTGGCTACGAGATCGCGGGTGTGCCGTCATCGCAGTTCCCGCACTCCGGGTTCGGCCCTTCGGGTTTCCACGCCGAGGCGGCCGCCGCCCCTGGCCAGCCCATCACCCCCCCGATGCCCCCGGCTGCCGCCCCGATGCCGAGGCCGAGTGCCGGTGCCAGCCGCTGGGAGGACTACGCCAGGCGCTGCGCCAGGATCAAGGGCGCGGTGGCGGCGTGCGTGTTCGACGCGGGAAGCCGCCGCGTGCTGGCCTTCGACGGCATGCGGCCCGGCGCCGAGGCGCTCGCCATGCAAGGCGTCGCGCTGCTCGAGGCCATCGAGGCAGCCGCGCGCGGCCTCGACCTGGAACCCAAGGTGCACGACGCCGTGCTGTCGGTCGGCGCGCACCATCTGCTGCTGCGCCCGGTTCCCGGGCATCGCGGCGTGGTGCTGCACCTGGTGGTCGACGCCGTCACCGGCAACGCCACGCTGGCGCCCATGCAGCTCGAGCGCATCGACGCCTGAGAGCCTGAGGCCCGTGCAGTGAGGGCGCGCGGACCGCATGCCTGCAGGCCGGCGCGCTGGTTCGCAGTCCCCCTCAGTGCACCGTGCGCCCGAAAGAGAACTGCCCGTTCTCGACGTCGACCGGGATCACGTCCTTCGGCCCGAAGCGGCCCTCGAGGATCAGCCTGCTGACCGGGTTCTCGATGCGCTGCTGGATCGCCCGCTTGAGCGGCCGCGCGCCGAACACGGGGTCGAAGCCGACCTTGGCCAGCTCGGCCAGCGCCGCGGGCGAGACCTCCAGGCCCATCTCGAGCTTCTCCAGCCGCTTCTCGAGCTGGCGCAGCTGGATGCGCGCGATGTTCTCGATGTGTTGCTGGTCGAGGGCATGGAACACCACCGCCTCGTCGATCCGGTTGAGGAACTCGGGGCGGAAGTGCTGCTTGACCTCGCCCCACACCGCGTCGCGGATCAGGTCCGAGGGCTGCCCGGCCATCTGCATGATCAGGTGCGAGCCCAGGTTGCTGGTCATCACGATGACGGCGTTCTTGAAGTCGACCGTGCGGCCCTGGCCGTCGGTCAGGCGCCCGTCGTCCAGCACCTGCAGCAGCACGTTGAACACGTCCGGGTGCGCCTTCTCGACCTCGTCGAGCAGGATCACGCTGTAGGGCTTGCGGCGCACGGCCTCCGTCAGGTAGCCGCCCTCGTCGTAACCGACGTAGCCCGGGGGCGCACCGATGAGGCGGCTCACGGAGTGCTTCTCCATGAACTCGCTCATGTCGATGCGGATCATGTGGTCCTCGCTGTCGAACAGGAAGCCCGCCAGCGCCTTGCACAGCTCGGTCTTGCCCACGCCGGTGGGGCCGAGGAAGAGGAACGAGCCCAGCGGGCGGTTGGGGTCCGACAGCCCGGCGCGCGAGCGGCGGATGGCATCGGCCACCGCGACGATCGCCTCGTCCTGGCCGACCACGCGCTCGTGCAGCCGTGCTTCCATCTTCAGCAGCTTCTCGCGCTCGCCCTGCATCAGCTTGCTCACCGGGATGCCGGTGGCGCGCGAGACGACCTCGGCGATCTCCTCGGCGCCGACCATCGTGCGCAGCAGCTGCGGGCCGCCGCCGCCCTTCTTGCCGGCCTCCTTGGCCTGCGCCTCGGCCAGCCGCTTCTCCAGCTCCGGCAGCTTGCCGTACTGCAGCTCGGCGACCTTGTTGAAATCGCCCTTGCGCTTGAGTTCCTCGATCTGGAACTTGATGCGGTCGATCTCCTCCTTGACCTGCGCCGAGCCCTGCGCGGTGGCTTTCTCGGACTTCCAGATCTCGTCGAGGTCGGCGTACTCGCGCTCGAGCTTGGAGATCTCCTCCTCGATCAGGCCCATGCGCTTGATCGACGCCTCGTCCTTCTCCTTGCGCACCGCTTCGCGCTCGATCTTGAGCTGGATGAGCCGGCGGTCGAGCTTGTCCATC
>JBILNT010000201.1:0-6097 GCA_044374875.1 Rubrivivax sp.
CTCAGCTTCTCGCCAAGCATTCCTGCCCAGCAATCAGCACTCGCCTTCAAACACCCACGCTTATCGGCTGCTACTTGTTAAAGAACTCGCGCTTTGCGCGGCGCTGATGGTTCATCAGCAAAGACTGCGATTCTGGCACGCTTTTCAAAACACTGTCAAGCGACCTGCTCCTGATCCCCGCTCTTTCCTAGCCCTTGCCTACAAGCCTTGCAGCCTTCGGTTGCGGCGGATCGAGTATTGATCAGCGCAGCCCAAGACTCTATCACGCTTGCGCGCAGGCACGCAAGCGTTTCGACCGCTCCCCTCAGGTTGCCGACGCCGCATGCAGAAGCCGGGCCGCTTCGCGGGCAGGATCATCGGAAGCGATCACCCTTTGGAGCAGGGGCGCGACGCGACGCGTGTCCACACGCAACACCCGCTGCTTCACGGCCGAGATGCGCGCGGGGTGCATGGAGAAGCTTCGCAGCCCCATCGCAAGCAAGAGCTCGGTGAAGGCGGAATCGCCCGCCATCTCGCCGCACACGCTGACGCCCTTGCCAGCGGCGTTCGCGCTCGCGATCGTCGTGGCGATCAGCTGAAGCACGGCGGGATGCCAAGGGTCGTACAGGTGCGAAACGCTCTCGTCCGCACGGTCGATGGCGAGGGTGTACTGGATGAGGTCGTTGGTCCCGATGGACACGAAATCGAAGTGCTGCAGCACTCGGTCGATCATCAACGCCGCGGCAGGCACTTCGATCATGGCGCCGATCTCGACCCGGCCGAAGGCGCGGCCGGCGTCGTCGAGTTGCTGTCGCGCTCGCGCCAGGCACTCGAGCGTCATTCGGATCTCGCCGACCTGCGCCACCATGGGCACCAGGATCCTCACCTTGCCGTATGCGCTCGCGCGCAGGATCGCCCGCAACTGCTGGCGGAACATGCCTGGCTCGGCCAGGCTCCATCGAATGGCGCGCAGGCCAAGCGCAGGGTTGAGCAAGTGCTCGCGCCGCAGTTCCTGCGCGTTCATCCGGTCGAGCGGCTTGTCGGCGCCGACGTCGACCGTGCGGATGGTGACCGGCAGGCCCCGCATGGCGAGTACCGCGTCCCGATAGGCCTCGAACTGCTCGTCCTCTCCGGGCAAGGCCCCACCGCGATTCATGAAGAGGAATTCGCTGCGGAACAGGCCCACGCCGACAGCGCCCGCCTCCAGCGCACCCGCCGCGTCGTCGGGCATCTCGATGTTGGCGAGCAGTTCCACTGACTGGCCATCGAGCGTGATCGACGGCGTGTACCGCAGGCGATCTAGCCGAGCACGCTCCAGTTCGCTCTGGCGCTGGCGGAAGCGGTACTCCTCGAGGATGATCGGCGACGGGTTGACGATGACGATGCCGGCGTCGCCGTCGATCACGACCCAGTCGTCTTGGCGGATGATGCGGCTGGCTTCGCGCGCACCGACGACGGCCGGGATGTCCATGCTGCGCGCGACGATGGCCGTGTGCGAAGTGCGCCCGCCGACGTCGGTGACGAACCCGGTGAACACGCTGCGCTTGAACTGGATCATGTCGGCTGGCGCAACGTCGTTGGCCACGAGCACCAGCGGGTCCTCGCCGCCGAAGTCACGCGCCTGGCCCGCCGCGTCGGCGAGGCCGGCATCGGTCCTCTCGGACGCGGACAGCGCCCGCAGCAGCCGCTCGACGACCTGCTCGACGTCGGCCTTGCGTTCGCGCAGATACTCGTCGTCCATCTCGTCGAACTGGCGCGCCAGCACCTCGAGCTGCGCGGACAGCGCCCACTCGGCGTTGTAGTGACGCTCGCGGATCCAGGTCTTCGTGGCCGCGGTCAGCGTCTCGTCGTGCAGCAGCATCAGGTGCACGTCGAGCAACGCCGACAGCTCGCCCGGGGCATCGGCGGGCAGCTCGGTCTTGAGCTCGGTCAGTTCCGAAGCAACCGCGTCACGCGCCTGGCGCAGGCGGTCGATCTCCGGGTCGACGCGATCGGGGGTGACGAAGTAGTGCGCGACATCGACGCGGCTGGAGGCGACCAGCACCGCGCGACCGATCGCAACGCCGCGCGAGACCGCCATGCCGAACACCTGGATGCTCATGCTGCCAATGTAGCGCAGCGTGCGCGAGGCGGCCCGACGCCGCTCGCCTTCTACTCGCCTTCGCCGAACTTGCCGTGGATGAGATCGCGCAGCGCCTGCATGGCCAGCGCTTCGTCGGGACCGTCGGTTTCGATCTCGATCTCGGAGCCCATCCCCGCGGCCAGCATCATCACCCCCATGATGCTCTTGGCGTTGACCCGCCGGGCATTGCGAGAGAGATGAACTTCGCTACGGAAGCTGCCGGCGAGCTTGGTGAGCTTGGCCGAAGCACGGGCGTGCAGCCCGAGCCTATTGCTGATGGTGATGCTGGACTTGATCATGGAACGTCGGCTGGCACGCCTGGGTCTGCGGCCGCGGCACGGCAACCTGAAGCACGCCCTGGGCTCCACCGGCCAGCGCCCGCGCCACGAGGGCGTCGAGCGGCTCGTCGGCGTAGCAAAGCGCCCGCCAGATCATCGGCACGTTGACGCCGCAGACGACGCGCACGGACACGCCGTCGGCCAGGCGCATGGCGACGTTGCAGGGCGTCGCGCCGAACACGTCGGCGAGCACCAGGACCTCATCGTGCGCCAGCGCCAGCAGCGCCGATCGCGCGCGAGCCTCGATGTGCTCGGCGGAGGCCCCGGGATCGACGTCGAGGGCGACGAGGCGCTCGGCGCAATCCGGATAGACGTGTTCGGCCACCGCCTTCAGTGCGGTCGACAAAGGCGCGTGAGCGATGACGAGCAGGCCTGCCAAGGGGATCACCGGACGGCAGCCATTATGGTCCTGCCCGACCGGATGCCCCGCAGGTACCAGACGTACGAGGCCGCGCAGCAGACCCAGAAGGCGCCGAAGGCCGTCCGGAAGGCATCGAGCGTGCCCAGGCCGAACGACGACGCCGCGTCGATGGCCAGGCCAAGGCCCCACTGCAGGCAGAAGACGCCGCCGAAGATCACGAGGTTGAACGCGGACAAGGCGCGACCGGCCTGGTGCGCGGGAAATGCCTGGCCGACCGCGGGCTGGCTGAGGGAGACGAAGGTGCTGGCGATGCACCAGCCGGCCCACCAGAGCGCACCGGCGTCTGGGCCCAGGGCGAGGATGAGCACCAGCACCGCCAGGCTCAGCGGCAGGCCCCAGGCCATCAATGCCGTCGCCCCGATGCCCCGGCTGGCCAGGCGCGGCATGACCGCGCCCCAGGCCATGAAGGTGAACAGCATGCCGAGGTTGATGACGAACAGCCCCTGGGCGGCCTCGCCAGCGGACCATCCGGCCACCCGCGTGAGCCAGGGGCCGGCCCACAGGGCCTGCACCGCGATCATCCCGCCGTAGAGGAAGAAGCCCAAGGGTGCGGTGGCCACGAACAGCGGATGGCGGACGATCTGGGCGTATCCGCCCCCGCTGTCATCCGTCGCAGGGGCAGCCCTCTCGGGATCGCGCGGGACGAGCAGGGCGATGACGACGATCGACAGCGCCAGCAGCGCGGCCAGCATCCAGAACAGGCCACGCCAGCCGATCACGGGCAGCAGCATCTGCACCGGCACGGTCGAGGCGAGCATGCCCAGCGAACCCGTCATCAGCATCCAGGAGTTGGCGCGAAGCTGGGCCGCCGGGTTGAACAGTCGCCTGTAGCACGTCAGCGGTGCCATGAGGCACGCCGCGACGCCGACGCCGATCAGCGTGCGCGCAGCGATCAGGCCCCAGAGGGTGTCGGCCAGCGCGAAGGCCGCGCAGCCGAGCACCGCCACCGCCAGCAGCACCAGCAGCACCTTGCGCGGGCCGAAACCGTCGAGCGCGCGCCCGAGCGGCAGCTGCATCAGCGAAAAGCCGAGGAAGTAGGCGCCGGCCAGCAGGCCCAGATCGGCCGAACCAAGCCCGAGTTCGCTGCTGAAGGCGGGCGCCAGCGTGGCCATCACGGCGCGCAGCAGGGCCGAGAAGAAGTATGCGAAGGCGAAGCCGAGGAACACCACCGCGGCGGCGCGGGCAGCGAAGGGCGCCGGCAGTGCGCTTGCAGTCGTCGTCACGAGCCCGCCCTCAGCGAGGCGAAGAACGTGTCGGCGGCATCGGTGTCGATGCGCGGCGCCACGACGGTCGCCTGGAAGACCTGGGTGCCACGGGTGAACACGGCGACCTGCTCCTCGACGGACTTGCCGTCGGGCAGGCGCCCTGTGAGCGCTTCCCTGGCGGTGGCCGGGTTCGGCGTGGCGCCGGGTGGCGCCAGCGGAAGGCTGCGGCCCGGCTGCGCACCAAGGTTGGCGCGGGCGGACGCCTGCAGTTCGCGCAGCGCGGCGCCGACGATCGCAGGGTCACCGACGTCGGCCCATGCGATGGCCCAGGTGGCGCTGCCGGCCGTGCAAGCCTGCAGGCCGAGCGCGACCTTCGTGCCGGCAAGCTGCACCTGCCTCTCGAAGGTCGAGGGTTTGCATGGCAGCATGGCAACGAGCGCGGCGCCGGACGGCCGGATCTCGCGCCAGTCGAGCGCGGGCGCGCAGGCGCCCAGCGCCAGCGCGCCGCCAAGGAGCGTCGCCAGCAACGGAAGGCGCCATTGGAATCGGGACATAAGCCCGATTATCCCGGCGCGACGAACGGCGTGCAGCCGGTGAGAATGCGCCCTGACCTGCCGCGCACCCATTCGGCCGGCGGCATCTCGAACGCCACCCGACAGGACAGCCCCGTGACCGCGACCGAATCCACCCGCATGAATCCGCCCGAGCCGCGCTCCGCCCTCGCCGGGGTGCGCGTGCTCGACCTCTCGCGGGTGCTCGCAGGGCCCTGGTGCACACAGACGCTGGCCGACCTGGGCGCCGATGTCATCAAGGTGGAACGCCCTGGCAGCGGCGACGATACGCGCGGCTGGGGCCCGCCGTTCCTGCCGGACCGCGACGGCCACGACACCCAGGAGGCCGCCTACTACCTGGGCGCGAACCGCAACAAGCGCTCGATCACGGTCGACCTCGCGCACCCCGAGGGTCAGGCGCTGATCCGGCGGATGGCGGCGGACTGCGACGTCTTCGTGGAAAACTTCAAGGTGGGCGACATGGCGCGCTACGGGCTCGATGCGGCGACGCTGCGCGGCGTGAACCCGCGCCTGGTGTACTGCTCGATCACGGGATTCGGCCAGACGGGCCCCTATCGCGACCGCGCCGGCTACGACTACGCCGTGCAGGGGCTGGGCGGGCTGATGAGCGTGACCGGCGAGCGCGACGACCTGCCCGGCGGCGGCCCGCAGAAGGTGGGCGTGGCCGTGGCCGACCTGTTCACGGGCATGTACGCGACGGTGGCGATCCTCGCCGCGCTGCGCCACCGCGATGCCACCGGCGAAGGGCAGGCCGTCGACATGGCACTGCTGGACGCCCAGGTGGCGATGCTGGCGAACCTCGGCGCGAACTACCTCGTCACACGCAAGGCACCGCGCCGCGCCGGTAACGCGCACCAGAACATCGTCCCCTACCAGGTGTTCGAGGTGCAGGACGGCCACCTGATCCTGGCCATGGGCAACGACGGCCAGTTCGAGCGCTTCTGCGCCGTGGCGGGATGCCCGGAGCTGGCCGCCGATCCCCGGTTCGCGAAGAACGCGGATCGCGTGCGGCACCGCTCGACGCTGATTCCTATGCTCGAGCCCCTGCTGCGGGCGCGCGCTCGCGCCGACTGGCTGGCTGCGCTGGAGGCAGCGAAGGTGCCGTGCGGCCCGATCAACGACCTCGACGACGTCTTCGCGGATCCGCAGGTGCGTGAGCGCGGCATGGTGGAAGCGGTCGAGCATCCGCTGGCGGGCGAGATCGACCTCGTGGCCAGCCCGATGAAGCTTTCCGCCACGCCGGCGTCGATCCGGCGCGCGCCCCCGCTGCTCGGGCAGCACACCGACGAGGTGCTGCAGGAATTCGGCATCGACGCGGCGGAGCGGGCCCGCCTGCGCGCTGCCGGCGTGATCTGAGAGCCTGAGAGTTTTTCTCGCCATCTTGGTAATTGGCATGCAACTGGCTAATCTTTGACCATGAGCGAACCCCAGCACCAAGGCGAGGCGCCGGTCGGCCTGTT
>JBILNT010000037.1:0-21498 GCA_044374875.1 Rubrivivax sp.
TGCCGCCGCCTCATCGCCCATCACGATCGCTCCGATTGGGCGCCCGTGGCATGGGTCTGGCTCGCCGAAGCGCGTATCCTCGCTACCAGACTGGCAACGTAGAACATTACGTTTACACCCTCTGAGACCCTCGTCGACTCGCCCGAAGGCGGGAAGACACGCGGGGGCGGGCGGGTTTCAATCGAGGCCGTCCCCGTGCCTCGACATGCCACAGACCGAACGCCTGTACCGACTCAAGAGCCTGCTCGATGCCGGCCGTACCCTGCGCCGCGACGAGCTCCTGCGCACGCTCGAGGTCTCTGCCGCGACGCTCAAGCGCGACATCGAGTTCCTGCGTGACCGCCTGGGAGCGCCTGTCGTCTACGACCGCAGCGTCGGCGGCTGGCGGCTCGACAATGCCACCGGGCCGGGTCGCGGCCTGCGCGAGCTGCCCGGCCTGTGGATGACCGAGGAGGAGATCAGTGCCCTGATGGCCCTCCATTGCCTGATCTCCGACCTCGACAGCGGCGAACTGCTTGCGCCGCGCCTGCAGTCCTTGCTGACCCGCCTGGAGCGGCTGCTGGACGCCGGCTCGGAAGCGCCGGCCGAGTTGCGTCGGCGCATCAGGCTCGTCCCGATGGCAAGCCGACGAGTCGCTCCCCACTGTTTCCAGGCGATCGGCTCGGCCCTGCTTCGGCGCAGGCGCGTGGTGTTGACGTACTACAGCCGTTCGCGCAACGAGACGACGAAGCGCGAGGTCTCGCCGCAGCGCCTGGTCCGCTACCGCGACAACTGGTATCTCGACGGCTGGTGCCACCAACGCCGGGCATTGCGCACCTTCAGCCTCGACGCGATCGCGTCGGTCGAGCCCGGAAACGGTCACGCCCACTACATCGTCGACGAGGAACTCGACCGTGCACTGGCGGCCGGCTACGGCATCTTCGCCGGCGCCCCGGTGGAGTGGGCCGTTCTGCGGTTCAGCCGCGAGCGTGCGCGCTGGGTGGCCGGCGAGCGCTGGCACCCTGCGCAGGAAGGCCACTACGAGCCGGACGGCCGCTGGACGCTGCGGGTGCCCTTCTCCGACCCGCGCGAGCTGGCGATGGATGTCCTGAGGCACATACCCGAGGTCGAGGTGCTGGAGCCCGCCTCGCTGGCGCGCCTCGTCGAGGCCCAGATCCGCGAGGCCGCGAGGCGGCTTCCCTGACGATCAACCCGTCACGCGCTGCAGCGCGAGCTCGGCCGCCGCAAGGTCTTCGAGCGCCGTACCCACCGACTTGAACAGCGTGAGCTGACCATCGTCATGGCGGCACGCCACGCGGCCGCTCAGCAGTTCACGCAGGTCCCCCACGATGCTGTCGCGCCCGATCACACCGCGCTCGAGCGGTTGCACGAGGTCACCGGCCTCGGAGAGTGCGCCTGCAAAGGTGTCGACGACGATGCGAGCCCGGGCCACCGCCGCGTCGTCGACCTCGCGCATGTCGCGCCGGAAGCCGCCCACAAGGTCGAGGTGAGCCCCGGGCGCGAGCCAGTCGCCCCGCACCACGGGCTCGCGCGCCGTCGTGGCGCAGCAGACGATGTCTGCCTGCCTCACCCCGCGTTCGAGATCGTCCACCGCGGCAGCCGGCAGGCCCTGTGCGGCCAGCTCCGACGCCAGCGCCTCGGCCTGCGCTCCCCGCCGCGCCCAGACGCCGATCGAACGCAGCCCCGGGCGCAAGGCCGCATGCGCCCGCGCCATCCAGCCCGCCAGCCGGCCACCGCCGACGACGAGCAGGCGCGCGGCATCAGGGCGCGCCATCCGCCTTGCGGCCAGGGCCGACGCCGCCGCAGTGCGGCGAAGCGTCACTGCCTCGCCGTCGATCAGCGCCAGCGGCGCGCCCGTCGCGCGATCGCAGGCCACGAGCGTCGCCTGTACCGTGTGGTCGGCCGACGGAATCACGGTCACCAGCTTGGTGACGACAAGGCGCGCATTCCAGGCCGGCATCAGCAGCAGCGTATCCTGCGGTCCCAGCGCATGGGCATGGCGGACGGGCACCTCGGCGCCCTCGACGAAAGCGCGCTCCAGCGCGGCGGACAGCAGCTCCCAGTCGAGCGCGGCGTGAACTTCGGCGGCGGAAATGACCTTCATGGTGGAACACAGTGTAGTGATCGTGGGCGGTGGCGTGATGGGCGCAGCCGTGGCCTGTTTCCTTGCACGCGACCACGGCATCGCCGCCACGGTGGTCGAGCGTGATCCCTCGTGGCAGCGCGCGTCCAGCGCGCTGTCGGCCAGCTCGATCCGCCAGCAGTTCAGCACGCCGGTCAACATCGCGCTGTCGCGCTGTCGCGCTGGAGCCTCGGGTTCCTGCGCCGGGTGGGCGACGAACTGCCGATCGACGGCGAGCGCCCCGACGTCGGCCTGAAGGAGCCGGGCTACCTCTACCTGGCACGCGGCGAACCGGCCGCGGCCCAGATGCGTGCCAGTCACGCGCTCCAGCGCGGCTGCGGGGCCGGCGTCGAACTGCTCGACCCGCCCGCGCTGCGGCAGCGCTTCCCCTGGCTGAACGCGGACGACATCGCGCTGGCATCGCATGGTGTCGAGGGCGAGGGATGGTTCGACGGCCCGGCCCTGCACCAGGCCTTCCGTCGCAAGGCCCAGGCCTGCGGCGCACGCTTCGTGCACGCCGAGGCAGCAGGCTTCAGCGGTAGCGGCGGACGGGTGAGCGCCGTGCGGCTGGCCGACGGTCGCGCCATCGAAGGCGAGGCCTTCGTGCTCGCAGCGGGCGCCTGGAGCGCCCCGCTGGCCGCGTCGCTGGGCGTCGCGCTGCCGGTCAGCCCGAAGAAGCGCGACGTCTTCGTGATCGACAGCCCGGCCAGCCTCCCCGGCTGCCCGCTGGTGATCGACCCGTCGGGCGTGTGGTTCCGCCCCGAGGGTCGCGGCTTCATCGCCGGCGCGCCGCCGCGCGAGCCCTGGCCCGGCGATCCCGACGAGCCGCCGCTGGAGGCCATCGACCACGCCCTCTTCGACGAAGTGATCTGGCCTGCGCTGGCAGCCCGCGTCCCCGCCTTCGAGGTCTTGCGCGTCCGCTCCGCGTGGGCGGGCTACTACGAGATGAACGCCTTCGATCACAACGGGCTCGCGGGGCTCCTGCCCGGCTGGCGCAACGCCTGGACCGCCTGCGGCTTCTCCGGCCACGGCATGCAGCAGGCGCCGGCCGTCGGCAGCGCGCTGGCGTCGACGATCGCCGGCGGCCGCAGCGACGCGCCCGACCTCGCGCCGCTGGCCCCCGCACGCATCCTGCGCGGCGAGCCCCTGCTCGAGCGCAACGTGATCTAGGCGCGGGCGGGCCATACTTCGCGGATGCTGCTGGAAACGCTCCTCAGCCCGCAGGACCTCGGGCGACTGAAGGAGATCGTCGGGGTGCTGGTGCGCCACGGCCTGGGCGACATGGTGCGCCGGGCCGGGCTGGCCGACGCGCTGGCGCGCGCGGGGCACGTGCTGCACCGCGAGCACGCGGACGAGCTGGCCCGGCTGGAGCCACCGGTGCAGGTGCGCCGGGCGCTGGAGGAACTCGGTCCCACCTTCGTCAAGCTCGGCCAGATCCTGGCAGGCCGCGCCGACCTGCTGGGGCCGGAGTGGATCGCCGAGTTCGGCAAGCTGCACAGCCGGGTGCCGCCGGTGCCGCTGGAGATGCTGCGGCCGCAGCTGCGCGAAGACCTCGGCGGCGAGCCCGAAGCGGTGTTCGCGTGGTTCGACAGCGAGCCGCTGGCCGCGGCCTCGATCGCGCAGGTGCACCGGGCCCGGCTGGCCGACGGCAGCGAGGTCGTCATCAAGATCCGCCGCCCGGACATCCTGCACCGCATCGAGGCCGACCTGCGGCTGCTCGACCGCATGGCGCAGACGGCCGACGAGGAGTGGCCGGCGCTCAAGCCCTACCGGCCACGCCAGCTCGTGCGCGAGTTCGCCCGTTCCCTGCGCCGCGAACTGGACTTCGCCGCGGAATGCCGCCATGCCGAGCGCATCGCCGCCAACATGAGTTCACTGCCCGAGGTGGTGATCCCGCGCGTGCACTGGCAGCACACCGGCGAGCGGGTCAACGTGCAGGACTTCATCGACGGCATCCCGGGTGAGGACCTGGCACGCGTCGACCGCGAAGGGCTGGACCGAAAGCTGCTGGCCAAGCGTGGCGCCCGCGCGGTCATGAAGATGATCGTCGAGGACGGCTTCTTCCATGCCGATCCCCACCCCGGCAACGTCTTCTACCTGCCGGGCAACCGTCTTGCGTTCATCGACTTCGGCATGATCGGGCGGCTCTCGCCGCGCCGCCGCGAGGAACTGCTGCAGCTGCTGCTGGGCCTGGTGGAGCACCGCCCGCAGGCGGTGGCCGACGTGCTGCTCGAGTGGACGGGCGACCAGCAACAGGCCAACCTGGCGCAGCTCGAGGAGGAGATCGAGGCCTTCGTCGAGCAGTACCATGGCACGCCGCTGGCCGAGCTGCACCTCGGGCAGATGCTGTCGGAGGTGACCACCGTGCTGCGCGAGCACCGCCTCGCGCTGCCGGCCGACCTCGCGCTGCTCATCAAGGCCTTCATCTCGCTGGAAGGCATGGGGCGCGCGCTCGACCCCGACTTCCACATGGCCAGCGAGGCGCTGCCGCTGCTGCGCAAGGTCGTGCGCGCGCGCTACGCGCCCAAGGCCCTGGCCAACCGGAGCTGGAAGGCGCTGACGCGAACGCTCGGCGTGGCCAGCCAGCTGCCGCACGACATCAGCCGGCTGCTGCGCCGGGCGCGCCACGGCAAGGTGAACGTCGGCATCGAGATCTCGCACCTGCGGCGCACGGGCGACCTGATCGATCGCGCCGCCAGCCGGCTCGCGATCGCGCTGGTGATCGCCGCGCTGATCATCGGCTCGTCGATCGTGATGACGGTCGGCGGCGGCCCGGAGGTGATGGGGTTGCCGGCGCTCGGGCTGGCCGGCTTCGTGGGCGCGAGCGTCGGCGGCATCTGGCTGCTGCGCTCGATCTGGCGCGGGCGCCATCCTTCGGACGACGACGAGACCTGACATGGCGTGAACGCCCCCGCGGGTGCGCGGCCCCGTGCAGCCCCGGGGTGGACGCGGCCGCCGTGGCGTTCTACCCTGCAGCCGTCCAGCGTCGGCCTGCCGTCCCCGAACCCGATGAACCCGACCTCTTCGCCCGCACCACCCGATCCCGCCGGGCCGGACACCGGCACTCAGTCGGCCGAGCCTGGGCCGGAGGCCGCGGCGCCGCCGATCCGGCTGCGCACGCTCGGCTTCGGTGCGCCGCTCCGCTGGCTGGCCCTGGGCTGGCGTGACTTCACTCGCGCCCCGGGCATCGGCCTGTTCTACGGCGGCTGCTTCATGGTGATGGGCTGGGCCCTGATGGCCGTGTACCGGCACGCGCCAGCCTACATGCTGGCGCTCTCGGCCGGCTTCCTGCTGATGGGGCCCTTCCTCTGCCTGGGCCTGTACCGCACCAGCCAGCGCCTGGAAGCGGGGCAGCGCCCCGACTTCGGCGACTCGCTGCTGGCCTGGGACACGCGCACCGCGCAGCTCGGCATCTTCGGCTTCGTGCTGCTGGTGCTGGAGATGCTGTGGGGGCGCTCGACGATGGTCGTCTTCGCCGTCAGCTTCGACGGCATGCCCGACTTCAAGGGATCGCTGCTGGCGCTGCTGGACCCCGAGAACATCGGTTTCATCACGGCCTGGACAGCCGTCGGCGCGGTGTTCGCCGGACTCATCTTCGCCGTCAGCGTGATCTCGATTCCGATGATCCTGCACCGCCAGACCGACGCCATCACCGCCGGCCTGACGAGCATGCGGCTCGTCCTGACCCAGACCGGCGTGATGGTCTGGTGGGGCGTCCTGATCACGCTGATCGTCGGCCTGGCAATGCTGCCCTGGTTCGCCGGCCTGCTCGTCGCCGGCCCGGTGATAGGCCACGCCTCGTGGCACGCCTACCGGGCAGCGGTGGAGGACTGAACGGCCAGGGCGACGCCAGGCCCACCCGTCAGGGAATCAGCACCGTCGAGCCCGTGGTCTTGCGTGCCTCGAGGTCGCGGTGTGCCTGCGCCACCTGGTCCAGCGGGTAGCGCTGGTCGATGCGGATCTTCACCTGGCCGCTGGAGACCACGGCGAAGAGGTCGTCGGCCATCTGCTGCGTGCCCTCGCGGGTGGCAATGTGGGTGAACAGCGTCTGGCGCGTGACGTAGAGCGAACCCTTGGCGCCTAGGATGCCGGGGGCGAACGGCGGGACCGGGCCGCTGGCGTTGCCGAAGCTGGCCAGCAGGCCGAAGGGCCGCAGGCACTCCAGGCTCTTGTCGAAGGTGTCCTTGCCCACCGAGTCGTAGACCACCTTGACGCCCTTGCCGCCGGTGATCTCCTTGACGCGGGCGACGAAGTCTTCCTTGGAGTAGTCGATGGCATGGGCCGCGCCGTGCTCGAGGGCCAGCTGGCACTTGGCGGCGCTGCCCGCGGTGCCGATCAGCCGCAGCCCGAGCGCGCGCGCCCACTGGCAGGCGATCAGGCCGACGCCGCCGGCCGCGGCGTGGAACAGCACGTGGTCGCCGGGCTCGAGACCCTCGACCGGCAGCGTCTTCTTCAGGAGGTACTGCACCGTCAGGCCCTTGAGCATCATGCCCGCGGCGGTGTCGAAGGCAATGTCGTCGGGCAGGCGCACCACCTGCCTGGCCGGCATCACGCGCACCTCGCTGTACGAGCCCGGCGGGTTGGCCGCATAGGCGGCGCGGTCGCCCGCCTTCAGGTGGGTCACGCCCTCACCCACGGCCTCGACGACGCCGGCGCCTTCCATGCCCAGCGTCAGCGGCAGCGGGTTGGCGTACAGCCCGGTGCGCTGGTAGACGTCGATGAAGTTCAGGCCGCAGGCGTGGTGGCGGATGCGGATCTCGCCCGGGCCCGGCTCGCCGACCGGGAGGTCGACGATCTGCATCTTCTCGGGGCCACCGAACTCGGCGATCTGGACGGCGCGCGGCATGGCAAGTCTCCTGGGGGTTTCCGGCAAAGCCCGCGAGGTTACGACAAGCGCCGGCGCGCTGCACGGCGCCGCGCCAGCAGCGCGCCGTAGGCCAGCGCATTGACCGCCAGCACCACGCCGGCCAGCAGCCACTGGATCTCGCGGGTCAGGACGTCCGGGTAGATCGCGGCGACGAGGTAATGTTCGACGAAACCACCGGCGTGGCCGGCCTCCCCGGCCGCCGCGCGCAGCCGCCACTCCAGCAGGGTGAGCGGGCAGATGCCCCCGCTGGCCTCTATCCACACGCCCCAGGCTGCGGCCGGGATGTGGACCCACGCCAGCACCGGGCGGACGAGGGCGGCAAAGCCGCCCAGCAGCACCCAGGCGATGAACAGCGCGTGCACCACCAGCACCATGTCGGCAAGCAGACGCCAGACCATGCGCGGATGGTGCCGCACGATGCGCCGGCGATGAAGCGGCGCCTGCAAGCCCCGAGTCTCCAGCAGGCCAAGCCGTGGGCCGACCCGCTAGGCGCGGCCGGTGTGCAGCGGGCGGTTGCAAGCGGCACCCGCGCGCTCACCAGGCGCGGGGCCCGGCGGGCGGATCGCGGTGGCGCCCGGCGCCCGCGCCAAGACCGGGCACGTGCGCCGCCTTCACGAGGCGAGCATGATGCGGGGGCGCGCGTTCGCGCTCCAGGCGCCGGCGCGCGGCGTCGGCATCCGGTCAACCACCTCCTTGCCCACCTCGATGAACGCTCCGGACAATGCCCTGGGCGCCGCGTTCTGGCGCGTGCTGCCCGTCGACACCGATCCCGCCGAGACCCGCGAATGGCTCGAGGCCTTCGAGGGCCTGGTCACCACCCAGGGGCGCGATCGCGGCACCTACGTCCTCAGGCGCCTGCTCGACGCCGCGCGGGCCCGCCAGGTGCCGCTGCCGGCGGTGCTCAACACCCCGTACACCAACACGATCACGCTGGACCGCCAGCCGCCCTACCCCGGTCACCTCGAGCTGGAGGCCCGCATCGGTGCCATCGTGCGCTGGAACGCGCTGGCGATGGTCGTCCGCGCCAACCGCGAGTCGGCCGAGCTCGGCGGCCACATCGCGACCTACGCCTCCATCGCAGACCTGTTCGAGGTCGGCTTCAACCACTTCTTCCGCGGCGGGCCGCAAGGCGACCTCGTGTTCTTCCAGCCTCACGCCTCTCCAGGGGTCTACGCGCGCGCTTTCCTGGAAGGTCGGCTGGGCGAGCAGCAGCTGGCGCGCTACCGTCAGGAGACCGCGGGCGACGGGCTGTCGTCGTACTGCCACCCTTGGCTGATGCCCGAGTTCTGGCAGTTCCCCACCGGCTCGATGGGCCTGGGGCCCATCACCGCGATCTACCAGGCGCGCTTCATGCGCTACCTCGCCGACCGCGGCATCCACGACACCGCCGGACGGCGTGTCTGGGCCTTCGTCGGCGACGGCGAGATGGACGAGCCGGAGTCCCTCGCGGGCCTGAGCCTGGCCGCGCGGGAAGGTCTCGACAACCTCGTGTTCGTCGTCAACTGCAACCTGCAGCGCCTGGACGGCCCGGTGCGCGGCAACGGCTCGATCGTGCAGGAACTCGAGGGCCTGTTCGCAGGTGCCGGCTGGAACGTCGTCAAGCTGTTGTGGGGCAGCGACTGGGACCCGCTGTTCGCCCGCGACACCGAGGGCGTGCTGCTGCGGCGCCTTCACGAGACGGTCGATGGCGAGTTCCAGAAGTACGCCGCCACCGACGGCCGCTTCAACCGCGAGCACTTCTTCGCCCGCTACCCCGAGCTGCAGGCGCTGGTCGCGCACCTGACCGACGACGACATCGACCGCCTGCGCCGCGGCGGCCACGACCCGGTGAAGATCCACGCTGCGTACCACGCCGCGGTCACCCACCGCGGGCGGCCGACGGTGATCCTGGCCCAGACCAAGAAGGGCTACGGCATGGGCCACTGGGGCCAGGGCAAGATGGGTTCGCACCAGCAGAAGAAGCTCGACGACGAGGCGCTGCTGGCCTTCCGTGACCGCTTCGCGCTGCCGCTGGCCGACGCCGACGTCAAGGCGCTGCGCCTGTATCGCCCCGACGAGGCCAGCCCGGAGCTGCGCTACCTGCACGCGCAGCGCCAGCGACTTGGCGGTTACGTGCCGCAACGGCGTACCGATGCGCCGCGGCTCGAGGGCACGCCCGCGGCCGACACCGCCCGCCTGGTCGAGCGCGCCGCCGGCCGCGAACAGAGCACGACGATGGTGTTCGTGCAGCAACTCACGCAGCTGCTGCGCGACCCGCGCATCGGCCGCCACGTCGTGCCCATCGTCGCCGACGAGGCACGCACCTTCGGCATGCAGAGCCTGTTCCGCGAGGTGGCCATCTACGCCGCCCAGGGCCAGCTCTACGAGCCCGAGGACAAGGACGAACTGCTCTACTACAAGGAAAGCCGCAGCGGCCAGATCCTCGAGGAAGGCATCAGCGAGGCCGGTGCGCTCTCCAGCTGGATCGCCGCGGCCACCAGCTACAGCACGCACGGCGTGCCGATGCTGCCCTTCTACATCTTCTACTCCTGCTTCGGCTTCCAGCGCGTCGGCGACCTGATCTTCTGCGCCGCCGACTCGCGCGCGCGGGGCTTCCTGGTCGGCGCGACGGCGGGCCGCACGACGCTGTCGGGCGAAGGCCTGCAGCATCAGGACGGCACCAGCCTGCTGGCGGCCGCCACGGTGCCCAACTGCCGCGCCTGGGACCCGGCCTTCGGCTACGAGCTCGCGACCATCGTCGCACACGGGGTGCAGCGCCTGCTCGACGAGCAGCGCGACGAGTTCTTCTACGTCACCGTGATGAACGAGAACGCGGTGCAGCCGGCGATGCCGCCGGGGGTCGGCGCGGCCGACATCGTCAGCGGCCTGTACCGGCTGCCCGACCACGCACCGGATGCACCTCAGGTGCGGCTGGTGGGCAGCGGCATGATCCTGGGCGAGGTGATCGCCGCCGCGGGCCGGTTGCAGCGCGAGTTCGGCATCGCGGCCGAGGTCTGGAGCGCGACCAGCTTTCCCGAGCTGGCGCGCGATGCGCGGGACGTCCAGCGCCACAACCGCCTGCGCCGCCGCGAGGCCCCGCGCCGCGCGCGCGTGGGCGAGTGCCTCGGCGGCAGCATTCCGGTGGTCGCGGCCACCGACTACGTGCGTGCCGTGCCACAGCTGGTGGCCGAGTACGTGGGCGCACCGTACACCACCCTGGGCACCGACGGTTTCGGGCGCAGCGGCACCCGCCGCGACGTTCGGCGGTTCTTCGAGGTCGACCGGGACCAGGTGGTGATCGCCGCGCTCGACGCCATCGCCAGCGCCGGGGGCGATGCCGCCGAAGCCGCAGCGCGGGCCCTGGCCGCGATGCCGATCGAGGCCGACCCTCGAGCGCCCTGGGAACGCTGAGGGCCGGTGCACCGGCATCCGACCGGGCGCCGGGCATGCCCGAGCCCGATGCGTCGGCGCGGCGCCGGTGTCGGCGGCAAGGCGGGGGGAAAGCCGCGATCGCCGGGGTCACCGGCTTCGTGCTGCGCGGCGCTGGGGTGCAGAAGGGCTGATCGGGCTCCTTCCCGAGACGTCGTCGGGCCCCTTCACCGCAGAGGAACGGAGGACGCGCAGGGCCGCCGAGATCGAGTGGGATCCCCGGCGTGATGCCTTGACTCGCGCAGGACGGCATCGCCGCCCCCGGCAACTCAGCGCCCCTGCGCGTCCTCCGTTCCTCTGCGGTGAATCTGCCTCGGCAGAACGCAGCGACGGCCCTAGAAGGTACCAGGGTAGGCGCCGCCGTCGATCAGCAGGTTCTGGCCGGTCAGGTAGCCCGCGTGCACGCTGCAGACGAAGGCGCAAAGCGCGCCGAACTCGTCGGGCGTGCCCAGCCGCGCGCAGGGGTTCTGGTCGCGGCGCGCCTGCAGCACGGCGTCGAAGGTCTGCCCGCTCTTCGCTGCCTGACCCGCGACCGTCGCGCGCAGCCTGTCGGTGTCGAACGGGCCCGGAAGCAGGTTGTTGATCGTCACGTTGCGCGCGGCCAGGCGCTTCTGGCGCGACAGGCCGGCCACGAAGCCCGTCAGGCCGCTGCGCGCACCGTTGGACAGGCCCAGCACGTCGATGGGCGCCTTCACCGCGCCCGAGGTGATGTTCACGACGCGACCGAAGCCGCGCTCCGCCATGACGTCGACCGTGGCCTTCATCAGCTCGATCGGCGTCAGCATGTTGGCATCCACGGCGCGGATCCAGGCCTCGCGGTCCCAGTCGCGGAAGTCGCCCGGCGGCGGGCCGCCGGCGTTGTTGACGAGGATGTCCACCTGCGGACACGCTGCCAGCGCGGCCGCACGGCCCTCGGCCGTGGTGATGTCGCCGGCGACCGCCCGCACCTCGACCCCGGGCGCGAGCGCGCGCAGCTCGGCGACCGTGGCCTCGAGCGCCTCGGCGCCGCGCGCCGTGATCACCAGGTTGACGCCTTCGCGCGCCAGTGCGGCGGCGCAGCCCTTGCCCAGACCTTTGCTGGCGGCGCAGACCAGGGCCCAACGGCCCGCGATTCCGAGATCCATGGTTGGTTTCCTTTGCCCTTGTCGATCGAGACACAGCCTCGCGCGCGCCGTCAGCGCGCGCGGGCCAGCAGCCAGACGCCGGCCAGCACCAGCACGGTGCCGGCGACGATCCAGGCGTTGAACGGTTCGCCCAGCAGCAACACGCCGAGCAGGATGGTCGACAGCGGGCCGATCATGCCGGTCTGGGCGGTCATCGTCGCGCCGATGCGCTCGATGGCCATCATCACCATCACGACCGGCGCGAAGGTGCAGGCCAGCGCGTTGAGCACCGAGAGCCAGACGACCGGCGCCGGCACCAGCGCGGCCTCGAGCGGGCGCAGCAGCAGGAACTGCCCGATGCACAGCACGCAGGCCACCGAAGACGCCAGGCCCGTCAGGCGCAGGGCGCCGAGCCGGCGCACCTCTTCGCCGCTGTAGACGAGGTAGACGGCGTAGCTCACCGCGCTGCCGAACACCAGCGCCGCGCCGAGCGCGCCCTGCGCACCCGCCAGCTCGACCTCGTGCGCGAACACGAGCAGCACCCCGGCGTAGCTGACCGCCAGCGCCACGAGCTGCGCGCGGGTGACGCGCCGCCCGAAGAGCACCGCGCCGAGCAGCAGCACCAGCGTCGGGTTCAGGTAGAGGATGAGCCGCTCGAGGCTGGCGGTGATGTACTGCAGCCCGGCGAAGTCGAGGAAGCTGGCCAGGTAGTAGCCGCAGAAGCCGAGCCCCGCCACGACGCGCCAGTCGCGCGCCGTGAGCGCCGGCTTGCCCCGCCCGGCCCACCAGGCCAGCGCCACGAACAGCGGCATCGCGAAGAGCATGCGGTACATGATGAGCGTCACCGCATCGACGACATGCCGGTACGCCAGCTTGACGATGATCGCCTTGCCCGAGAAGGCGATCGCGCCGCCGGCAGCCAGCATCAAGCCGGCGGCCATCGGCGCCGGGCTGGTGCTTGCCGAAGATGCGCTCACGGGCGTGGACCGGGACGTGCCTGTCTTCGCTGAGCTTGCCGTCCGACGCTCAGAACCCCGCCGCCTGCCCGTCGCGCCGCGGGTCGCTGGCGGCCACGTAGCCTTCCACCGCCGGGTCGCCCAGGCGCCAGATGAACTGGCCGGCCCCGAAGTCCTGGTAGCTGTCCTGGATCACTTCCATCCGGTGGCCCAGCGCGGCCAGACCCTGCACCAGCGCCGGGTCCATGCCCGACTCGACGTTGATCTCGAGACCCGCGTTGAAGCGCCAGCGCGGCGCGTCGCAGGCGGCCTGCGGGTTCTGGCGGTAGTCGACCATGCGCACCAGCGTCTGCAGGTGGCCCTGGGGCTGCATGTTGGCGCCCATCACGCCGAAGCTCATCAGCGGCGCGCCGTCCTTGGTCACGAAGGCCGGGATGATGGTGTGGAAGGGCCGCTTGCCCGGCGCCACGCCGTTCGGGTTGCGTTCGTCGAGACTGAAGGCGTGGCCGCGGTTCTGCAGGCTCACGCCCCACTCCGGCACCACCACGCCCGAGCCAAAGCCCATGTAGTTGCTCTGGATGAAGCTGACCATCATTCCGCTCTCGTCAGCGGCGGTCAGGTAGATGGTGCCGCCCTTGACGGGGTTGCCGGCCTGGAAGTCCTGTGCACGGCGCGGGTCGATCAGGCGCGCGCGCGACGCGAGGTAGGCGTCGTCGAGCAGGTCGTCGGCCGACAGTGCCATCGCCGACGGCTCGGCCACGTACCGGTAGACGTCGGCGAAGGCGAGCTTCATCGCCTCGATCTGCAGGTGCGTGGAGGCCACCGAGTCGACCGGCAGCGACGGCAGGTCGAGGTGCTTCAGGATGCCCAGGGCCATCAGCGCCGAGATGCCCTGCCCGTTCGGCGGGATCTCGTGCAGCGTCACGCCGTGGTACTCCTTGGCGATCGGCTCGACCCACTCGGGGCGATAGGCCTCGAAGTCGGCGACGGTGTGCGCGCCGCCCTGCGCCCGCGACTGGCGGGCCAGCGCCTCGGCGATCTCGCCGCCGTAGAACGCGGCGCCGCCGGTCGCACCGATCGCCCTCAGGGCCCGCGCTGCAGCGGGCATGCGGTGCAGCTCGCCGACGTGCGGCGCGCGACCGCGCGGCAGGAAGGTCTCGGCGAAGCCCGGCTGCGACGCGATCTCGGTCACCTTCGAGGCCGCGACCCACTTTTCCTGGATCACGATGGGCACGGCGAAGCCGCGCTCGGCGATCTCGGCCGCGGGCTCCAGCAGCCTCGCCAGTGGCAGGCGCCCGAAGCGCTGGGCCAGCGCCACCCACGAGGACACCGCACCCGGCACGGTCACCGTGTCCCAGCCTCGCACCGGCGTGGCGGTGGCGTCGGCGCCGTACTTGCGGCGGAAGTACGAAGGCGACCACGCCGCCGGGGCGCGGCCCGATGCGTTGAGGCCGTGCAGCTGGCGGCCGTCCCACAGGATGCAGAAGGCGTCCGACCCCAGGCCGTTGCTGCAGGGCTCGACGATGGTCATCACGGCGGCCGCAGCGACCGCGGCGTCGACCGCATTGCCTCCCTCGGCCATCATGCGCAGCCCGGCCTGCACGGCCAGCGGGTGCGAGGTCGCCACCATGTTGCGGGCGAATACCGGGAGGCGACGGCTCGGGTAGCCGGCGGACCAGTCGAATGCGTTCATGGGAGCGTCTAGGGAGGCGGCGAAAGCCGTCGATTGTCGCCGCCGCGGCCCGGCGCTGCACAGCGCAGGGGTGAAGGCCGTCGACCGCCCCTAGACCGGGCTGCCTGGCTCGCCCACGTGCGAGTCGGCGACGTAGCGCCGGGTCTGCGGAGCCTCGGGTCCGAGGTGGAAGGCCAGGCGCCGCTCGCGCAGTTCGGCATCGGCGGCCGTGAAGCGCTCGAGCCGGCGCTGGTGCTCGAGCCAGTTTTCGTCGACGAAGTACTCGACGTAGCGCCCAGGCACCGAGGTGTCGCGGAAAAGCCCCCAGGACAGCGCCCCCTGGCGCAGCCGCGCCGCCCGCGTGAGCTGCATGAGCGCCGCGAACCCGGCGGCGCGCGCCGGGTCGATCAGGTACTCCACCGTGACCATCACCGGGCCCTCCTCGGGGCCGATCTCGATGGCGACGTCGGGTGCGCTGCGCACCGGCGCGGGACTGTGGTCGACTTCCTCGCCCTCGACCGTCAACCGCCGCATCAGCACCAGCGAGACCACGCCGAACACCGACGCGCTGGTGATCGCGGCCGGCACGCTGGTGAAGCTGGCCACCTTGCCGAAGAGCAGCGCGCCCAGCGCGTTGCCGCCCATCAGCGCCATCTGGTAGGTCGACATGCCGCGCGCGCGCACCCAGTTGGGCAGCGCGAGCTGGGCCGAGATCGACAGCGTGTTGGCCGTGGAGATCCATGCCATCCCGGCAACGAACAGCGCCGGCACGGCGAGCCCCGGGTGTGGGAACAGGGCCACGGCGGCCCCGGTGGTGGCCTGGACCAGGGTGCCCCAGAACACGAACTGGTCGCGGTTGAAACGCCGCCGCCAGCGCGGGAAGAGCAGCGCCGCCGTGATCGCACCGGCCCCCATGCTGGCCAGCAGCAGCGTGAACAGGCCGGCGCCGCCGCCCATGTTGCGCGCCACCAGCGGCAGCAGCGCGACGAGCGCGCTGGCCTGGAAGAAGAACAGCGCGATGCGCAGCAGGATGACGCGCATGCGCGGCGACTGCCGCACGTGCTGCAGCCCGACGCGCATGGCGCCGAGGAAGCGCTCGCCGGGCAGGGTGCTCGCCCGCGGCGTCGAGCGCCAGCGCAGGATGAGCGTGAGGGCCACCCCCGCCAGCACCGCATTGAGCGCGAACACCGCCGCGCTCGAGGCCGCCGCCAGCAGCGCGCCGGCCACGACAGGGCCCACCACGCGCGAGAGGTTCATCGCGATGCCGTTGAGCGCCAGGGCCTGCGGCAGGTGCTCGCGCGAGACGATGTCGGGCACGATGGCCGAGAACACCGGCCAGCGCATCGCCAGCCCGATGCCGTTGGCGAAGGTCAGCAGCAGCAGCAGTTCGGCCGTCAGAAGGCGGGCAAAGGCCAGCGCCGCGAGCAGCAGCGCCACCAGCGACACCCACAGCTGCGTGAAGGCGAAGTAGCGCCGGCGGTCGACGATGTCGGCCATCGCGCCGCTGGGCAGCCCGAGCAGGAAGACGGGCAGCGTCGACGCCGTCTGCACCAGCGCCACCATCACCGGGCTGGTGGTGAGCGTCGTCATCAGCCAGGCGGCCGCGACGTCGTTCATCCACATCGTCATGTTGGCTGCCAGCCAGGCGAGCCAAAGGCCCCGGAAGACGGGGCCCTGGAGCGGCGCGACGGACGCCGGGAAAGCCACGTCAGTCGGCGTCCTGGAACGCCTCCTCGCGCTTGTTCTTGATGGCCGGCAGCGACACCACCACCACCATCAGCAGGGCCGCGATGAGCAGCCCCGCGGACAAGGGACGGGTCGCGAAGGTCGACCAGTCACCCCGGCTGAGCAGCAGCGCCCGGCGCAGGTTCTCCTCCATCATCGGCCCGAGGATGAAGCCCAGCAGCAGCGGCGCCGGCTCGCAGCCCAGCTTGTAGAACAGGTACCCGGCGAAGCCGAAGAGCACCGCCATGTAGATGTCCCAGTTGTTGTTGTTGGTGGTGTACAGGCCGATGCAGCAGAAGGTCAGGATCGCCGGGAACAGGAAGCGGTAGGGCACCGTCAGCAGCTTGATCCAGATGCCGATCAGCGGCAGGTTCAGGATCACCAGCATCAGGTTGCCGATCCACATCGAAGCGATCAGGCCCCAGAACAGGTCGGGGTTGCTCGTCATCACCTGAGGGCCGGGCTGGATGCCCTTGATGGTCATCGCGCCGACCATCAGCGCCATCACCGCGTTCGGCGGGATGCCCAGCGTGAGCATGGGGATGAAGCTGGTCTGCGCGCCGGCGTTGTTGGCTGACTCGGGACCCGCGACACCGCGGATGTCGCCATTGCCGAACTGGCCGTTGGCGCCGGCAAGCTTCTTCTCGACCGTGTAGGCCGCGAAGCTCGACAGCAGCGCGCCGCCGCCTGGCAGCACGCCGAGGATGGAGCCCAGCGCCGTGCCGCGCAGTACCGCAGGCCAGGCCTGCTGGAAGTCCTTCTTCGTCGGCCACAGGCCCTTGACGTCCTTGGTGAAGACCTCGCGGTGCTCGGCCGGCTGGCCGAGGTTGGCGATGATCTCGCCGAAGCCGAAGACGCCCATCGCGATGGCGATGAAGCCGATGCCGTCGGTCAGCTCGGGGATGTCGAAGCTGTAGCGCGGCACGCCCGAGATCACGTCGGTGTTGATCTGCCCGAGCAGCAGGCCCAGGATGATCATCGAGATGGCCTTGACGAGTGAGCCGGAAGCCAGCACCACGGCGCCGATGAGCCCGAGCACCATCAGCGAGAAATACTCCGCCGGCCCGAACTTGAAGGCCAGTTCCGTCAGCGGCGGCGCGAAGGCGGCAAGGATCAGCGTGGCCACGCTGCCGGCGAAGAACGAGCCCAGGCCGGCAGCCGCCAGCGCCGGGCCGGCGCGGCCCTGGCGGGCCATCTTGTAGCCGTCGATCGCCGTCACCACCGAGGCGGACTCGCCCGGCACGTTGATCAGGATGGCCGTGGTCGAACCGCCGTACTGGGCGCCGTAGTAGATGCCGGCCAGCATGATCAACGCCGGCGTGGCGTCGAGCGCGTAGATGCTGGGCAGCAGCATCGCGATGGTGGCCACCGGGCCAAGGCCGGGCAGCACACCGATCAGCGTGCCGAGCACGGCCCCGCCGAAGGCGTACAGCAGGTTCTGGAACGTCAGGGCCGTCTGGAAGCCCAGGGCCAGGTTGTTGAGCAGATCCATCGTGCGTACTCCTGCTCAGCCCAGGAACGCCGGCCACAGCGGCAGCGTCAGGCCCAGTCCATTGATGAAGATGAGCCAGCTGCCGACGGTCAGCACGACGGCGTTGATCAGTGCCTCGCCGATGTGGAACTCGTCACCGGCGAACGCCGACAGGATCACCAGCACCGGCAGCGCGACCACCAACCCCAGCGTCGGGAGCAGCGCGCCGAACAGCGCGACAGCTCCGAGGATCACCAGCAGCGGCTTCCACGCGAACTTGCCGATCGGGTCACCGCCCTCGCTCTCGATGGTCAGGGCCTTGAACGTCACCAGCGCACCCAGCGCCGCGAGGATGATGCCCAGGCCGAAGGGGAAATAGCCCGGCCCGGGGCTCGCGGAAGATCCAAAGCTGTAATTCGTCGCACCCCAGGCGAAGCCTGCCCCGACGGCAATGAACATCAGCCCGGACCAGAAATCTCTCTGGCTCTTAATCTTCATGTTACCTCCTCCGGTTACATCCGGCCTGCCGGCGATTCTAGGCACGCGGCTTGCCCGGGCCGGATGTGGATTCCACGTAAGGAGGCAGCGGCCCGTGCGTACGCACCATGCGCAGCCACTTGCGCGCAGGCAGCCCGCAGTCGCCCCAGCGCTCCTCGATCACGGCAGCGCGCTCCCGCAGTTCCTCGCGCGACGGCACCTCGACCGCCCTTCCGGCCACGACGACGGTGTTGCCCTCGCGGGTGGCGCGCAGGCTCCAGACCTGGTCGGGGCCGAAGGTCGCGGCGATGCGGGCCGCGCTGCGCTCGAAACTCGCGTCGCGCCCGAACAGGTTGACGGCCATCACGCCGCCCTCGGCCAGCACGCGACGGCAGCTGGCGTAGAAGTCCTCGTCGTCGAGCACCGGCGCCGCGGCCTCCTGGTCGTAGAGGTCGACGTGCAGCAGCTGCACGCTCGCGGGCTCGGCCACGTCGGCAATCCAGTGCCCCGCGTCCATGTTCAGCACGCGCAGCCGCGGGCCGTCGTCGGGCAGCCTGAACCAGGCGCGACACGCGCCGATCACCTGCGGGTTGATCTCGACCGCCGTGGTGTCCATCTTCAGCCGGCCGTGGGTGAAGCGCGTGATGGCGCCGGCACCCAGGCCGAGCTGCACGGCACGGCCCTGCCCGAGCGAAGCGGTGGGCAGCCACAGCAGCGCAGCCAGCATGCGCTGGACGTACTCGAGCTCGACGTGGTGCGGCTTGCGCACGCGCATCGCGCCCTGCACCCAGATCGAGTCGAGGTGCAGGTAGCGCACGCCGTCGATCTCCGACATCGTCGCGTCGGGCAGCACCGCGGCGCGCCTCATCGTCCGCGCTCCTCGGCTTCCACCGCGATGCCGTGGGCGACGAAGGCCTCGCGCCAGGCGGCGAGCTTGCGCTCGAAGGACCAGCTCGCGTTGGCCGGGCTGGTGGACGGCAGGCGCAGCACCTCGAAGCCCAGCGCCGCGAGGTGGCGCATCGCCCGTGCCGACTCGCCGCCGTTGTGCGCCACCGCCCGCGCGCGGGGCGCCCCGCGCCGCAGTGCGGCAAAGTCGTTGTACTCGGCGTCGCGGATCGCCTGGTCGAGGCTGCCTTCGCGCCGGCAGCGCGCATAGACGTCCCACAGCCCCAGGCCGCGCCGGCGCAGTTCGGCCAGGCGCCGCCGGTAGCTCAGCGCGCGCAGGTCGGTGCACCACAGCGCCGAGAGGATGGACCAGAAGTGGTTGCGCGGATGGGCGTAGTACTCGCCCGCTGCCAGCGAGGCGGCGCCCGGGAAGCTGCCCAGCACGACGAGCCGGGTGTGCGGGCCGATCACCGGCGGCAGGCCCTCGAGCAGGTCGTGCGTCATGCTGCGACGGCGCCTGCTTCGCGCCACGCCGCGAGCCCGGCCAGCCGCGGCAGCGCCGCCAAGGTGTTGGCACTCGTCACGGAGGCGGTGTGCTGCAGCGTCCAGCCGCGCAACTCGGCCAGCGTGGCGGCGATGCGCGGCAGCTCCGCGGGCTCGTTGCGGCCGTGCGCATGGCCCTCGGCGCGCAGGCCGGCGCTGCGGTAGAGCCAGTGCGGCGGGATGTCGGGCGCGTCGGTCTCCAGCACCGGCACCGAATCGGGCAGCGTGGCGGCCAGGGCGCGAATGCGGCCGGCTCGCTCGAAGGTCATGGCGCCGCCGAAGCCTAGGCGGAAGCCGCGCTCGACGAAGGCTGCGGCCTGCACGTCGCTGCCATTGAAGGCGTGGGCGATGCCGCCCGGCACCTCGACGCGGCGCAGCCCCTTGAGCAGGCCGTCGGCCGAGCGCCGCACGTGCAGGATCACCGGCAGGTCGTGCCGACGGGCCAGCTTCAGCTGCGCGAGGTACAGCGCCTCCTGCCGCTGGCGGTCGAGCCCGGGGACGAAGTGGTCCAGGCCGATCTCGCCGACGGCCACCAGGCGAGGGTCGCCCGCGCAGGCGCGCAAGGCCTCGTCGAGGCGGTCGACGGCGTGGTCCGCCACCCGGTCGACGTAGAGCGGGTGGATGCCCAGCGCGTAGGCTGCACCATGGCGGTGCGCGAGCTCACGCACCGCGGCGAAGGCCTCGGGCACCACCGCCGGCAGCACCAGCATCCCCACGCCAGCCGCGCGGGCGCGATCGACCACGGCGTCGCGGTCGCCGTCGAACTCCGGCGCGTCGAGGTGGCAGTGAGAGTCGATCCACATCCCGTCAATGATGCGGCATGCCGGCGGCGAGTCCGCCGCCGCTAGGGTTTGCCCGTCGGGCCATGCACCGCCACGCGGGTCGTGATACCGTCGTCTCGACGTCGTCCCCGCGGTCGCATCGACGCAGTCCAGCGAGCAGCCATTCGATGAGGAAGACTCCGCTCTACAGCCGCTCCCGTCGCGCCCTGCCTGCGCCTTCGGTCGCCGGAGACACGCTTGCGCAGGCGGCCGCGCCGGCACATGACGGCCCGGCGCCGAAGTCGGCGCCATCGTCGGCCGCCGCGACTCCCGCTGCGGCTCTCCCGATCCCGCCCTCGTGGCGTTCTCGCGCGGCCAGCGTGCTGCGCCGCCATGCCGGCCCGGCCTGGGCGCTCGGCGGCGCTGCCCTGGCGGTGGCGGTGGTGACGCTGGTGCCAGGCCTGCGTCCCGACCACCGCGTCGTGACCCAGGACGACATCGACGCCGCGGTGCGGCAGTCGCTCGAGAAGGAGCCGCTGCCCTCGGCCGCGGCAGCGGCCCATGAAGCGATTGCGCCCTCGGTGGTGCGCGTGGTCGGCCTGATGGACGAGAAGGACGAGGGCGACGAGGAAGCCGAGAAGCGCGCCATGCAGCGCAGCCTGGGCACCGGCGTCGTGATCGTCGACAACGGCACCATCCTGACGAACCTGCACGTCGTGTGGGGGGCCAAGCGCATCCGCGTGCGCTTCGCCAACGGCCACCAGTCCGAGGCGCACATGATCGGGGCCCAGCCCGAGAACGACCTCGCCGTGCTGCGTGCGACGAGCCTTCCCGACGACCTCGAGGCAGCGACGATGCGCTCGACCGCCGACCTGCGCCCGGGCGACCATGTCATCGCGGTGGGCAACCCCTTCGGCATCGGCCCGTCGGTGAGCTACGGCGTCGTTTCCGGGCTCAAGCGCGAGTTCCGTTCGCCCGAGGGCGAACGCACGCTGACCAACCTGATCCAGTTCGACGCGGCGGCCAACCCCGGCAACTCGGGCGGCCCGCTGGTCACGATGGACGGCCACGTCGTCGGCATCGTCACCGCGATCCTCAACCCATCCGAGCAGCGCACCTTCATCGGCATCGGCTTCGCCGTGCCGATCGAGAACGCCGCCGCGGCGGCCGGCATGCCACCGTTCTGACCCCCACCCCTCGAGAGGAACCGCGCCCGATGTCCGAGCCTGCCGAATCGACTGCCCACCTGATGGAGCGCATCCTCTACGAGGTCAAGCGCGTGGTGGTGGGCCAGGACCGCTTCCTGGAGCGGGTGCTGATCGCCATGCTGGCCCAGGGCCACCTGCTGGTCGAAGGGGTGCCGGGCCTGGCCAAGACGCTGACCGTCAAGACGCTGGCGCGCACCGTGCGGGGCAGCTTCAAGCGCATCCAGTTCACGCCCGACCTCGTGCCCTCCGACCTCGTCGGCACCCGCATCTACAACCAGAAGACGGGCGAGTTCGGCACCT
>JBILNT010000038.1:0-21387 GCA_044374875.1 Rubrivivax sp.
CACCTACGCAGCCTGGTTTGCCGGCCTGCGCGATCGTGTGGCCAAGGCGCGCATCGACATCCGCATCCGCAGGCTATCGCTCGGTAACCCGGGCGATGTGAGGCCTGTCGGCGACGGTATCTCCGAGCTTCGAATCGATCACGGCCCCGGCTACCGCGTCTACTTCGTCCAGCACGGTACGCTGTTCATCGTCCTCCTGGCCGGGGGGACAAGTCGTCCCAGGCGCGCGACATCAGCGCGGCCAAGAAGCTCGCCAGCGAACTGTAGGAGCCTGACCATGGCAAAGACCAAGACCACACCTTGGGATCCAGCCGAACACCTCGAAACCGACGAGGACATCGCGGCGTACCTGGAGGCCGCGTTCGAGGAAGGCGATCCTGCACTCGTTGCGGCAGCCCTGGGCGACATTGCCCGCGCCAAAGGCATGACCCAACTCGCTCGCGAGACCGGGCTCGGGCGGGAAAGCCTCTACAAGGCCCTGTCGCCATCGGGCAACCCTGAGTTCGCCACGATCATGAAGGTCATCTCCGCCCTCGGTCTGAAGCTTCGTGCCGCACCGGCAGGCTCCGCCTGAGGAAGGTCTGCAAGACCCCGTGCCGACCCGAGTGGCGACCAAGGGCGTGAGGTAGGACGATCACCGGCATGAAGCGATCGAGCCTGGAGCTGGACCTGACGACGAGGAAGACGCGCAAGCGCGAATTCCTGGAGGAGATGGATCGCGTGGTGCCGTGGGCGGAGCTGGTGGCGCTGATCGAGCCGCACAGCCCGCGCTCGAAGACCGGTCGGCCGCCGTTTCCCATCGAGACCATGCTGCGCATTCACTTCCTGCAGCAGTGGTTCGGCCTGTCGGATCCGGCGATGGAAGAGGCACTGTTTGACATGCCGATGTATCGCGACTTCGCCCAGATCCCCGACGGCCTGGTGCGCCTGCCCGACGAGAGCACCATCCTGCGCTTTCGACACCTGCTGGAGAAGCACGGCCTGGCTGCGCAGATGTTCGCGGCCGTCAATGCCACGCTCGGTGCCAAGGGGCTGATGCTCAAGACCGGCTCGGTGGTCGACGCCACACTGACCTCCGCGCCGAGCTCGACGAAGAACAGCAGCGGTCCGCGCGACCCCGAGATGCACCAGACCAGGAAGGGCAACGACGGGTACTTCGGGATGAAGGCCCACATCGCGGTGGATGCCGACTCCGGGCTGGTGCATCACCAAGTCTGCACGGCGGCCCACGTTCATGACCTGCGTGTCGTCGACCCGCTGCTGCATGGCAAGGAAAGGCATGTCTTCGCCGACTCGGGCTACCGAGGGCTGGCCAAGAACGCCGCGCAGGTCACGACGCTGTTCATGCTGTCGAACCTGTGGATGGCGTGGCGCAAATTGCAGGCGGCTGTGGCATGAGTGCGTCTGGAAATGGCCAGACGGGCCCAGATGCGGCGGCGCGGCGCATGAACAGACCGCGTGAAGCCTCGGGGCAGACCGGAAATCGGTCTGCAAGGGCATCGAGACGTCCAGGTGCTGCCTGTGCATAGTCGCTGGGTCAGTTCTTCAGACCTTCCTTAGGCTGCACGGAATGCCCCTTTCGCACTTCACCTTCATTGTCAAGGCACCCGGCTACTCGCCGGAGGTTCACCGCGGCACGCTCGCGTCGGAGCACTTCACGACAGTGATCGTCGGCGTGGCCAACTTGGAGACCGCGGTACTTGTCGCCAAGGAGCAAGCTCAATCCGGAACTCAGCTCATTGAGCTTTGTGGCGGCTTCACACAAGAAGAGGCGGGCAGAATTCGCCTCCAGTTGCCATCGACACTCCCAGTCGGAGTGGTTTCCTACACCGCAGAACAAGAGGCCGAGCTTGCTCGACTTTTCGCCTGAGCATGCTGCAGCGCTCCTGTCTGGCTCGAAAACTACCCCCACCCGAAGCGCCACAAGTTGCCTCAGAGTCAATCGGCGTGGCCACCAGGCGCCGCGCAAGGCACAAGAGTCGATCGTATGAACCCAAGCCACCGCAGCGCGAGTGCAGCCTCTCTCAAGAAGATCCCTGCAAGTGACTGACGCACATGGGATTTTTCAGGCTGCCTTCGCCGCCGGCGCGGTCGGCACCAGCGTCATGCCCAACTGCTGCGCCCTCCGATTCAGGTTGTGCAGCACCCGCTGCCGATAACGTTCTTCGTAGTGGGCGTGGCCTTGATGGGATATTCTTCACCTCTGGTCAACATGCTGTAGCACAGCCGCGCTAGCTTGGGTGCGACCGCCGTCACCGCCTTGGGTTTGTCCATGCGGGCGCGCAGCTGGCAAATAACTGTTCCTACAGTTGACTATAGCGCGGCATCTCGGAACTGTGGACGAGCTTTCCAACGCACAACGCAAGGTCCTTCGGCAGTGCGCAGTTCGCGTGTATGAGGCCGAGGCCACACTGATGCTTGAAGAACTCGAAGCCGATTTCAAGCGCTGGCGCGAGAACGAGCTGCAGATCGATTCACTATTCGAGTCGATCCATAAATTCCATCAAGTCAAGGCAAAAAGTCTCTGGTCAACCTACCAGACGCTCAAGCCGTCGGAAACAGTCGCGCGCGGACTGGCGTTTCAAATCATCCCGGAGTCGGATGTCCCAGAAGACATTCGTGAGCACTTGGCTCCGCTTATCGACTTCTTCGCCGGAAGTCAGGAATAAGCATTTAGTCCGCACAAGTACGCACAAGTACGCAACTCGCAATTTTCGGCAACTAAGCTGGACGCACTAGATAAGGCGCCGCCTGACTTGCCTTCCTTTGCAGCCGAAAGATAACGGCTTGCAGCCTTTGGGCTTACATTTCATCCTGGCCCAACGTCGTCAACCCATTGCCCTCAGCTTGAATTCGCGTCAGGCAACATGAGAACCGTGGTCACTCCAGCCTTTTCCATGGAACCTCAACTCGCGTCACATGCGCGAGAGATGTTCTCTGTGCTCAGCGATCCGGCCATCTACGAGTTCGAGAACGAACCGCCCATTCATCTTGATTGGCTGGAAAAGCGATTTCAACGCTTGGAGAGTCGCGCATCACCCGATGGAGGCGAGCTTTGGTTGAACTGGGTCATTCGCGTGGAGTCTGGAATCCTGGTGGGCTACGTGCAAGCCACAGTCAATGCAGACCAAACCGCCTATGTGGCCTATGAATTCAATAGCCAGTATTGGCGCCAAGGCATCGGAAGCGGCGCAGTTCGCGCCTTGATGCGGGAGCTTCGCCAGAACTACGGCGTCACTACGATACTGGCGGTCTTGAAGACTCGCAACTACCGGTCTATGGGCTTGCTGAAAAAGCTGGGCTTCGCGCCGGCCACAGAGGAGCTCGCAGTCAAGCATAGTGACGACACCGACGAATCAGTCATGGTGCATGAGGCCTCTACAAATGCCGCCTAACACCCTGCTCGAGCTGACCCACTACGGCGTGCCCGGCAAGCCGGGTGCGCCGTACAGGGTGCATCATCACGCACCGGGCTTGCAGGGCACGCCTCCATGATCAGCTTAGCTCGAACGCTAGACCTCAGAGAACACCGTCAATGACGTTCCAGCATCGAAAAGCCCAGCCAGATGACTTCGCTGCGCTTCAGCAAATGCTCGAGCTCTATCAGTACGAGTTGTCCGACATCTGGTCGCAGGACGCGGACAGCGAAGCGAAGTACGGCTACAACCTGGACCGCTACCGCGCAGGAGAATGTTTTCACGCCTATGTGACGCTCTCCGGTTCACAGTACGCAGGGTTCGCTTTGGTAGCGCCCGCCGCAGTCACTCGGCAAGAGGGCCACTGGATGGAACAGTTCTTCATCCTGAAACGCTACAGGCGCGCTGGGGCTGGTCTGTCCTTTGCGGGGCACGTCTTCTCCTGCCATCCTGGGCCCTGGGAAGTCGGGCAGATGCCAGAGAATCGTCGAGCTCAAGCCTTCTGGCGCCACACCATTGCCAAAGTCACAGCGGGTTCCTACGTGGAGCTACAGGTCACGAAGGGCTGGTGGAAAGGGGTCGTACAGCAGTTCACTGTCCGCGTTGAGGCCTCCTGAGAAACCTGCATCGAGTGACTGACCTGCCCCCTCCAACCGTACCAAGGTAACGGCCGTGAAGGCTGCCCACCAGGCGAATGGCAGACATGAGGTACATGAAGTTCAACGAGGAACAGATCATCTGATTCCTCGAGCAGGCCAAGGCAGGCGCGCCCATAGCGGCGATCTGCCGCAAGGGCTCTTTCGATCCGCCGGCGGCGCGGGTACTGCGGCGGGACAAGCGCCCGTAGCGACCGATGTCCACCGCCGAGCCTCGAAGAGGCCTCGCCGGAACCCTCCTCCTCTTGAAGTGGTGAAGCCAGCCCCCATCTCCCGCCTGCCCCGCGGCGGGAGGCCGCTCGATTTCACCATCCGGAAAGCTACATGGAAAAGCAGACGCTGTCGTTCCAGGCCGAGGTCAGGCAGATCCTGCACCTGGTCACGCACTCGCTGTACTCGAACAAGGAGATCTTCCTGCGCGAGCTGGTCTCCAACGCGTCGGACGCCTGCGACAAGCTGCGCTTCGAGGCGCTGGACAACGCCGCGCTCTACGAGGACGCCCCCAACCTCGAGGTGCGCGTGTTCTTCGACCCCGAGGCGAAGACCCTCACCATCCGCGACAACGGCATCGGCATGAGCGCCGACGAGGCCGTGCAGCACCTGGGCACCATCGCCAAGAGCGGCACGCGCGAGTTCATGGCCAAGCTCGAGGGTGACCAGAAGAAGGACGCCAACCTGATCGGCCAGTTCGGCGTGGGCTTCTACTCGGGCTTCATCGTCGCCGACCGCATCACCGTGGAGTCGCGCCGTGCCGGCCTGCCCGCCGAGCAGGGCGTGCGCTGGGCCAGCGAGGGCACCGGCGAGTTCGAGGTCGAGGCGATCACCCGCGCCGAGCGCGGCACCGACGTCATCCTCCACCTGCGTGACGGCGAGGAGGAGTTCCTCTCCGCCTGGAAGCTCAAGTCGATCATCTCCAAGTACAGCGACCACATCTCGCTGCCCATCCTGATGCGCAAGCAGCAGTGGGACGACGAGAAGAAGGCCCAGGTCGACACCGACGAGTGGGAGACCGTCAACAAGGCCGCCGCGCTGTGGACGCGCCCGAAGAGCGAGGTCACCGACCAGCAGTACCAGGACTTCTACAAGCAGATCAGCTACGACAGCGAGCCGCCGCTGGCCTACACGCACAACCGCGTGGAGGGGCGCACCGAGTACACGCAGTTGCTCTACGTGCCAGGCAAGGCGCCGTTCGACCTGTGGAACCGCGACAAGCGCGGCGGCGTGAAGCTCTACGTCAAGCGCGTCTTCATCATGGACGACGCCGAGGCGCTGATGCCGGTCTACCTGCGCTTCGTCAAGGGCGTGATCGACTCGGCCGACCTGCCGCTCAACGTCAGCCGCGAGCTGCTGCAGGAAAGCCGCGACGTCAAGGCGATCCGCGAGGGCAGCACCAAGCGCGTGTTGTCGATGCTGGAAGCTCTGGCCGATAGCGAGGACGCCGCCGAGCGCGAGAAGTACGCGAGGTTCTGGAAGGACTTCGGCGCCGTGCTCAAGGAAGGCATGGGCGAGGACTTCGCCAACCAGGAGCGCATCGCCAAGCTGCTGCGCTTCGCCTCGACCCAGCACGACGAGGGCGTGAGCCTGGCCGACTACGCCGGGCGCATGAAGGAAGGCCAGGAGGCGATCTACTACATCACCGCCGACACCCCGGCCGCCGCGAAGAGCAGCCCGCAGCTCGAGATCTTCCGCAAGAAGGGCATCGAGGTGCTGCTGCTGACCGACCGGGTCGACGAGTGGATGCTCAGCCACTTCCACGAGTTCGACGGCAAGCCGCTGCAGAGCGTGGCCAAGGGTGCGTTCGACCTCGGCAAGCTGCAGGACGAGGAAGAGAAGAAGCAGGCCGAGGCCGCCGCCGAGGCCTTCAAGCCGGTGCTCGACAAGCTCAAGGCCGCGCTGGAGCCGCGCGCCCGTGACGTGCGCGTGACCACGCGGCTGGTCGATTCGCCGGCGTGCATCGTCGTCGAGGAAGGCGACATGAGCGCGCACCTGGCGCGCCTGCTCAAGCAGGCCGGCCAGTCGGCGCCTGCCAGCAAGCCCATCCTCGAGGTGAACCCGGCGCACGCGCTGGTGCAGCGCCTGGAGGCTGACGAGGCCCGCTTCGACGACCTGGCGAACATCCTCTTCGACCAGGCGCTGCTGGCCGAAGGCGGCCAGCTCGAGGACCCGGCGGGCTACGTGCAGCGCGTCAACCGGCTGCTGGTGGCCTGACCGGCCGGGCTGGGCCCGGCCCGGCGCCTCCCGGTCGGCGCCTGCGCCGGGCTCATCCGGCCTCGGGTGCCGCCTCGTCCATCGCCTCGAGCTGTTCGCGCAGCTGTCCCGTCAGCTGCGACCACCACGCCGGCGTGCCGAAGAACGGGAAGGCCGCCGGGAAAGCCGGGTCGCTCCAGCGCTCGGCGATCCAGGCTGCGTGGCGCAGCATGCGCAGCGTACGCAAGGGCTCCACCAGGCGCAGCTCGCGCGGGTCGAAGTCGGCGAAATCGGTGTAGCCCTCCAGCAGTTCCCCGGTCTGGCGGCGCAGCGTCTCGCGGTCGCCGCTGACCAGCATCCACAGGTCCTGCACCGCGGGGCCGTTGACCGCGTCGTCGAGGTCGACGACGTGCGGCCCGCCCTCTCGCCACAGCACGTTGCCGAGGTGGCAGTCACCGTGAAGGCGCATCGTCGGCAGCGGTTCGAGCGCCTGGAACGCCGATTCGATGCGGGCCACCGCCAGCGCGCAGACCGAGTCCCAGGCCGCGCGCTGGTCGTGCGGAATCCAGTCGCCGCCGTGCAGCGTGGCAACGGCCGCGCGCGCGTCGGCGGCGGGGCGCATGGTCCGCCGGTGGGCGAAGTGCCGGCGCCGGCCGACCATGTGCAGCCGGCCGATGAAGCGGCCGATGCGCCGCAGCACGGCCGGGTCCTCGAGCTCGGGCTCGCGCCCGGCGCAGCGGGCGCTGACGGCGAAGCGGTGCATCGTCCCGCCCAGGGGCACGGTGGCGAGTGTCGGCGGCGTGCCCTGCAGCGTCACGGTCGAGGCCAGGGCCGAGGCATCCAGCGGCAGCGGGGGGATCACCGGCACCTCGGCCTCGGCGAGTTCGAGCGCGAAGGCGTGCTCCTCGAGGATCTGCGCGTCGGTCCAGCGGCCGGGTCGGTAGAACTTCGCCACGACGACCCGGCCGTCTTCCAGGAACACCTGGAAGACGCGGTTCTCGTAGGAATTGAGCTGCAGCAGGCGGCCATCGCCGCGCAGGCCGACGGCGTCGAGCGCGTCGAGCACCTGCTGCGGCGTGAGGTTGGCGTAGCCGGGGGCGCCGGCTTCGGGGTGGTTCATGGGGCGATGCTACGCCGCCGGGGCACGCCGGCCGGCGCGCTGGCCAGTACGCGGCAGTTCGAAGTAGAATCCTGGGCTTTCCCGAAAACGGCAGGGAAAGAGTGCACTCACTGGCGGCCTCACGGGCCTGCGGGTGATCAGCGCCAGGTTCGAGAGGCCGCCACGCAAGCAGCGGTGCCGAGAACGGGCTTGCACGCAGTTCAGCCGTGTCCCGCGTGCCGCATCAGCGGCTCGCACCTAGAAAGACCCTCATGAAGACCTTCAGCGCCAAGCCGGCCGAGGTGAAGCACGAGTGGTTTGTGATTGACGCCACCGACAAGGTGCTCGGACGTGTTGCCAGCGAAGTGGCACTCCGTTTGCGCGGCAAGCACAAGGCCATCTACACGCCTCACGTCGACACCGGTGACTTCATCGTCGTCGTCAACGCCGACAAGATCCGCGTCACCGGCTCCAAGGCCACCGACAAGATCTACTACCGCCACTCCGGTTTCCCCGGCGGCATCTACGCCACGCCCTTCAAGGACATGCAGGCCCGCCACCCGGGTCGCGCCCTCGAGAAGGCCGTCAAGGGCATGCTGCCCAAGGGCCCGCTGGGCTACGCGATGGTCAAGAAGCTGAAGGTGTATGCCGGTGCCACCCACCCGCACACCGCCCAGCAACCCAAGCCGCTCGAAATCTGAGGACCCGGCCATGATCGGAAACTGGAACTACGGCACGGGCCGGCGCAAGTCGTCGGTGGCGCGTGTGTTCATGAAGAAGGGCACGGGGCAGATCACGGTCAACGGCCGTTCGATCGAGCAGTACTTCGGCCGGCAGACGTCGATCATGATCGTCCGCCAGCCGCTGCTGCTGACCGCCAACGACGCCGCGTTCGACATCAAGGTCAACGTGCACGGCGGTGGCGAGTCCGGCCAGGCCGGCGCGGTGCGCCTGGGCATCACCCGCGCGCTGATCGACTACGACGCGGCCCTGAAGGGCGACCTCAGTCGCGCCGGCTTCGTGACGCGTGACGCGCGCGAAGTCGAGCGCAAGAAGGTCGGCCTGCACGGCGCCCGCCGTCGCAAGCAGTTCAGCAAGCGCTGACGCTGCGTGCGGGCACCCTCTGGCGGGCGCGTGCGCCTGCCGGCCGGGTGCTTCAGCCGAACGAACGCCAAGGGCCGCCTCGTGCGGCCCTTGTCATTGTTGGCGGCGGAATGCTTCACCGCAGAGGAACGGAGAGCGCAGAGGAACGCTGAGCCGGGATACGATCCTCCCGAATCTCCGCGTCCTCTGTTCCTCTGCGGTGAAGCATTCCGTTGCCTGGTCGACCGTCGCGGACAGCGGCAATTCCGGGATGCCCTCATGGTGACCCGGTCGGCCTGCCGTTCGCGCGCGGGCACAATGCGCATCAAGGAAAGTTGTCTACAGCATCGCTGGGCGATGCCCCCTGGAGTGAGAACATGAACGCCGTAGCCGAACAGATCCCCGCCGTCACCGAAGAGATGCCGGCACCGCTGGTCTTCACCGACAGCGCCGCCACCAAGGTGGCCGACCTCGTGGCCGAGGAAGGCAACCCCGAGCTCAAGCTGCGAGTCTTCGTGCAGGGTGGCGGATGCTCGGGCTTCCAGTACGGCTTCACCTTCGACGAGGTGATCAACGAAGACGACACGCAGATGACGAAGAACGGCGTCACGCTGCTGATCGACGCGATGAGCCTGCAGTACCTGGTCGGTGCCGAGATCGACTACAAGGAAGACCTGCAGGGCGCGCAGTTCGTGATCAAGAATCCGAACGCCACCACCACCTGCGGTTGCGGTTCGTCGTTCTCGGTCTGAGTCCGGACGCCGCGCACGGCCCGCCGCCCGAGGCGGACCGCCGTGATCAGCCCGGGCTCCCGGGCCCCCGCGCTTCAGGCCGGATAGAGCGCGCCCAGCACGCGTAGGCCGCGTGCGCCGGTGACCTCGGGGAGGTTGCCTGGGCGGCGCGCGGAGAATTCCCGCGCCAGCCACGCGAAGGCCAGCGCCTCCACCTGATCCGGCGCCATGCCGGCCTCGAGCGTGCTGGTAACCGCGCCCGCCACCCCCAGCGAACGCAGGCGTGCCATCAGGTGCTGGTTGAACGCACCCCCGCCACACACGAGCAGCGTCGCGGTGCCCGGCTGCTGTGCGGCCAAGGCATCGGCTGCCGCCCGGGCGGTGAACTCGCACAGCGTGGCCATCACGTCGGCCGCCCCGGCGCCCTGGGCAGCAGACAGGTGCGCCTCCAGCCATGCGGCGTTGAAGAGGTCGCGGCCCGTGCTCTTCGGCGGGCTGCGCCGCAGGAAAGGCTCGGCCAGCAGCGCCTCCAGCAGGCCAGGGTGCACCCGGCCCGACGCCGCCCAGGCGCCGCCTGCATCGAAGGGCAGGCCCCGGTGGCGTGCGATCCACAGGTCCATCAGCACGTTGCCGGGGCCGCAGTCGAAGCCCCGCACGGCGCCTGCGGCTGGTATCAGCGTCAGGTTGGCGATGCCGCCGACATTGAGCACCGCGATGTCGCTGCGGCTGTCGCCGAACATGGCCGCGTGGAATGCGGGGACCAGCGGCGCACCCTGGCCGCCCGCGGCGACGTCGCGGTTGCGGAAGTCGCAGACGACGTCGATGCCGCACGCTTCGGCCAGACCCGCAGCGTCGAGCAACTGGGTGGTGTAGCCACGGCCGTCGAACTCCAGCGGCCGGTGGCGCACCGTCTGGCCGTGCGCGCCGATGGCCACCACGCGCGAGGCCGGCACGCGACTCGTCTCGAGCAATGATGCGACCACGGCGGCATAGGCCCGCGACACGGCGTTGCCGGCCAGGGCCGCGCGATGGATTTCGTCTTCGCCCGGGCTGTTGAGCGCCAGCAACTGCTCGCGAAGTGCCGGTGCGAACGGCACATGGACGTGGGAGATGGTCGACGTGGCGCGTTCGGAGGGGAATTCCGCGAGCACCCCGTCGACACCGTCGAGCGAGGTGCCCGACATCAGCCCGATGTACAGCGCCACGGCGCCGCGCCGGTCACTCGGCGACGCTGCGGGCGCCGACCAGGGTTTCGGCGATGTCCAGCTTGCCCTGCATGAACCGGGCGACGCTGGCGAACTGTGCACGCGCCGCCGGCTCCAGCGCCACCGGCTCCGAGGCCTTGGCGATGACCAGCGGGTCCTGGTGCCTGCCACGCACGTGGAACTCGAAGTGCAGGTGAGGCCCCGTCGACCAGCCTGTCGAGCCGACGGCACCGATGCGCTGCCCCTGCTCGACGCGCTGGCCCTTGCGCACGTCGATGCGGCTGAGGTGTGCGTACAGGGTCTTGCGATCGCCACCATGGTCGACCTGGATGACGTTGCCGTAGCCGTTCTGCCAGCCGGCGAACGAGACCGTGCCGTCACCGACCGTGCGCACGGGCGTGCCCGTCGGTGCGGCGTAGTCGACGCCCAGGTGCGCACGCCAGGTCTTGAGGATCGGGTGGAAGCGCATCGCGAACCCGGAGGTCACGCGCGAGAACTCCATCGGGCTGGCGAGGAAGGCGCGGCGCTTGCTCGTGCCGTCGGGGCCGAAGTAGCCGCCGCGGTTGTTCGTGCCTTCGAACCACACGGCCTGGTGTGTCTTCCCGGCGTTGACGAACTCGGCGGCAAGCACCCGTCCGGTGCCTTCGTTCCAGGGCACGGGCTCACCGTCGGCGGTCAGGGTCTCGTAGACGACGCTGAAGGTGTCGCCCTTGCGCAGTACACGGTGGAAGTCGATGTCGGTCGCGAAGATCTCCGCGATCTGGATGGCCACCGCATCCGGCAGCCCGGACGCATCGGTGGCGGCGAACAGCGAGCTGGTGATCGTGCCGCTGCCCAGGCGCACCTGTGTGGCCAGCGGTGCGGTCTCGACCTTCGAGACGAAGCGGCCGTCGACCCTGGAGACGGTCAGCCGCGTGAAGTGGGTGCGCGCCTGCTCGCTGCGTTCCGCGGGGAACCTGGCGACCAGTTCGAGCAGCGAGCCGTTGGCGGCCACACGAGCGCTGACCGCCTTGCCGCCACGACCGCTGACGATGCGGCGTGCCGTGGCGTCCGTGCGGACGAAGGCCGCAGCGTCGGCGTCAGTGGCGCCGAGGCGGCGCAGCAGGCTGACGGCGGTGTCGGTGCCCCGACTGATCTCGGTGCGCCAGAGTGCGAGGTCATGGGCGGCCAGCGCGTCGAGCTGCGCGCCGATGTCCTCGGTGACGACCGGCTGCTCGACGATCTGGCGGGGCAGGTTGGATGGATCCGGCGCCAGCGGCGCGATACCGAACGCCGTGATGGCGAAGCCGCCCAGCACGGCCAGCACCGCACCAGCGATCTTGCGCCGATGGTGAATGCCGAACTGCCTTGCCTGGTCGAGGTACGGGCGGAGGTCGAAATGCAACAGTCGAGTTCCGACAGGGCGGTGCCGGCAGCAGGACGACACCTCGATGATGGGACAGGACCCCCGGGCAAGGCCGTGATGGATGGTCCACTAGAATCCGGCACCGACGTCTGCTGCCCCAGGGCGAGGCGACGCGGACGAACCCGGCACGAGCGACGAGTATAGCTGTGCGACATTGCGCCGGGCTCAAAGGAATCCCTCAAAGCCCCACCCATGTCGGACCGTTCCCGCGCCGAGCCCGCGCCAGCCCACCCCATCACGGATCGTGTCCTCGAGGCGATGGCCGTCTCCCGCCGCGGCTGCGACGAACTGCTGCCCGAGGCCGACTGGCTGGCCAAGCTGGCACGCGCCGAGGCCACCGGCGTGCCGCTGCGCATCAAGCTCGGCCTCGACCCCACCGCACCCGACATCCACGTCGGCCACACGGTGGTGCTCAACAAGATGCGCCAGCTCCAGGACCTGGGGCACACCGTCATCTTCCTGATCGGCGACTTCACGTCGATGATCGGCGATCCGTCCGGCCGTAACACCACCCGGCCGCCGCTCACGCGCGAGCAGATCGAGGCCAACGCCCAGACCTACTACCGCCAGGCCAGCCTGGTGCTCGACCCCGCCAAGACCGAGATCCGCTACAACAGCGAGTGGAGCGACCCGCTGGGCGCGCGCGGCATGATCCAGCTGGCGGCGAAGTACACCGTGGCGCGCATGCTCGAGCGCGACGACTTCACCAAGCGATTCCGTGCCGGCACGCCGATCAGCGTGCACGAGCTGCTGTACCCGCTCATGCAGGGCTACGACTCGGTGGCGCTGAAGAGCGACCTCGAGCTCGGCGGCACCGACCAGAAGTTCAACCTGCTCGTCGGCCGCGCGCTGCAGTCCGAGTACGGGCAGGAGCCGCAGTGCATCCTGACGATGCCGCTGCTCGAGGGGCTGGACGGCGTCGAGAAGATGTCCAAGAGCAAGGGCAACTACGTCGGCATCACCGAGCCCGCGAACACGATGTTCGCCAAGCTCATGTCCATCAGCGACACGCTGATGTGGAAGTACTTCACGCTGCTGTCGTTCCGCCCCGAGCGCGAGATCGCGGCGCTGAAGGCCGAGGTCGACGGCGGGCGCAACCCGAAGGACGCCAAGCTGATGCTGGCGCGCGAGATCACGGCGCGCTTTCACGGCGTGGCCGCGGCCAGCGCCGCCGACGACGACTTCCACCGCCGCGCGGCCGGCGGCGTGCCCGACGAGATTCCCGAGCTGCGCCTGTCGGGGGCGCCGCTGTCCATCGGTGCGCTGCTCAAGCAGGCCGGGCTCGTGCCCTCGACCAGCGAGGCGATGCGCATGGTCGAGCAGGGCGGCGTGCGCATCGACGGCTCGGTGGTCTCCGACAAGGCGCTGAAGGTCGGTGCCGGCACCTGCGTCGTCCAGGTGGGCAAGCGCAAGTTCGCCCGCGTGACGCTGGACTGAACGGCCCGGGGGCGGCTGCATGCAGGTCGGCACCTACCTCAAGATCTCGGTCGCGGTGGCGGTGGCCACCATCGCTCTGAAGACCGGAGCCTGGTGGGTCAGCGGCAGCGTGAGCCTGCTGTCGGACGCACTGGAGTCGCTGGTCAACCTGGCCGGCGCGATGTTCGCGCTGGCCATGGTGACCATCGCGGCGCGTCCGGCCGACGACGATCATCCCTACGGCCACCACAAGGCCGAGTACTTCTCGAGCGGCTTCGAGGGGGTGCTGATCTTCGCCGCCGCGCTGGCGATCATCTGGGCCGCGGTGCAGCGGCTGATCGAGCCGCAGCCACTGGAGGACGTCGGCCTGGGACTCGTGCTGTCGGTGGTCAGCTCGGCGATGAACGGCGTGCTGGCGTGGTCCATGCTGCGCAAGGCGCGCGCCGTGCGCTCGGTGGCCCTCGAGGGCGACGCGCGGCACCTGTTCACCGACGTCTGGACCTCGGCCGGCGTCGTGGCGGGCCTGCTCGCGGCGACCTTCACGGGCTGGCTCTGGCTCGACCCGGTGATCGCGATCCTGGTGGCGCTGAACATCCTGCGCGAGGGTGCGCGGCTGGTCGGCGCGTCGGCCAGCGGATTGCTCGACGAGGCCGTCGAGCCCGAGACGCTGGCGGAGATCGAGAAGGTCCTCGAAGGCTTCCGCCACCAGGCCATCCGCTTCGACCACGTGAACACGCGCAAGGCCGGACAGAGGCGCTTCGTCGACATGCACATGCACATGCCCGCAGGCTGGACGCTGGGCCGTGCGGCGGCGCTGCGCACCTCGGTCGAGCAGGCGCTGATGAGCGCGGTGCCGGGCCTGCGGGCCACCATCCAGCTGCTGCCGATGGACGTCGAGGCGCACTTCGACGATCCCCGGGACCTGCTGTGATCGCCCTCGTCCAGCGCGTGCGCGAGGCGCGCGTCGAGGTCGGCGGCGTGGTGGTGGGGGCGATCGGCGGCGGCATGCTCGTGCTGGTGTGCGCCGAGCCTTCAGACGGCGGGGCCCAGGTCTCGAAGCTGGTCGACAAGCTGCTGAAGCTGCGCATCTTCTCCGACGATGCGGGCAAGATGAACCGCAGCCTGCAGGACGCGGGTGGCGGGCTGCTCGTCGTTTCGCAGTTCACCCTGGCCGCCGACACCTCTGGCGGCAACCGGCCGAGCTTCACCGCGGCGGCGCCGGCCGCACAGGGCCGTGCGCTCTACGAGCGCGTGCTCGCCGTCGCTCGAGAGCGGCACCGCTGCGTCGAGACCGGCGTGTTCGGTGCCGACATGCAGGTGCACCTCGTCAACGACGGGCCGGTCACCATCCCGCTGCGGATCACCTGAACGAACGCCACGGCTCGATCACGCGGGCCAAGGAACGAAGAAGGCCACCCTCGTGGGTGGCCTTCCCTGCGGGGGGCGCGCCGCCGCGAGGCGGGCTGCGCCGTGCACCGATGCGTCAGTCGGCGTACTGGCCGGCGGCCTTGATGGCCGGGCCCCACTTCGCGATCTCGGCCTCGACGAACTTCTTGTGGTCGGCCGGGTTGACGCGATTGTCCGTGACCACCACGGCGCCGAGGGCTTCCTGGCGCTTGACGAACTCGGGATCCTTCAGCGCATTGCGCAGCGCGCCGTTGAGCTGGTCGACGATGGCCTTGGGGGTGCCCTTCGGCGCGTACATGCCGTGCCAGATCGAGACGTTGAAGCCCTTGAGGCCCTGCGAGTCGAGCGTCGGCAGCTTGGACAGCGCCGGCGTCTTCAGCGGCTGCATCGTCGTCACGGCGTACGCCTTGACCTTGCCGGCCTCGATCTGCGAACTGGTGTTGGTGGTCTGGTCGCACATGATGTCGACCTGGCCGCCGAGCAGGTCGGTCATCGCCGGCGCGGTGCCCTTGTACGGCACCGTGGTCATGTCGATCTTCAGGCTCTGCTGGAACAGCAGGCCGCAAAGGTGCGATGCGGCGCCCAGGCCGGCGTTGGCCAGGTTGATCTTGCCCTTGTTGGCCTCGAGCCACTTCACCAGCTCGGCGTAGTTGTTCGCCGGCAGATTGGGCCGCCCGATCAGCGTCATCGGGACGTCGTTGACCATGCCCACGTACTCGAAGTCCTCCAGCACCTTGAACGGCAGCGTGCGGTACAGGGCCGGCGCGGTGGCCATGCCGATGTGGTGCAGCAGCAGCGTGTAGCCGTCAGGGGCTGCCTTCGCGACCCGTGCCGCACCCAGCGTGCCGCCGGCACCGCCGACGTTCTCGATGATGATCGTCTGGTTGTTGAGACCCTTGCGCAGCACCTCGGCGAGGTCGCGTGCGACCTTGTCGGTCGGCCCGCCGGCCGCGAACGGCACCACGATGGTGACCGGCTTCTCGGGGTAGGCGGCCAGTGCGGCGCTCGCCACGGCCATGGCAGCGACGGCCACGAGCATCTTCTTCATGCGGAGTCTCCTGTAGGTGTGCGATGTCGGGTGCCGCTCACGGCACTCCCCCCCATGGTAGGCACAGGCGGCCGCCGTTGCAGTTCGGTAAGTACGTATGGCGGGTTTTCCTGGGGACATTGGACCTTCGCTGCGTCTCGGCCGAGGTGTCGCTCAGTCGTACTTGCGTGCGTCCTCGATCACCTTGCCGTCGTTGGCGAGGCCGCCCGGCTCGCAGATCAGGACCTCGCCGCGCAGCTTGGTGACATCGCGCAGCGTTGCCGCCACGGCCTCGGCGAGGCCTTCGGGCCGGCGCGTCGCCTCGACATGCAGCGTCATGCGGTCGTTGGCCATCTCGCCTTCGACCACCAGCCGTGCGCGCGCCAGTTCCGGATGCCGGCGCACGACTTCGGCCACCTGGCCGGGGTGCACGAACATGCCACGCACCTTGGCGGTCTGGTCGGCCCGGCCCATCCAACCCTTGATGCGGCGATTCGTCCGTCCGGTCGGGCAGGTGCCCGGCAGCACGGCACTGAGGTCGCCGGTGCCGAAGCGCACCAGCGGGTAGTCGGCATTGAGGACGGTGACGACCACTTCGCCGACCTCGCCGTCGGGCACCGGGTCGCCCGTGCCCGGCCGCACGATCTCGACGATCACGCCTTCATCGAGCACCAGGCCCTCGCGAGAGGCCGTCTCGTAGGCGATCAGCCCGACGTCGGCCGTGGCGTAGCACTGGTAGGCCTGGACGCCGCGATCGCGCAGCCAGTCGCGCAGCGAGGGCGGGAAGGCCTCGCCGCTGACCAGCGCCTTTCGCAGCGTGGCCAGCGACACACCCGTCTCGGCGGCCTTCTCGACCAGGATGCGCAGGAAGCTCGGCGTGCCCGCGTAGGCGTCGGCGCGCAGTTCCGTGATCGCCTGCAGCTGCATCTCGGTGTTGCCGACGCCGCCGGGGAAGACGGTGCAGCCGATGGCGTGCGCGCCGCTTTCCATGATCCAGGCGCCGGGCGTGAGGTGGTAGCTGAAGCTGTTGTGAACCAGATCGCCCGGGCGGATGCCGGCCGCGAACAGCGCGCGGCCCGTGCGCCAGTAGTCGACGGCCGACCCTTCGGGCTCGTAGATCGGTCCGGGCGACTGGTAGACGCGGCGGGCGCCGCGGGCGCTGCCCAGCGCTCGCCAGCCGATGGCCGAGAAGCCGCCGAAGGGATCCCACGCGCTGGTGCTGGCCCGCGAGGCCTTCTGGGCTTCGAGCAGCTCGTACTTCCGCGTCACCGGCAGTGCAGCCAGGGCCGCGCGCGATGCGACCGCGGCCGGGTCGACACCGTCCAGCCGCGCCGCCAGCGCCGCCGTGGCCTGGGCCGCCCGCACCTGCGCCGGCAGCGCAGCCATCAGCGCCGCTTCGCGGACCGCGGGGTCGCGCGTCTCCAGGGCATCGAAGTGTTCGTTGTTCATCGCCATCGGCTCCTTGCCGCGAGGGCGCGCGGGCCCTCAATCTTCCCTTTGCCAGCGCTCGAGCCGCCGCTTCACCTCGTCGAGCAGCTTGCGCTGATCGGCCCCCGAGCACACGGCCTGCCGGTCCCACTCCGGCGAACCCGAGACCCGGCGCGCGATGCGTGCCATCACCGCACCGTCTTCCTGCGCCAGCTGCACCACGACCTTCCCGCCCAGCTCGAAGCCCGCGCCCCGCTCCGCGAGCCTCATGTCGCGCAGCGCCCGCCGGATCTGCAACAGCGCATTGCCCGCATCGAATGCCGGCAGCGAGAACCCGATTTCGTTGTCGTCGGACATGCTTTCCAGGGGATGTGACTCCAGGCGCCCGCGTTTGCGCCATCGATCAAGCGGACCCCGCAGATCCGGCTTTGCCGGTCTGCTGGGGTCGCCCCCCCTCGGGGGGGGAGGCGCCGAAGGCGCTCCGGGGGGGCTCAACTCAACCAGCGCTTGCGCCTCTTGTAGCTCTTCACGTCGCGGAAGCTCTTGCGGTCGCCACCGCCCATGCCGAGGTAGAACTCCTTGACGTCCTCGTTCTCGCGCAGCGCCTTCGCCTCGCCGTCCATCACGATGCGCCCGCTCTCGAGGATGTAGCCGTAGTCGGCGTAGCGCAGCGCCATGTTGGTGTTCTGCTCGGCCAGCAGGAAGGTCACCTTCTCCTTGGTGTTGAGGTCCTTCACGATCTCGAAGACCTCCTCGACGATCTGCGGCGCCAGGCCCATGCTGGGCTCGTCGAGCAGCACCATCTTCGGGTTGGCCATCAGCGCACGGCCGATGGCGCACATCTGCTGCTCGCCGCCCGAGGTGTAGGCGGCCTGGCTGGTGCGGCGCGTCTTCAGGCGGGGGAAGTAGTTGTAGACCTTTTCCAGCGTCTGCTGCACGGCGGCCTTGCCGTCCTTGCGCGTGTAGGCCCCCGTCATCAGGTTTTCCTCGATGGTCAGGTGCGCGAAGCAATGGCGGCCTTCCATCACCTGGATGACGCCGCGGTCGACCATGTCGGCCGGCGACATCTGCTCGATGCGCTCCCCTCGGTACTCGACCGAGCCCTTGGTGACCTCGCCGCGCTCGCCGGACAGCAGGTTCGACACCGCGCGCAGCGTGGTGGTCTTGCCCGCCCCGTTGCCGCCGAGCAGCGCGACCACGCCGCCCTCGGGCACCTGCAGCGAGACGCCCTTGAGGACCAGGATCACGTGGTTGTAGATGACCTCGATGCCGTTGACGTTGAGGAGGATGTTGCTCATGGCGCTTCCTGTTTGCGGCTCCCGCCAGCCCCGCACGCGAGACTGGCGGGAACGCACCCGGGGTTCCCCCCGGGTTCGTTCCCTCCCCCCGCCAGGCGGGGGGCAGGGGAGTGACCAGAACCCCTCACTCCCGAAGGGAGCCGAAGGGGTGGCAGCGGGTCAGCTCTGGCAGTCGGACGGCGGGCGCCGGGTGATCTTCTTCTCCTGCGCGTAGCGGTCGGCCGATGCGCGGACCATGGGCTTCATGATCTGCTCGTCGCCTTGCAGCCAGTCCGACGCCCAGGTGAACTTGGCGCCGTCCCAGGTGTGCACGCGGGCCCAGGCCGATCCCATGTGGTCGGCACAGCTCGTGGAGATCGGGCGCAGCACGCCCTTGAAGCCCAGCGCGTCGAGCTTGGCCTGGGTGAGGTTCAGGTTCTCGTAGCCCCAGCGCGCCTGCTCGCCGGTCATGACCTTGCCCTTGCCGAAGCGCTCCTGCGCCGCGCGCACGCCCTCGACCGCCAGCATCGCGCCGACGACGCCGCGCATGTACAGCACCTGGCCGACCTCGTCCTTCGGTCCGGTGCCCTGGCCGGGGCCGTGGACCTTCTGCAGGATCTCCGAGACGACAGGCGACTGCGGCTCGGCACCGTGCTGCATCATCACCGCGCTGTAGCCCTTGGCGGCTGCGCCGATGTCCTTGATGTCGGGCTCTGCGCCCGACCACCAGGTGCCGAACATCTTCTCGCGCGGATAGCCGGTCGCCACGGCTTCCTTGATCGCGGTGGCCGTCATCACGCCCCAGGTCTGCATGATCACGAAGTCGGGCCGCTGCTGGCGCACCTGCAGCCAGATGGCCTTCTGCTCGACGCCCGGCGCGGGCACCGGCAGCAACTGGACCTCGAAGCCGTGCATCTTGCGGCGCTCTTCGATGATCGGCAGCAGTTCCTTGCCGAACGGGCTGTCGTGGTAGACGACGGCGATCTTCTTGCCGCGCAGCTTGTCCCAGCCGCCTTCCTTCTTGGCGATGTGCTGGAGCACCACGTCGCCGGCGACCCAGTAGTGGCCGATCAGCGGGAAGTTCCACTTGAAGATGCCGCCGTCCTGGCTGTCGCTGCGGCCGTAGCCCGAGGTGATCATCGGGATCTTGTCGGCAGGGATCTTCTCGGTCAGCGCGAAGGTGATGCCGGTGGACAGCGGCTGGAACACCGTGGCCCCGCCGTGCTTGCCCTTCAGGCGCTCGTAGCACTCGACGCCGCGATCGGTCGCGTAGGCGGTCTCGCACTCCTCGACGAGGGTCTTGACGCCGTTGATGCCGCCGCGGATGTTGACCAGCTTCATGTAGTCGGCATACCCGTTGGCGAACGGCGTCGCGTTGGGTGCCACCGGGCCCGTGCGACCGGTCAGGCTCGGGAAGAACTGCACCTTGTCCTGCGCGAGGGCAGCGCTGGTGGCCACGAGGCCGCCGGTGCCCGCCAACAGCATCGCCAGGGCGATGGCTCGAAGTTTCATGATGTGTCTCCGGTGGTTGAGGTTCGCACTCGTCAGTGCGGCAGTTGCTCGAGGCCCGTCGGCCATGCTTGCGCTCGAAGGGTGTTGCAGCGAGGGCTCAGAGCCTGAGAGTTTTTCCGCCGTGGCCGAAAGGCGCGCCGAGACGCCCCGTATCTAGGCGCAAACCACAGCCATAGCTCGGGCTATGGCGCGGATTTGCAACGACGAGACGGGGTGTTTTGGGGTGCAAGGCGGGCATGGGGGAAAGACTCTCAGGCTCTCAGTGAGGGAAGGGCCACAGCCTGAGCTTCTCCTTGCCGATCGACCACAGCCGCGCGAGGCCGTGCGGCTCCACGATCAGGAAGAAGACGATCAGCGCCCCGAAGATCATGAACTCGGCGTGCGCCACGAGAGCGGTCGATATGGTCACGCCGATGAGTTCACCGAACGCAGGCAGCGCCTGGTTCAGCACGATGGGCAGCACGACGATGAACGCGGCGCCGAAGAAGCTGCCCATGATCGAGCCGAGCCCGCCGATGATGATCATGAACAGCAGCTGGAACGAGCGGTCGATGTTGAAGGCCAGCGGCTCCCAGGAGCCGAGGTGCACGAAGCCCCACAGCGCGCCCGCCACGCCGACGAAGAAGGAACTCACCGCGAAGGCGCTGAGCTTGGCGTAGACGGGCCGGATGCCGATCACCGAAGCGGCGACGTCCATGTCGCGGATGGCCATCCATTCCCGCCCGGTGTGGCCGCGGACGATGTTCTTGGCGATCACGGCGAACACCAGCACGAAGGCCAGGCAGAAGAGGTACTTGCGCTCCGGGGTGTCGATGGCCATGCCCAGGAACGACAGGCCGGCGACCGAGACCGAGCCCGAGGGCGAGTCGTTGGTGAACCAGCTGATGCGCAGGAACATCCAGTCGAAGAAGAACTGCGCCGCCAGCGTGGCCACCGCGAGGTACAGGCCCTTGATGCGCAGGCTGGGGATGCCGAAGAAGATGCCGGCCACGGTGGCGCACAGGCCCCCGAGCAGGATGGCCAGCACGGGCGGCATGCCGTCGATGCGCACGAGGAAGTTGTAGGCTGCGTAGGCGCCCACGGCCATGAAGGCGCCGGTGCCCAGCGAGATCTGCCCGCAGTAGCCGACGAGGATGTTCAGTCCGATCGCCGCCAGGGACAGGATCAGGAACGGGATCAGGATCGCCCGGAACATGTATTCGTCGGCCAGCAGCGGCACGCCGAAGACGGCCAACGCGACGAGCGCCAGGATGGCGACGCGGTCCTGCAGGATCGGGAAGACCTGGAGGTCCGAGCCGTACGTGGTCTTGAACTGACCGTTTTCCCTGTAGATCATGGCTGCCTCACACCCGGTCGATGATCTTCTCGCCGAACAGGCCTTGCGGCCGGACGAGCAGCACGAACAGCACCAGCACGTAGCCGAACCAGATCTCGATGCCGCCGCCGAGGACGGGGCCGAGATACACCTCGGAGAGCTTCTCGCCGACGCCGATGATGAGGCCACCGATGATGGCGCCCGGCACCGAGGTCAGGCCGCC
>JBILNT010000202.1:0-6028 GCA_044374875.1 Rubrivivax sp.
GTTCCAGACGATGGACCCCTGGGGCTGCATGCTGCGCTACATCAGCGACCGGATCGCGCCGGTCATCGGGCCACCCGAGCCCCCGCCAGCACTTCCGGCGACTGGGTAACTGCCGGATTTAGGGTGAATGCGCCGCAGCGTCCTCAGGCCTGCTGCCAGGGATCGATCACGTCCAGTCCGGCGGCGACGAAGGACGCGGTGTCACGCGTCGCGACCGCGAAGTTCCTGCTGCGGGCAATCGCCGCGATGCAGGCATCGGCCATCGAGATGCCGTGACCGGCGGCGCGGGCGCGCCCGGTGATCTGCGCAAACGCCGCTGCGGCGGCTTCGTCGAACGGCAGGACCCGTCCGGCGAAGAGCGGCAGCACGCGCCTCTCGATCGCCGATGCCAGCTCGTCGCGCCGCCGGCCCGCTGGCAGGCGCCCCACGCCTTCGAACAGCTCAGCGGCCGTGATGGCCGTCAGGTAAAGGGTGTGCGGGTGCTGCCGGTCGAGCCAGGCCAGCACGGAAGGCGCGGGCGCCGGTCGCAGCGGCTCGGAGACGACGTTGGTGTCGAGAACGATCACGCGAAGCTGGCTGGCTCGGGCGCGTCCGCAGAACGAGGAGCGTCGAGTTCCACGCCGCCGACATCGCGGCCGATGGCCTGCAGCGCGGCACCGAGGCCCACCGGCGGGCGCACCGCCTCTTGCAGGATCGCGCGGATCTCCGCTTCGGTGCTGCGCCCGTGCTCGGCCGCACGCTGCCGCAGCGCCCGGCGCGTTTCCTCGGGAAGATTGCGGATCGTGATCGCGGTCATTGCTGTCATCCAGCCATCTTGATGGCGATGATGGCATGACAGGCCGATGATGTCATCGGCCGCTACGCCGACCGGCGACCCTCACGCCGCGAAGATCTTCCCCGGATTCATGATGTTCGACGGGTCGAGCGCACGCTTGACCAGGCGCATCAGCGCCACCGCGCCGGCGCCGGCCTCGTCGACGAGGAAGTCCATCTTGTGCAGGCCCACCCCGTGCTCGCCGGTGCAGGTGCCTTCCAGGCGCAGCGCGCGCGCCACCATCTGGTGGCTCAGGCGCTCGGCGGTCTCGCGCTCGGCGGGGATGGCGGGGTCGATCAGGTAGCCGAGGTGGAAGTTGCCGTCGCCGACGTGGCCGACGATGAAGTAGGGCAGGCCGGCCTCGTCGGCCTCGCGCTTGCTCTCGTTGATGCTCTCGGCCAGGCGCGAGATCGGCACGCAGGTGTCGGTCGTCACGCAGCGGCAGCCCGGCTTGGTCTGCAGCGTCGCGAAGTAGGCGTGGTGGCGTGCCGTCCACAGCCGGGTGCGCTCCTCGGGCGTGCGCGCCCACTGGAAGTCCTCGCCGCCATGCTCGCGCGCGATCGCCTGCACGGTCTCGGCCTGCTCCTTCACGCCCGCCTCGCTGCCGTGGAATTCCATCAGCAGCATCGGCGCCTCGCGCAGCGAGAGCCGGTCGTGGCGGTTGACCGCCCGCACCGTGTTCGCGTCGAGCAGCTCGCAGCGCGCGATGGGCACGCCCATCTGGATGACCTGGATCGTCGCGTCGACCGCCGCGGCGATGCTGGGGAAGTGGCAGATCGCCGCGCTCACCGCCTCGGGCAGCGGGTAGAGCTTGAGCGTGACCTCGGTCATCACGCCCAGCGTGCCTTCGCTGCCGACGAACAGGCGCGTCAGGTCGTAGCCCGCGCTCGACTTCTTCGCCCGGGTGCCGGTGTGGATCACCTCGCCGCTGGCCGTGACCACCTTCAGGCCCAGCACGTTCTCGCGCATCGTGCCGTAGCGCACCGCGTTCGTGCCCGAGGCACGCGTGGCACTCATGCCGCCGAGGGTCGCGTTGGCGCCCGGGTCGATCGGGAAGAAAAGGCCCGTCTCGCGGATCTCGCGGTTGAGCTGCTCGCGCGTCACGCCGGCCTCGACCGTGACCGTCAGGTCCTCGGGATGGACGGCGACGATGCGGTTCATCCGCGACAGGTCGATGCTGATGCCGCCCTGCACCGCGAGCAGGTGCCCCTCGAGCGACGAGCCGATGCCGAAGGGGATCACCGGCACGCCGTGCTGCGCGGCCAGGGCGACGACCGCGGACACCTCCTCGGTGCTTTCGCAGAACACCACCGCGTCGGGCGGCGTCACCGGGAACGGGCTCTCGTCACGGCCGTGCTGCTCGCGCACGGCGGTCGCCGTCGACAGGCGGTCGCCGAAACGCTCGCGCAGCGCCTGCAGCATCTGCGGCGGCGGCGAGCGGCGCTCGGCAGCGATCACGCCCGTGGGCAGGGGTGCATTCATCGACGTCTCCTCGCGGCTCGGGCCGGTGGCTGATTCTAGGCAGCACGCCTCGCGGCGGCACGCGATCCCCATGCCGGCAAGGCCGTTGGTGCGCAGCGGATACGATCACGCCCATGTCGAACCGCCTCACCCAGATCGCCACCCGCACCGGCGACGACGGCACCACCGGCCTCGGCGACGGCACGCGCACCCGCAAGGACGCGCTGCGCGTCCAGGCCATGGGCGACGTCGACGAGCTGAACTCCTCGCTCGGCGTGCTGCTGGCCGAGCCCCTGCCCGACGACGTGCGCGAGCTGCTGGTGACCATCCAGCACGAGCTCTTCAACCTCGGCGGCGAGCTGTCGATCCCGGGCTTCGAACTGCTGAAGGCCGAGGCGGTGGCGCGCCTCGACGAGGCGCTGGGGCACTACAACGCCGGGCTGCCACGGCTCAAGGAGTTCATCCTGCCCGGCGGCACGCGCAGCGCGGCGCTGGCGCACGTCAGCCGCACCATCGCACGCCGCGCCGAACGCGCCGTCGTGGCACTGGCGGCGCACGAGACCGTCAACGAGGCGCCGCGCCAGTACCTCAACCGCCTGTCGGACCTGATGTTCGTGCTGGCGCGCGTGCTCAACCGCGCCAATCTCGACGGGCTGGGCGGCGACGACGTCTACTGGCGCTCGCAGCGCCTGCAGGGCCAGGCCGGCGAGGCCTAGACCCGGGCGGCGACTCGCCCCGCCCGTCAGCCCTTCGCGACCGCGTGCCGGCGGCGCGCCTTCACGGCGGCCGCGAGGATGTCCAGCACGTTGACCGAGTCGTCCCAGCCGATGCAGGCGTCGGTGATGCTGCGGCCGTAGTCCAGCTTCGCGGGGTCGTCCTTGCCGGGGGTGAACTTCTGGTTGCCGGCGTGCAGGTGGCTCTCGACCATCACGCCGAACACGCAGCGGTTGCCCGCGGCCATCTGCGCGCCGACGTCGCGCATCACGTCGATCTGGCGCTGGTGCTGCTTGCTGCTGTTGGCGTGGCTGGCGTCGATCATCAGCCGGCACGGCAGCTTCGCGGCCTCGATCTCGGCACAGGCCGCCGCCACGCTGGCGGCGTCGTAGTTGGGCGCCTTGCCACCGCGCAGGATGACGTGGCAGTCCTTGTTGCCGCGCGTCTCGACGATCGCGACCTGGCCGTTCTTGTGCACGGACAGGAAGTGGTGCGGGCGCGAGGCCGCCTGGATGGCGTCGATGGCGATGCGGATGTTGCCGTCGGTGCCGTTCTTGAAGCCCACCGGCGCGCTCAGGCCCGAGGCCAGCTCGCGGTGGACCTGGCTCTCGGTGGTGCGCGCGCCGATCGCGCCCCAGGCGATCAGGTCACCGATGTACTGCGGGCTGATGACGTCGAGGAACTCGCTGCCGGCGGGCACGCCCAGGCGGTTGATGTCGACGAGCAGCTGGCGCGCGATGCGCAGGCCCTCGTGGATGCGGTAGCTCTCGTCGAGGTAGGGGTCGTTGATCAGGCCCTTCCAGCCGACCGTCGTGCGCGGCTTCTCGAAGTACACGCGCATCACCACTTCCAGCTCGCCGGCGTGCTTCCGGCGCTCGGCCTCGAGCCTGCGGGCGTACTCCATCGCCGCCGCCGGGTCGTGGATCGAGCACGGGCCGATGATGACGAGCAGCCGGTCGTCCTCGCCCGACATGATCTCGCGGATGCGCTGGCGCGTGCCGGCCACCAGCGTCTCCACCGGCGTGCCGGCGATCGGGAAGAAGCGGATCAGGTGCTCGGGCGGCGGCAGCGGCGTGACGTCGCGGATGCGCTGGTCATCGGTCTGGCTCGTCTTCTCGGAGAGCTGGTAGCGGTCGGTGGCGACCGGGCTGCTGGACTTCGGGCTCATGGGCGCTTCCTGCTTCGGCGGGGGTTCGGGGGTGGATCGGTTGCGGGAGCCGGGGCGAAAAAAAACCGCCGGGGCTTCCGGCGGTTTGTCTGGGTTCGTTGCGCTTCGCTTGCCTACGCGCTCGTCTCTCCAGCCGCCGTGCGGTGCGAGAACCAAAAGTAGGCAAAGAAGAACGCGATCGAACGCATGGAGCGGAATGTAGCACGCACCGGCTCGAGCCGCGTTGACCTGCGCCGCAGCGTGAGGTGCCAGCCGCTCAGTACGAGGCCGCCGCGAAGCCCGCGCCCTGCAGCCGCTCGACCACCGCCTTCACGTGGGCGGGGTTGCGCGTCTGCAGCACCAGCTCGACCTCGACGTTCTGCCCGGCCAGCGTGGAGAACGCGCGCTGGTGGTGCACTTCCTCGATGTTGGCGCCCGCTTCGCCGACCACCGCGGTGATGCGGGCCAGCACGCCGGGCAGGTCGCGCGCGCCGACGCGGATGCGCGCCAGCCGGCCCGCGCGCACCATGCCGCGGCCGATGATGGCCTGCAGCAGCAGCGGGTCGATGTTGCCCCCGCACAGCACCAGGCCGACCTTGCGGCCCCGGTAGCGCTGCGGCTCCTTCAGCAGCGCCGCCAGGCCGGCGGCGCCGGCGCCTTCCACCAGCGTCTTCTCGATCTCGAGCAGCATCACGATGGCCTGCTCGATGTCGCCCTCGTCGACCAGCACGAGGTCGTCGACCAGCCGCGCCACTATCTCGCGCGTGATGCGCCCGGGCTGCCCCACCGCGATGCCGTCGGCGATGGTGCTCGTGCCCTGCGGGTGCGCGGTGCCCTTGACGGCGTTGACCATCGCCGGGAAGCGCGCCGTCTGCACGCCGACGATCTCGATGCCCGGCGACAGCGCGCGCGCGGCGGTGGCGATGCCGCTGATCAGCCCGCCGCCGCCGATCGCCACCACCAGCACCTCGAGGTCGGGCTGCTGGCGCAGCATCTCCAGGCCGATCGTGCCCTGGCCGGCGATCACCGCGGCGTCGTCGAAGGGGTGGACGAAGGTCAGGCCCTGCTCGTCGGCCAGGCGCAGCGCGTGCTCGCGGGCCTCGTCGAAGGTCTCGCCGTGCAGCACCACCTCGGCACCGAAGCCCAGCGTGCGCTCGACCTTGACCGTCGGCGTGGCGACCGGCATCACGATGACGGCACGCAGCCCCAGCCGCTGCGCATGGTGCGCCACGCCCTGCGCGTGGTTGCCGGCCGAGGCAGCGATGACGCCGCGCACCGGCACGCTCGACTCGACGAGCGTGGCCAGCTTGTTGAGCGCGCCGCGCTCCTTGAACGAGGCCGTGAACTGCAGGTTCTCGAACTTGAGGAAGACCCGCGCGCCAATGACCTGGCCCAGCGTCCTGGACTCGACGCAGGGCGTCTCCAGCACGTGGCCGGCCAGCCGCGCCGCCGCGGCCTCGATGTCGGCCAGCGCGACCGATGCGGACGCGGGCGCTGCGCTCAGGCCGTGCCCCCGACCGTCAGGCGCTCGATGCGCAGCGTCGGCTGGCCCACGCCCACCGGCACGCTCTGGCCTTCCTTGCCGCAGGTGCCCATGCCCGCGTCGAGCTGCAGGTCGTTGCCGATCATGCTCACCCGCTTGAGCGCCTCCGGGCCGTTGCCGATGATCGTGGCGCCCTTGACCGGGTACTGGATGCGGCCGTTCTCGACCCAGAAGGCCTCGCTGGCGGAGAACACGAACTTGCCGCTGGTGATGTCGACCTGGCCGCCGCCGAAGTTGGTGGCGTACAGGCCGCGCTTGAGGCTGGCCACGATTTCCTGGCTCGAGCGCGAGCCGCCGAGCATGTAGGTGTTGGTCATGCGCGGCATGGGCACGTGGGCGTAGCTTTCGC
>JBILNT010000039.1:0-21331 GCA_044374875.1 Rubrivivax sp.
ATGCCCCCCACCGCCTGAACCTGCCATACCCGCAGCGCACGCAGCGCCGGCCAGCTTCAGGCCAGGTCCTGTCGCGCCTTCGCCAGAGGTTCTTCCACATTAACCTTGGGCTCATGAACCCCGCCTTGCGCCGCCACACCCTGGGCGACCTGCTGCGCCGCAGCGCTGCCCGCCACCCCGGCAAGCCCGCCATCGCCTGCGGCGAGGTGCGCTGGACCTACCGCGAGTTCGACGCCGTCTGCGACCGCCTGGCCGCCGGCCTGGCGCGCACGGGAGTCGGCCGCGGCGACCGCGTCGCCGTGCTGGCCCGCAACTCGCACGCCTTCGCCGCGCTGCGCTTCGCGGTGGCGCGCCTGGGTGCGGTGCTGGTGCCCGTCAACTTCATGCTCAAGGCCGAGGAGGCCGGCTACATCCTGCGCCACGCCGGCGCGCGCGTGCTGTGCACCGACGCCGGCCTGGCCTCGCTGGCGCAGGCGGCGGCGCAGGGCACCGCGGTCGAGACGCTGGTCTGGATGCCCTCCGAAGAGGCCGCGGAGCCGGCCGCAGGCATGCTGCGCTTCGACGAACTCGCCGCCTGCACCGACGCGCCGCCCGAGGTGCCGCTGGCGGGCAGCGACCTGGCGCAGATCGTCTACACCAGCGGCACCGAGTCGCTGCCCAAGGGAGCGATGCTGACCCACGACGCGGTGCTCTGGCAGTACGTCAGCTGTGTCGTCGAGGCCGAGATCGCGCGCGAGGACCTCGCGCTGCACGCGCTGCCGCTCTACCACTGCGCGCAGCTCGACGTCTTCTTCGGCCCGGCGGTGTACGTGGGCTCGAGCAACGTGATCACGGGCAAGCCGGTCGCCGAGCACCTGCTTGCGCTGATCGAGCGCCACCGCATCACCTCGTTCTTCGCGCCGCCGACGGTGTGGATCGCGCTGCTGCGTTCGCCGGCCTTCGACACCACCGACCTGTCGTCGCTGCGCAAGGGCTACTACGGCGCGTCGATCATGCCGGTGGCGGTGCTGCAGGAGCTGGCGGCGCGGCTGCCGCAGGTGCGCCTGTGGAACCTCTACGGCCAGACCGAGATCGCGCCGCTGGCGACCATGCTCGGCCCCGAGGACCAGCTGCGCAAGCCCGGCTCCTGCGGCCGGCCGGTGATCAACGTCGAGACGCGCGTCGTCGATGACGCGATGAACGACGTCCCGCGCGACGGCCGCAGCGTCGGCGAGATCGTCCACCGCAGCCCGCAACTGCTCAGCGGCTACTTCCACGACGACGAGCGCACCGCGGCGGCCTTCGAGGGCGGCTGGTTCCACTCCGGCGACCTCGCCACGATCGACGCCGAGGGCTACATCAGCGTCGTCGACCGCAAGAAGGACATGATCAAGACCGGCGGCGAGAACGTCGCCAGCCGTGAGGTCGAGGAGGCGATCTATCGCCTGGAGGGTGTCAGCGAAGTGGCCGTGATCGGCGTGCCCCACCCGCGCTGGGTCGAGGCGGTGGTGGCCGTCGTCGTGCCCAAGCCCGGCGCGGCCCTCGACGAGGCCGCCGTGCAGGCCCACTGCGCGGCACACCTGGCCGGCTTCAAGGCGCCCAAGCGGGTCGTCTTCGCCGACGCGCTGCCCAAGAACCCGAGCGGCAAGCTGCTCAAGCGCGCGCTGCGCGAGGCGCATGGCGGGCTCTTCGACGCGGCGACCCGGGCCCCATGAACCGACTCCGCGCCGAACTGCGGCGTCTGTACGGGCTGGAAGGCGGCGGCGCGCCCGATGGCCGGTCTTCGACGCTGGGCCGACCCGACGCGGCGGATGCCACCCGGGTCCTGGTGCTCGAGGTGGCGGCGCCGGCCGACTGGCGCTGCGTCGGCGAGGCCTGGCGCGGCGTGCAGCACGACCTGGGCCTGCCCGCGCCGGCCATCGCCGTCAATGGTGTGGACGGCATGCAGCTGTGGTTCGCCCTGCCGGAGGGCGCCGGCGTGCAGCGGGCACAGGCCTTCGGCGAGGCGCTGAGGCGGCGCTACCTGGCCGGCGTGCCCTTGCACCGGGTCCGCTGCTGGCCCGCGGACCCCGCGGATGCGGCCGCGCCCGTCCCCGCGCTGCCGCCGGTGCCTGCCGAGCAGCCCTCGGGAAACTGGTCCGCTTTCGTCGCGCCCGACCTCGCGCCGCTGTTTGCCGAGACACCCTGGCTCGACATCCCGCCCGGCGAAGAGGCCCAGGCCAGCTTGCTGGCCGGCCTCGCCCCGGTCCCGCCGCGCGCCTTCGCGGCGGCGCTGGCGGCGCTGGGCGAGCCGGCTGCCCCTGATGCAGCGCCGCCGACGGCACCCGCCCCGGTGCCGCGCGCGGCTCCCACGGCCACGCCGCCTGCGGCCTGGCGCGACCCGCGCGAGTTCCTGCTCGCGGTGATGAACGACCCGCAGGCGCCGCTGGCGCTGCGGGTCGACGCGGCCAAGGCGCTGCTGGCCACCCCGCCGGGCAACGCTGGAGACGCCCCGTCGGAACCGTCCGCCTGTCCGCCAGGGGCACACCCGCCATGACGCTAGGCCGCACCACGCCCATCCTGCGCAGCTTCGACGAACGCCTCGCGCGGGCGTTCTACGTCGACTTCCTCGGGTTCACGGTGCTCTTCGAGCATCGCTTCGAACCCGGCCTGCCGCTGTACATGGCCGTCGCGCGCGACGACTGCGAACTGCACCTGTCGGAACACCACGGCGACGCCAGCCCGGGGGCTGCGGTGCGCATCGCGGTGGGCGACGTCGATGCGCTGTGCGCCGAGCTCCTGGCCCGCGCCCACCCGAACGCGCGCCCGTCGGTCCACGCCATGCCCTGGGGCACGCGCGACATGACGGTGACCGACCCCTTCGGCAACCGGCTGACCTTCACTTCGGCGGTCAGCCTGTGAGTGCCGTGGCTGCCGGTGCCGCGGGCTTCGAGACGGCGCGGCTGCGGGCCCGCCGCATCTCGGAGCCCGACGTCGACGCGATGCTCGCCGTCTACGGCAATCCCGAGGTGGTGCGTTTCGTCGGCGACGGCGTGCCGCTGGACCGCGCCGGCTGCCAGCGCTGGGTCGAGGTGACGCTGGAGAACTACCGCCGGCGCGGCTACGGGATGCTGGCGCTGGAATCGCGCACCGACGGCAGCGTGGTCGGCTTCTGCGGCCTGGTGCATCCGCACGGCCAGGCCGAGGCCGAGATCAAGTACGCCTTCCTGCGCTGCCGCTGGGGACTGGGCTACGCCAGCGAGGCCGCGCCGGCGCTGCTGGCCTGGGGCGCCGCCGTGCACGGCCTGCGCCGCGTGATCGCGACCGTCGATCCCGCACACGAGGCCTCGCAGCGCGTGCTGTCCCGCGCGGGCATGTCGCGGGGCGCGGTGCGCGCCAACGACGACGGCAGTTTCACGCAGGTCTTCGTCTGGGAAGCTGCAGCCCCGACGGGCTGAGTCAGGTACCGCAGAAGGTCTGGTAGCGGGCCGTGACCTCGGCCGGCGCGGGCGCGGCGTAGCGCGCACTGGCCGCGACTTCGTCGAAGGGCGTGCGCAGCGCCTCGAGCAGGGCCTCGAAGGGGCCGAGGTCGCCGTCGGCGCTGGCCGCGGCCAGGGCTTCCTCGACCCGGTGGTTGCGCGGGATCAGCCAGGGGTTGGCCAGGCGCATCCGCGCGGCGCGGGCGTCGGCGGCGTCCGCCCGGCCCGCGTCCTCCAGCGCGCAGCGCGAGCGCCAGCGCGTCAGCCACGCGTCGGCCGCCGCCGGCTCGCGCATCAGGGCGCGCAAGGGCGCGTCGTCGCCTGAGGCGGCGTCGGCCAGCCGCCGCCAGCCGAGCGTGAAGTCGACCTGCTGCGCGTGCAGCAGCGCGAGCCAGTCCTCGGCCAGCGCGGTGTCGGCCTCGTCGAGTGCGGCGTCGCCACGCTGCAGCCCGAGCTTGGCCCTGCGGCCGGCCAGCAGCGCCTGCGCGTACCAGTCCGGGAAGGCGTCTATCACCTCGGTGACCTCGGCCACGGCCCGCTGCACCGCGGCTTCGTCGTCGCCGTCGGCCATCAGCGGCAGCAGGGCCTCGGCCAGGCGCGCGAGGTTCCAGCGCGCGATGTGGGGCTGGTTGGCCCAGGCGTAGCGGCCGCCGTGGTCGATCGAGCTGAACACCGCGTCCGGGTCGAAGGCCTCCATGAAGGCGCAGGGGCCATAGTCGATGGTCTCGCCCGAGATCGTCATGTTGTCGGTGTTCATCACGCCGTGGATGAAGCCGACGTTCATCCACTGCGCCACCAGCCGGGCCTGGCGTCCGGCCACGGCCCGCAGCAGCCCGAGGTGGCGGCCGCCCGCACCGGCGAGCCCAGGGTCGTGGCGCGCGATCGCGTAGTCGGCCAGGCGCTGCAGTCGCTCGAGGTCGCCGCGGGCGGCGAAGTACTGGAAGGTGCCCACGCGCAGGTGGCTCGCGGCCACGCGCGTCAGCACGGCGCCGGGCAGTTCGGTCTCGCGCCAGACCGGCTCGCCGGTGGCGGCCACCGCCAGCGCGCGCGTCGTGGGGATGCCCAGCGCGTGCATCGCCTCCCCGATCAGCACTTCGCGCAGCATCGGGCCGACGGCGGCCTTGCCGTCACCGCCGCGCGAGAACGGCGTGCGCCCCGAGCCCTTGAGCGCGATGTCGCGCCGCCGTCCGTGGCGGTCGATCACCTCGCCGAGCAGCAGCGCGCGGCCATCGCCGAGCTGCGGCGAGAAGCCGCCGAACTGGTGACCGGCATAGGCCTGCGCGATCGGCTCGGCGCCTTCGGGCACGGCGTTGCCCGCGAAGACCGCAGCGGCCTCGTCGTCCGCCAGCAGTTCGGCCTGCAGCCCCAGTTCGTCGGCCAGGGCGCGGTTCAGGTGCAGCAGGCGGGGCGCGCGTACCGCGGCCGGCTTCCACGCCACGAAGGTGCCCGGCAGTTCGCGCGCGTAGGTGTTGTCGAAGCGGAAGGCGGTCGTGGCGGTCATCGGGGCAGGCAGGGCAGGAAGTGAAGCCAGTGTGCCTGCAGCGCCGCGACCGTGTCGGCAGCGAGGGCGAAGACCGCCTCGCCGCCGCGGCACGATCCCTTTCACGCCGGCCCCATTTCCACCTGCAGCCCGCCCGGCGGATGGGCGATCGGGGCGAAGCTCATCCGTGCGTCCTGCCCACCGGCGGCCAGCCGCCAGCGGGCCCGGTGCACCAGCGCGCGCAGCACGGCGCGGCCCTGCATCATCGCGAAGTGCTGCCCCAGGCACATGTGCGCGCCGCCGCCGAAGGGCACCCAGGCGTAGCGGTGCCGTGCCGGGTCGCTGCGCGCGAAGCGCCCGGGGTCGAAGCGGTCGGGCTCGGGCCACCAGCGCTCGTCGCGCTGAACCGCCAGCAGGAACAGCGTCACCAGCGTGCCCGCGGGCAGGGCGTGGCCGTCGATCTCCATCGGTGCCAGGAGCTGGCGCGCCAGCGTGGGAATCGGCGGGAACAGGCGCAGCGACTCCCGCAGCACGCCGTCGAGCGCGGCCAGTTCCGCCAGCGAGGCCGGGGTGGGCGGCTGCGCCGTGCCCTGCGCGCGCACCTCGTCGCGCAGCCGGTCCTGCCACGCCGGCTCGATCGCCAGCGCCCGCGCGGCGCTGGTGATGGCGCTGCGCGTGGTGTCGTGTGCCGCCATCCACAGGAAGATCATGTGGTCGACGATCTCGCCGTCGTCGAAGGCCAGGCCGTCTTCGTCGCGCAGCACGCAGAGTTGCGAGAACAGGTCGTCACCCGGCTGGGCGCGGCGCTGCGGGATGCGTGCGCGCAGGAAGGCGGCCAACCGCGCCCGCGCCGCCAGGCCGCGGCCGTAGCGGGTGAAGGGCACGCGCCAGCGCAGCACCGCCGCCGAGGCGTCGACCAGTTGCACGAAGTCGTGGTGCGCGGCGGTGACCTCCGCCGCGTCGTGCACGCCGAGGAAGACGTCGCTGGCGATGTCGAGCGTGAGCCGGCGCACGGCGTCGTGCAGGTCGAGCCGGCGGGCGCGCAGCCAGTCGGCCACCGCGGCGTCGATGCGCGGCGCCATGCGCGCCAGGTGGCGCTCCAGCGCGTCGCGCCGCAGCGCCGGCAGCATGCGGCGGCGGTGGGCGCGGTGGTCGTCGCCGTCGCGCAGGATCAGCCCGCGCGGGAACAGCTCGCCGAGGAAGGGCGCCCAGCCGCCCGCGGCCGACACGCCCCCGGCGGTGTCGCCCAGCACCGCTTCCAGCGCCGGCGCCGACATCAGCAGCGCCTGCGGCCTTCCGACCAGCATCGCCCGCGAGACCGGCCCGGCGCGGGTCATCACGCCGCGGGCGAAGCCCAGCGTGTCGCGCAGCAGCGCCAGGTCCACCGCCAGCGGCGCGTGGCCGCAGTGCGGCAGGTGGGCCAGCGCGTGCCACGGGGCCGCGCGCATCGGCCGCGGCCCGGTGGCGTTCACGACGGGGCCTGACCGGCACTCACCTGGTCGAGCAAGGCCACCTGCGCTGGCGTCAGATCGAGGAAGGCCGCGCCCATCAGCTCCCGCAGTTGCGCCACCGAGGTCGCGCTGGCGATCGGCGCGGTGATCGACGGGCGTGCCATCTGCCAGGCCAGCGCCACCTGGGCCGTCGTCGCGCCGTGCTCGGCGGCCACCGCGCCGAGCGCGTCGAGCACCGCGAAGCCGCGCGCGTTCATGTAGTCGCGCACGCCGTTGCCGCGCGGGCTCTTGGCGAGGTCGGCCTCGCTGCGGTACTTGCCGGTGAGGAAGCCCCGCGCCAGGCCGAAGAAGTTGATCACGCCCAGGCCTTCCTTCGCGCACAGCGGCTCCAGCGCGTCCTCGTAGACCGGGCGGGCGAGCAGGTTGTAGTGCGGCTGCAGGCTCTCGTAGCGCGGCAGCCCCAGCCGCGCGCTGGTGGCCAGCGCCTCGGCCAGGCGGGGCGCGCTGTAGTTGGACGCGCCGATGGCGCGCACCTTGCCCTCGGCGATCAGCTCGGCGAAGGCCGTGAGCGTCTCCTCCAGCGGCGTGGCGGTGTCGTCGTCGTGCGACTGGTAGAGATCGATGCGGTCGGTCTGCAGCCGGCGCAGCGAATCCTCGACGGCCTGGCGGATCCAGCGCCGCGACAGCCCCGAGCGCCCGGGCTCGCCCGCGGCGCCGCCGCCCATCGGCTTGCCCACCTTGGTGGCGATCAGCACCTTGTCGCGCTTGCCGCTGCGCGCCAGCCAGCGCCCGATCACCGACTCGCTCTCGCCGCCGGTGTGCCCGGGCACCCAGGTCGAGTAGATGTCGGCGGTGTCGACGAGGTTGAAGCCGGCGTCGACGAAGGCGTCGAGGATCGAGAACGACGTGGCCTCGTCGGCCGTCCAGCCGAAGACGTTGCCGCCCAGGGCCAGCGGGGCGACGCTCAGGCCGGAACGGCCCAGGGGGCGGAGGCGGGGAGTGCTCATCGGCTTCAGTGCTCGTGCAGTGATGCCGGCGAGTGTAGGTTCAGCGCACAGTGTGGGCGGCGGGCTTGAACATCCAGCGCAGAGGAAGGGAGGACGCGGAGGAGGTGGAGGGGCAGGGGGAGGGATTCGGTTTCATTCCCGGATCCTCTGCGTCCTCCGTTCCTCTGCGTTGGAAACCCGTGACCCGTCAGTCGGGCTTGATCTTCGCGCGTGCCACCACGGCCTTCCAGCGCTTCTGCTCGGCGGCGATGAAGCTGGCGAACTCGGCCGGCGTGCCGCCCACGCCCAGGGCCGCGTCGGCGGCCAGCTTCTCGGTGGTGGCGGGCTGCTTCACGGCCGTGGCCGCGGCGGCCGCGAGCTTGTCGGCGGCCGCCTGCGGCAGCGAGGCCGGGGCCAGCAAGCCGTACCACTGCGTCATCTCGAAGCCCGGGAAGCCCTGCTCGGCGACGGTGGGCACGTCGGGCAGCTGAGGCAGCCGCTGCAGCGTGCCGGTGGCGATGGCGCGCAGCTTGCCCGCCTTGACCAGCTGCATCACCGCGGGCGCCCCGACCGAGGCAGCGTCGGTGCGGCCGGCCATCAGGTCGGTCAGCTGGGGGCCGGTGCCGCGGTAGGGCACGTGGACGATGAAGGTCTCGCTGGCCATCTTCAGGTATTCCATCGCCAGGTGACCGGCGCTGCCGTTGCCGGCCGAGCCGTAGTTCAGCCGCCCCGGGTTCTTCTTCGCATGGGCGATGAACTCCTTCAGGTTGGCCACCGGCAGGTCGGGCCGCACCAGGTAGAGGCTGGGCACCTTGGCCAGCAGCGACAGCGCGCGGAAGTCCTTGACGGGGTCGTAGGGCAGCTTGTCGAAGATGTACGGGTTGACCGCCAGCGTGCCGATGTGGCCGAGGATCACGGTGTGCTGGTCGTCGGCGCGAGCCACCTCCTGCATCGCCACGTTGCCGGCGCCCCCGGGCTTGTTGTCGACGAACACCGACTGGCCCAGCACCTTGGCCATCTCCACGGCCGTGGTGCGCGCCACGATCTCGGAGCTGCCCCCGGGCGCGAACGGCACGACGAAGCGGACGGCCTTGGTGGGCCATGCGGCCTGGGCGCGGCCGATGCCGGGCAGGGCCACGGCGGCGGTGGTGGCACCGGCCAGCGCGATCACGCGGCGGCGGCTGACGAGTTGCGACGTGGATGGGCTCATGGTGTTCGCGTGCCTTCGGCGTGAGTGGCGGTATCACGAGTCTAGAGGCACTGGCAGCGCCGTTGAACATCCAACGCAGAGGAACGGAGGACGCAGAGAAGGGGAGGGATTCCCTTTCGATCCCGAATCCTCCGCGTCCTCCGTTCCTCTGCGTCGGAAACTTCCGCCGGCCGAGCCTCAGACCACCCGCTCGGGCAGCCGCGCCGCCGCCTGCACCCGCGCCCAGTGCACGGCGCCCTGCGGCAGCAGCCACTCGGCGCCGTAGGCCAGCCGCTCTCGCTTGGCGGCGGCCCACGCCGAGTCGTCGCCTTCCAGCGCCGCGGCGCTCGCCGCGAAGGCCCAGGCCATCAGCACGTGGGCCAGGCCGTGCAGGTAGTCGTCGGCGACCGTGAGCGGGCGCTGCGGGTCGGACCTTGCGGCGTCGATCAGCGCGCGCGTCTCGGTGCGTGCGGTGGCGCAGCCTTCGCGCAGCGCCGCGGCGAAGGGTGAGGGCGCGCCGGCGGCCACGGCCTCGCAGTCCGCCAGCAGGCGCTCCAGCGTCGCGCCCCCGTCGGCCAGCACCTTGCGCTGCAGCAGGTCGATGGCCTGCACCTCGTTCGTGCCTTCGTAGACCATCGCGATGCGGGCGTCGCGCACGGTCTGCTCGATGCCGTAGTCGTGCACGTAGCCGTAGCCGCCGAACACCTGCTGCGCCAGCACCGCGGTATGAAAGCCGTGGTGGGTGCCGAAGGCCTTGACCACCGGCGTGAGCAGCGCGGCGAGCCTGGCCGCCGCGGCGCGGGCCCCGGGTTCGGGGTGGTGGTGCGATTCGTCGATGGCCAGCGCGGCGCGGTAGGCGATCACGCGCTGCGCCTCGGTCATGGCCTGCGCGCGCAGCAGCAGGTGGCGCACGGCCGGGTGTCGCGCGATGGGCACGCCCATCTGCACGCGCTCGGCGGCGTAGCGCGCGGCGTTCTGCGTGGCCATCTCCTGGTGGCCCAGGCCCTGCAGGCCGACGTGCAGCCGCGCCGAGTTCATCATCAGGAACATCGCCGCAAGGCCGCGGTGCGGCTCGCCCACCAGCCAGCCGGTGGCGCCTTCGTAGCGCATCGCGCAGGTGGCGCTGGCCTTGATGCCCATCTTCTTCTCGAGCCCGTCGCAGTGCATCGCGTTGCGCGTGCCGTCGGGCAGGAACTTGGGCACCAGCGCCAGCGACAGGCCCTTGCTGCCCGGCGGCGCATCGGGCAGGCGGCACAGCACGAGGTGGACGACGTTGTCGCTCAGGTCGTGGTCGCCGCCGCTGATGAAGATCTTCTGGCCGCTCACCCTCAGCGTGCCGTCGGCCTGCGGCTCGGCGCGGGTGCGCAGCACGCCCAGGTCGGTGCCGGCGCCGGGCTCGGTCAGCGCCATCGCGGCCAGCCACTCGCCGCTGGCGATCTTCGGCAGGTAGCGCTGCTTCAGCTCGGCGCTGGCGTGCCCGGCGATGGTCTCGTAGGCGCCGTGCAGCAGGTCGGGGTACATCGTCCACGCGTGGTTGCAGGCCACCAGCATCTCGCGCAGCGCGGCGTCCACCACCAGCGGCAGGCCCTGGCCCCCCCACTCGGGGTCGCAGGGCAGGGCGGGCCAGCCGCCTTCCACGAAGGCGCGGTAGGCCGCGGGGAAGCCTTCGGGCGTGGCGACATGGCCTTCTGCACTGCGCGTGCAGCCCTGCAGGTCGCCGGCCGCGTTCAGCGGCAGCAGCACGCCGGCGGCGAAGCGCGCGGCTTCCTCCAGCACGGCGTCCACGGTGTCGACGTCGACCTCGGCGAAGGCCGGGCACGCGGCCCACGAGGCCGGGGCCTGAAGCACGCGCTCGATGACGAAGCGCATGTCGCGCAGGGGGGCTTCGTACTGCCACATGGAAAGGCTCTCCGGGTGCCTCAGGCGCAGCGCTCGCGCAGCCAGTCGGGGATGAAGATGGCGCGCATCGGCTCGCCCGGCGGCTTGACGCACAGAGCGCGGGTTTCGCGGCCTTCGCACAGCAGGTCGTCGCCGCGCATCACGCGGTGCAGGTGCACGAAGGTTTTGCGGCCCCACTCCTGCACCGAGGTGTGCACCTCTATGGTCTCGCCGTAGGTGGCGGGCTTGAGGAAGCGGGTGTGGATCTCGAGCAGCGGTGCGCCCACGCTGTGCGGGATCTCGGCCATCGCGCGCCACGGCGGCAGCCCGGTGCTGCGGAAGAAGTGGTGCGAGGCGGCGTCCATCCAGCGCGAGAAGTTCGGGAAGAACACGATGCCCGCGGGGTCGCAGTCGCCGAAGCCGACCTCGACCGTGAAGACCGAGGTGCGGCTCATCGCGGCGCCATCCTGAGTGCGCCATCGAGGCGGATGGTCTCGCCGTTGAGGTGCACGTTGGTGACCACGTGCGCCGCCAGCCGCGCGAATTCGTCGGGGGCGCCCAGGCGCCGCGGGAACGGGATCGAGGCTGCCAGCGACTGCTGCACCTCGGGTGGCAGCGTCTTCATCAGCGGGGTCTCGAACAGCCCCGGCGCGATGGTGCACACGCGGATGCCGTGCTGCGAGAGGTCGCGCGCCAGCGGCAGCGTCATCGACACCACGCCGCCCTTGGAGGCCGAATAGGCCTCCTGCCCGACCTGGCCGTCGAACGCGGCCACCGAGGCCGTCATCACCAGGACGCCGCGCTCGCCGTCGGCCAGCGGCTCGAGCCGCGCCATGCGCGCAGCCGCGAGGCGCGCCACGTTGTAGCTGCCGATCAGGTTGACGCGCACCACGCGTTCGAAGTCCTCCAGCGGGGCCGGCTGGCCGTCCTTGCCGACGATGCGCTTCGCAGTGCCGATGCCGGCGACGTGCATCACGATGCGCGCCGCGCCGTGCACCGCGGCGGCGGCATCGAGCGCGGCGCTCATGCTGGCGCCGTCGGTCACGTCGGCCTGGCAGCCGAAGCCGCCGACGTCGGCCGCCACGCGGGCCGCGGCCTCGGCGTTGAGGTCGAGCACGGCCACGCGCGCGCCCAGCCGGGCCAGCTCGCGCGCGGTGGCCTCGCCCAGCCCTGATCCGCCGCCGGTCACGACGGCGGCCTGTCCTTCGATGTTCATGGTTGTTGCTCCTGGTGTGGCGCGCCGGGCCGGCCCGTTGCCGCGGGCCCTCGCGCGAAAGCCTGGTCTCCGTCGGCGCTGGGAGGGTTCTCAGGCGGCGTCGGGGTTCTCGATCAGCAGGGCAATGCCCTGGCCGCCGCCGACGCAGGCCGAGGCCACGCCCCAGCGCGCGCCGATCTCCTTCAACTGGCGGGCGACGGTGATCGTCAGCCGCACGCCGGTGGCGGCCAGCGGGTGGCCCAGTGCGATGGCGCCGCCGTGCACGTTGAGCCGGTCCAGGTCCAGGCCCAGCTCGCGGGCCACGGCCAGGGTCTGCGCGCCCTGCGCCTCGTTGATCTCGAAGCGGGCAACGTCGGCCAGCTGCAGGCCGCTGCGCTCGAGCAGCAGGCGGATCGCCGGCGCCGGGCCGATGCCCATGACTTCGGGCGGCACGCCCACCACGGCGGCGGCGGCCACGCGACCCAGCGGCGTGCGGCCGGTGCGCGCGCGCCAGGCCGCGGCCGTGGCGGCATCGGCCACCACGGCCGCAGCCGCGGCGTCGGTCAGCGCCGAGCTGTTGCCGCCGGTCTGCACGCCGTCCTTGAACACGGTGCGCAGCTTCGCCAGCACCTCGGGCGGCGTCGGCCGCGGGTGGGTGTCGCGGTCGGCGACCGTCGCCTTGCCGGCCAGACGGATGCCGCGTGGCCGGTAGCCCTGGAGCTCGAAGGTCTCGGTGCCCACGGGCACGATCTCGCCGGCCAGCCAGCCCGATTCCTGCGCCGCGCAGGCGCGTGCGAAGGACATCGACGCGAAGGCATCGACGTCCTCGCGGGTGATGCCGTAGCGCCTGGCCAGGTTCTCGGCGGTCTGGATCATCGAGATGCCGGCCGCGTGGTCGGTCAGCGCCTCCCACATGTAGTCCTTGAAACCGACCTGCGCGCCCAGGCGGAAGCCCTGGCGGTGCTCGAACGCGGCGATCGGGTTGCGCGTCATGCTCTCGGTGCCCACCACCAGCGCCAGCGTGGCGCCGCCGGTGGCCATCTGCTCGCCGGCCTGGCGGAACAGCTCGAAGCCGGTGCCGCAGATGCGCTGCGCGTTGAGCGCCGGCACCTCCATCGGCACGCCCGCGTACAGCCCGACGTGGCGCGCGACGTAGAACTGGTCGAAGCCGCCGGGCGCCATGTTGCCGGTGATCACCGAGTCGACGTCGGTGGCTGCCACGGCCGCGCGTTCGAGCACCGAGCGCGCGGCCTTGATGCCGAGGTCGATCGGGTTGGCGTCGGCGAACGCGCCCATGTAGTCGACCATCGGCGTGCGCACGCCGTCGAGGATGAAGACGCCGCCGTCGAAGCGGTTGTAGAGACCCTTGCCCGCCATGACGTGCTCCTTCACTGCTTCTGGACCTTGGCGGCCCGCTTCTCGAGGAAGGCGCGCACGCGCTCCTTGGCCGCCTCGTCGCCCTGCGCGATCGAGGAGATCAGCGACTCGACGAACAGGCCCTCGGCGGGCGGCAGCTCGGCGATGCGCGGCAGCGCCTGCGTGATCGCATAGTTCGACAGCGGCGCGTTGGCGGCGATGCGCGTGGCCAGCTGCAGCGCCTTGGCGATCCCTTCGCCCTCGCCGACCAGGTAGTTCGACAAGCCCAGACGCTCGCCCTCGGCGGCGTCGAAGACGCGGCCGGTGAGCATCATGTCGGTCATGCGGGAGACGCCCACCAGCCGGCTGATGCGCACCGAGCCGCCGCCGCCGACGAAGATGCCCCGAGTGCCCTCGGGCAGTGCGTAGAACGCGCTGGCCTCGGCCACGCGCAGGTGCGCGCTGGAGGCCAGTTCCAGGCCGCCGCCGACCACCGCGCCGTGCAGCACCGCGATCACCGGCACCGGGCCGTACTGGATGGCGTCGAAGCAGGCGTGCCACGAGCGCGAGTGGTGCATGCCCTCGACGACGTTGCGCTCGCTCACCTCGCTGAGGTCCAGGCCGGCGCAGAAGTGCTCGCCCGCACCGCTGAGCACCACGGCGCGCACGTCCTTGGGCAGGTTGAGGAAGGCGGTGTGGATCTGCGCCAGCAGCCCGTCGCTGATCGAGTTGCGCTTGGCCGGGCGGTTCAGGCGGACGTGCAGCACCGCGCCCGCGGACTCGATCTGCAGCATGTCGAGCGTGGCGAGCACGCCGCCTTCGGACAGGGGTTGGAAGGAAGTGGTCATCGGTGAAGCCTTCAGGGCCGGATCACGCCGGCGTCGGTGGGGGCGGCGTAGAGGCGTTCCACCTCGGCCGCGCGGCGCGTCAGCACCATGCGCTGGTTGACGTAGCCCTTGTCGGTGATCTCGCCGGCGGCGACGCTCGGACCGTCGGGCAGCAGCAGCGCGCGCGTGGGCGTCTGCGAGGAGCCGCCGCCTTCGGCCTTCAGTGCGCGCAGCGCCTCGCGCACGTCGCGCTCGATCTCTTCGCGCGGCACCTGGCGGCCCGACTCGGTGAGGAAGATCAGCGCCCCCACCTCGCTGCGGTCGTGCCCCGTGATCACCACGTCCTGCGCGTAGGGCGCCATCGCGGCCACCACCTTCAGGCGCAGCGTGCCCACGCTCACCCAGGTGCCGCTGGTGAGCTTGAAGTCCTCGGCGACGCGGCCGTTGAAGACGATGCCGCTGGCCGGGTCGCTGTCGTCGGCCAGGTAGCCGGCATCGCCGATGCGGTAGTAGCCGTCCTCGTCGAAGGCCTCTCGGGTGGCTTCGGCGTTGTCGCGGTAGCCGGGAAAGATGTGGTCGCCGCGGCATCGCATCTCGAGCTTGCCGGCGTTGGGCACGAACTTGATCTCGACGCCCGGCATCGGGTTGCCGATCACGCCGGGCCGGTCGAGCTGCCAGTTGGCGAAGGTGTTGGCCGGCGCGGTCTCGGTGCTGCCCCAGGAGGTGGTCATCCACAGCGGGCCCATCGCCGAGCCCTCGCGCACGCGGTCGGCCACGGCCTCGAGCCGCTTCCAGGTGCTGACCGGCATGCCGGCTCCGGCGTAGAACAACATGCGCAGCCGCCCGAAGAGCTGGCGCGCCAGCGCCTCGTCACTCTCCAGCGCCGGCAGCAGCATCTCGTAGCCGCGCGGCACGTTGAAGTAGACCGTGGGCTGCACCTCGCGCAGGTGCGCGATCGTGCGCTCGATCGCGCCGGGCACCGGGCGCCCGTCGTCGATGTACATCGTGCCGCCGTGCGCCAGCACCATGTTCGTGTTGTGGTTGCCGCCGAAGGTGTGGCTCCACGGCAGCCAGTCCAGCAGCACCGGCTTCTCGTGCTGCAGGAAGCGCAGCGTCTGCGCCAGCATCTGCTGGTTGGCGCACAGCATGCGGTGGGTGTTGATCACCACCTTCGGGTGGCCGGTGCTGCCGCTGGTCAGCAGGTACTTGGCGTGCGTCTCGGGCGTGATGGCCTCGAAGGCGCGCATCACGGCCGGCGTCTCGACGGTCTCGAGCAGGCGCGAGAAGGCCAGGGCGCCGGGCACGTTCCCGGCACCGCGGCTGAACACGGCGACGGCGTCGATGCCCGCGCCCTGCAGCGGCGGTGCGTAGACCGCGGCGTCGGCGCCGTAGACCAGGGCCGGGTCCAGCGCCTGCAGGATGCCGTGGATGCGGGTGAAGTCACCGCCCGCCAGGCGACTGTAGGCGCTGGAGACCGTGCACACGGCCCGCCCGATGTGCATGCCGGCCAGCAGCAGCACGAGGTGGTCGAGCGCGTTGTCCGACAGCACCACCACCGGCTTGCCTGCGGGCAGCTGCAGGTCGATCAGCGCCTGGCCGACCGCGCCCACCCGGCGGCGAAGCTCGCGCCAGCTCAGCACCGCCCAGGCGGCGCCCGAGGGCTCGGCGAATGCCGGGGCGTCGGGCGTCTCGCGGGCCCATTGCTCGAGCCACTCGCCGATGCAGCGCACGTAGGCGCCCAGCGGCTCGGGGTTGCGCAGCACGAAGGCGCCGGCGCCGAGATCGTGGCGCTCGGCACGGCGCGGTGCCATCAGCCGCGGGTCGTCGAAGAAGGCCGTCGGGGCGCTCATGGGGTCTCCATCCACCTCGGGTTCACATGTGTCCATACACATGTGTATGTGTTTGGAAGCGAATCCTAAGGAATACCCCGCAGGAGGTATTTAGGGGTTTCCACGGGGGCGGCCCGTTTCAGTACATGGATGTGTGGTCGTGGTTCAATCGGGGTGATTCTTCTGCCGCCATGCCCACCGTCCGCTCCACTGCTCCTGCCCGCACCACGGCCCGACGCGCCGCCCGCCCTGCCGCCGCTGCCGATGCCGACAGCGCGCGCACCAGCCTGACCCCTGCCACCTGGATCGACGCTGCCACCGAGGTGCTGGTGGACCAGGGCATCGACCACGTGCGGGTCGACGTGCTGGCGGGGCAGCTGGGCGTCACGCGCGGCAGCTTCTACTGGCACTTCCGGGACCGCGAGGCCCTGCTGCAGGCCGTGCTGCAGGCCTGGCGCGAGAACGCCACGGAGCAGCTCACCGCGCGGCTCGAACGTGCGCACGACGACCCGCGCGAGCAGTTGCGCGACGTGCTGACCCTGCCCTTCCGCGGCCGTGCGGCCGTGCGCGGCGCGCGCATCGAGCTGGCGATCCGGGCCTGGGCCCGGCGCGACCAGCTCGCGCGCCACGCCGTCGACGAGGCCGATGCCAGCCGCATCGCCTACATCGCGCAGATCTTCTCGTCGCTGGGCTTTCCCATCGTGGAGGCGCGTTCGCGCGCCTTCCTGGTCTACGCCTACGTGGTCGGCGAGTCGCAGATGGCCAACCAGGGCAGTGCGGCGCAGCGCTCGGAACGCATGCGCTTCGTCGAGCAACTGCTCACCACGGCGCTGGCGCGCTGAACCGGGGTGAACGGTAACGATGGGCTGCTCGAGGCGCGCGGGCTGGGCTTTGCCCACCCGGGCACCGACGTGCTGCGCGGCCTGAGCTTTCGCGTCGGGCCGGGGCTGACGATCGTGCGTGGGGGTGACGGGCGCGGCAAGACCACGCTGCTGCGCCTGCTTGCCGGCGTGCTGGCGCCCACGGCGGGGGCGATCGAGCGGCACGCCGCATCGGTCTTCTACGAGCAGCCGGCCGACGCGGCGCACGACCAGGTCGTCGCCAAGGCCTGGCTCGATGCGCAGCGCGCCCGGCATGCCGGCTGGAACGACGAGCTGGTTTCCGCACTGGCCGAGGCCTTTGTCCTCGTACCCCATCTCGGCAAGCCGCTCTTCATGCTCTCGGCGGGCAGCCGGCGCAAGGTCGGGCTGGTGGCGGCCGCGGCCAGCGGTGCACCGCTGACGCTGCTGGACACGCCGTTCGCGGCGCTCGACGCTGCATCGGCTCGGGTGCTGGCGGACGTGCTGGCCGAGGCCGCGGAGGACACCGCGCGCGCCTGGGTGGTGGCCGACCACGAGATCCCCGCGGTGCTGCAAGGCGTGGCGCTGGCGGGTGTGATCGACCTGGGTGACTGACTCCAGTGCCTGTTCGTCGGGCGGGATGACGGCGCGCAAGGCGCCGCGTGCGTTTCGCCCCCAGACTTCTTCCTGCTTCGGAGGATGGCTGCCGACACGGTCGCCGGCTGCGAGGCGGGAGGTGACATGCACGAACGATTCGCGGGTTTCACGGGCCTCGCTTGCGAGCGCTCCGCCGACGGGCTGCCTGGCTTCGCGGTGACCGAGGCGGCCGCTGGCACGGCCGCGGACTTCTCGGCTTGGTTGCGGCCCGTCGTGCCGGTGGCTGGTGCGTCCAGCGCGCCCGTGATCGACTTCGACGCCTTCATCCGGCCCGTGTTGCCGATCGAGGGCATGCTGTTCCCCGCCGCGGCTCTCGGCCTGGACGAGGGAGTCATGCGACCGACGATGCCTGTCACCGGTCCGGTGCCCGCCGGCTCCGCGTTCGATGCCTGGCTGCGCCCGGCGCCCATGGTTGCGGGGGTGCTTGAACCTGCTGCTGACATCGGCGTCACCGGCATCGTGTCCCCCGATCCGCTGACGGCCATCGACTGGGGCTCCAGGCTGCAGTCCGACGTCGTCGACGTCTACTTCGCGCCGGCCGCCGCCATCATCGACGGTGTGGCCGACTTCGGCGCCGCACAGGGCTGGACCGAATGGGAGCAACAGCAGGTCCTGTCGGTGCTGCAGCGCGTGGCCGACGTCACCAACCTGCAGTACCGGGTGTCGCCCAGCCCCGAGGGCGCCGAATTCCGGCTCGGCACCTTCCAGCTCGACGACGTCGACGCGGTGGCGTTCATGGTCCCCCCCGGCGAGACGTATGCGGGTTTCATGGGCTTCGACCCGGACTGGCTGCGCTCGGTCGACGCCGACAGCTACGAGCCGCTGCTCTCGGAAGGAGGCTTCATCCACGCGCTGCTGGTCGAGGAACTGCTGCATGGCCTTGGCATGGCACATGCCCACGACGACGGCGGCACCTCGACCATCCTGGAGGGCGTGACCTCGCCCCTCGGCTCGTTCGGCATCGGTGACCTGAACCAGGGCGTCTTCACCGTCATGAACTACAACGAGGGCTGGCCTGGCGGGCCCTGCGGCAGCGAGTACCAGGCCGACGGCTACATCCTCGTCAACGACTTCGGCTACGAGGTCACGCCGATGGCGCTGGACATCGCCGTGCTGCAGGGCAAGTACGGCGTGGCGACCGACTTCGCCGTCGGCGACGACAGCTACCTTCTGCCCGACGCCAACGGCCTGGGCACCTTCTTCGAGTGCATCTGGGATGCCGGCGGGCTGGACACGCTGCGCCACGGCGGTGCACGTGGCGCCGTGCTCGACCTGCGCCCGGCCACGCTGCTCGGCGAAACGGGCGGCGGCGGCTGGGTGAGCTACGCCAGCGGCATCCGCGGCGGTTTCACCATCGCCCACGGCGTGGTGATCGAGAACGCCGTCGGCGGCACCGGCAGCGACCGCATCATCGGCAACGCGTCGCCGAACCGGCTTGAGGGCCGGGCAGGTGGCGACTTCATCGACGGCGGCTCGGGCATCGACACGCTCGCCGGCGGGCGCGGAAACGACGTCTATGTCGTCGACCGCAGCGGCGACGTCGTGATGGAACAGGCCAGCTCGGGCATCGACGGGGTGCAGAGCACGGCATCGTTCCAGCTGCCTGCCGAAGTCGAGCACCTGACGCTGCTCGGGGACCGTGCGATCAACGGCACCGGCAACGAGCTGGCCAACCGGCTGACGGGCAACGCGGCCGACAACCGTCTGTCGGGTGCAGCCGGCGCGGACACGCTGACTGGCGGCCTGGGCAACGACGGGCTTGCCGGTGGCGCAGGCGCCGACAGCCTGGTGGGCAACCCCGGCGCCGACGTGCTGCGTGGCGGCAATGGCGGCGACACGCTCTCGGGCGGCTCAGGCAACGACACCCTCGATGGCGGCGCCGCCACCGACCGCCTTGTCGGCGGCAGCGGCAATGACCTCTTCGTGTTCGCCTCGGCCGCGCAGGCGGGCCTGGGCGGCGGCCGCGATGTCGTCATCGACCTGCAGCCCGGCGACCGCATCGACCTCTCGCTCATCGACGCCAGGACCGACGTCACGGGCAACCAGCGCTTCGTCTTCATCGGCGACGCCGAGTTCAGCGGGCGCGCCGGGCAGCTGCGTGCGGTGGCCGGCCTCGTGCAGGGCGATGTCGATGGCGACGGCCTGGCCGAGTTCGAGATCGGCCTGACCGGCAGCTACGTTCCCGCCGCGGCAGACTTCATTCTCTGATCCGGCGCCCGGCCCCCGAGCCGGTTCGTGATCGCCGCGGCGGCCAGGCGAACGGCCTCCGCGGCCGGACCGCCCCACGCGCTCGACAGCCGGTCCTGGTGGTCGAGCGCGGTGATCACCACGGCAGCCGCGCCTTCGTGATCGAAGGCAGCGGCGCTGAAGGCATTGACGCCCGGGATCGGCCGGCCTGCGGCGCGTGCGACCCCGTGACGCCGGTATTCGTCGACGATGCGGTCCAGCTCGGCCAGCGCCTCGGGAGCCGGTGGCGGCGGCGCCGCCAGCTCGCCGAACGGCCCGGCCACGGCCTCGGCCAGGCGTTCGCGCGGCAAGCTGGCCGCGAAGGCGCGGCCGGTGGCCGTCTCCGACAGCGACATCACGCTGCCCACGCGCAGCGCCACGTGCAGCGGGCGCCGCGCCTCGATCAGGCGCACCACGGTCGGCCCGAAGTTGCCCCACACCGCCAGCGCCACGGCGTGGCCGGTGGCGGCCGCCAGTTCACGCGCCACGGGCTCTGCGGCCTGCAGCGGGTCGAGCTGCTGCAGGCAGGCCAGCCCGATGCGCAGCGCCGCCGGTCCCAGCGCGTAACGGCCGCTCGCCGCGTCCTGCTCCACCAGACCCAGGCGCCCGTAGCTCACCAGATAGGGGTGCGCGCGTGAAGGCGTGAGCCCGGCCAGCGCCGCCAGGTCCTTCAGCGCCAGCGGTCCCGCGCTGTCGGCCAGCGCAAGCAGCAGCCGCCCGCCGACCTCGATCGACTGGATGGCGCGCTGCGCCTTGTCGTCGCCGCGGTCTTCTGCGGTGCCCGAGGGCTCGCGAGGGGTGTTCATCGGCAGGAAGAGAAGGTTGCCATTTGCGTATGGCGAACAAGTTTGACATATCAAGCGGCGTGGCGCTATGCTCCAACGAACGAATTTGCAATCGACGAATATCGTCCGTTCCCGGAGACACCCGCATGAGCACCAAAGCCTTCGCCAGCCAGGCCGACCTCGAGGAAAAGAAGGTCAGCTTCACGAAGCTGTCCGACAACGCCTATGCGTACACCGCCGAGGGCGACCCGAACACCGGCGTGATCGTCGGCGACGACGCGGTGATGGTGCTCGACACCCAGGCCACGCCGGTGATGGCGCAGGACGTGATCCGCCGCATCCGCGAGGTGACCGACAAGCCGATCCGCTACGTGGTGCTGAGCCACTACCACGCGGTGCGCGTGCTCGGTGCGTCGGCCTACGGCGCCCAGCACGTGATCGCCAGCCGCGACACCCACGACCTGATCGTCGAGCGTGGCGAACAGGACAAGGCCAGCGAGATCGGCCGCTTCCCGCGCCTGTTCCGCAATGTCGAGAGCGTGCCGGCGGGCCTGACCTGGCCGACCATCACCGTCACCGGCCGCATGAGCATCTGGCTCGGCAAGCTCGAGGTGCAGCTGCTGCAGCTCGGCCGTGGCCACACCAAGGGCGACACCGTGGCCTGGCTGCCCGGGCAGAAGATCCTGTTCAGCGGCGACCTGGTGGAGTTCGACGCCACCCCCTACGCCGGCGACGCCTACTTCCAGGACTGGCCGAAGACGCTGGACGCCATCGCCGCCCTCGAGCCGCGCGCGCTGGTGCCCGGCCGCGGCGCGGCGCTGACCACGCCCGAGCAGGTGCAGCAGGGCCTCGCCGGCACGCGTGCCTTCGTCAGCGACGTCTGGTCGCACGTCAAGGCCGGCGTCGACGCCGGCAAGGACCTGAACGCCGTCTACAAGGACACCTACGCGGCGCTGAAGCCCAAGTACGGCCACTGGGTCATCTTCGACCACTGCATGCCCTTCGACGTGACCCGCTGCTACGACGAGGCCACGAAGTACGCCGACCCGCGCATCTGGACCGCCGAGCGCGACCGCCAGATGTGGGAAACCCTCGAAGGCTGAGAGCCTGAGAGTTTTTCTCGCCATCTTGGTAATTGGCATGCAACTGGCTAATCTTTGACCATGAGCGAACCCCAGCACCAAGGCGAGGCGCCG
>JBILNT010000040.1:0-21324 GCA_044374875.1 Rubrivivax sp.
TGCCGTACCAGATGCCGAACACGCCGTCGTACTTCCTCGACTGCGGGTACAGGTCGAGCTGCTGCGTGCCCCACACCGCGGTGGCGCCGAGCTCCTCGTTGACGCCGGGCTGGAAGACGACGTGGTGCTCGGCCAGGTGCTTGCGCGCCGCCCACAGGGACTGGTCGTAGCCGCCCAGCGGACTGCCGCGGTAGCCGCTGATGAAGCCGGCGGTGTTCAGACCGGCGGCGAGGTCGCGCTGGCGCTGCAGCATGGGCAGACGCACCAGCGCCTGCACGCCGCTCATGAAGGCGCGGCCGCTGGCCAGGCTGTACTTGTCGTCGAGCGTGACCGACTCGAGGGCCTTGCGGACCGATTCGGGCAGCGGGGCATTCATCTGGCGACTCCTGGGCGCACGGGCGCGGCGCCGACTTCAGCCGGGCAGTTTAGGGCGCCGGGGCGTATATGTCTTTTCTTTTGATGCCCGCTGCGGCATGCTGCAAGAACGATTCTTTCGTTCGGAATCGGCGATGGAGGAATTTCGTGCCCAAGAAGCCAGAATCAGGGAAAACCACCATTCCGGCCGCCGAGCCCGCCGACGCGCCCCACGGGGCCGCACTCGACCGCTACGACATCGCGATCCTGCGCGAGCTGCAGGCCGACGCGCGCCTGTCCAACGCCGAGCTCGCGGCGCGCATCGGCCTGTCGGCGGCGCCGACCTGGCGCCGGGTGCGCCGGCTCGAGCAGCAGGGCTACATCACCGGCTACCGTGCCGAGATCGACCGCCGCAAGGTGGGGCTTGGCGTGCTGGCCTTCGTGCGCGTCGATGCCGAGCGCAACAACGCCGACGCGACGCGCGCGCTAGAGGACGCCGTGCGCCGCCTGCCCGAGGTGGTGGCGGCCCACTACATCAGCGGCACCGGCACCTTCGAGCTGCAGGTGGTGGCCACCGACCTCGATGCCTACGCGCGCTGGTCGATGGAGGCGCTGTTCAAGCTGCCCAACGTGAAGGACATGCACACCAGCTTCTCGCTCGGCGAGGTCAAGGCCGGTGGCGCGCTGCCGCTGGGCCACCTGCTGCCGCGGCCCGGGGAGAGGCCTTGAACGCGCCTGCACTGCCAGCGCGCCACCTCGCGCTGGCCCTGGCGGTGGTGTTCGTCTGGGGCACCAACTTCGTCGCCATCAAGTGGGTGCTGGAGGTGTTGCCGCCCTTCCTCTTCGCGGTGCTGCGCTTCGCCTTCGCGCTGCTGCCCGCGGCGCTGTTCGTCAAGCGCCCCGCGGTGCCCTGGCGCCACCTGGCGGCGTACGGCGTCCTGATCGGCGCCGGGCAGTTCGGGCTGCTCTACCTGGCAATCCGCGCCGACATCACGCCCGGCCTGGCCTCGCTGGTGGTGCAGACCCAGGTCTTCTTCACGATCGGGCTGGCCATCGTGCTGGCCGGCGAGCGGGTGCAGGCCTTCCAGTGGCTGGCGCTGGCGCTGGCCGCGGCGGGGCTGGCCGTCATCGGCCTGCACACGGATGCCGCGACCACGCCGCTGGGCCTGGCGCTGGTGCTGGCCGCCGCCCTGTCGTGGGCTGGCGGCAACATCGTGGCGCGCGCCAGCGGGCGGGTCGACATGCTCGGCTACGTGGTCTGGTCGAGCCTGTTCGCGCTGCCGCCGCTGGCGCTGCTGTCGCTGCTGGTCGAGGGCGTGCCGGTGATCCGCTCGGCGCTTGCCGCCGCCGACGCGTCGACCTGGGGGCTCGTGCTCTGGCAGTCGGTTGGCAACACCTTGTTCGGCTACGCCGCCTGGGGCTGGCTGCTGGCCCGCCACCCGGCGGCGACCGTGGCACCGATGGCGCTGCTGGTGCCGGTGTTCGGCATCTCGGCATCGGCCCTCGCGCTGGGCGAGCCGCTGCAGGCCTGGAAGCTCGGCGCCGCCGCCCTGGTGCTCGGCGGCCTGGCGCTGAACCTGTTCTGGCCTCGCGTGCGCGCGCTGCGGGTGCGCGGCGGTGCCGAACGTGACGCTTGACGCGGTCGCCGATGCCCTGATCCTGGGATGATGTCGTGCATGCACCGTCGCGCCTTCGCCGCATCTGCCGTCTTCGTCGCCCTGCCCTGGCCTGCACGGGCCGAGCCGCCGCTGCCGCAGCGCAACCTCGTCGTCGAGGCGCGCGTGGCCGAGCGGTCGGGCGCCGACCGCCAGGGGCTGGGTGCGGCCGGCGGGGTGGTTGTCGGCACGAGCGGCTCCACGGTCGCTGCCGGCAGCCTGACGCTGCGCGCCGGCAGCGCGGCCTCCTCGCGCGACCAGGTGCAGCGGGTGCTGGTGCTCAACGGCGGTTCGGCGATGCTGCGGATGACGCAGCTGGTGCCTCTGAAGTCGGTCGAGTGGATCTGGACGCCACAAGGCGCCAGCGTCTCCGAGCGCACGCTGTGGGTCGATCTCGGACGTGGCGTCGAGGTGCGCCCGGCGTGGCCGGGCGGGCAGGCGCCGGTGGTGCTCGAGATCGCCATCGAGGCGGCCGACACCGCGGCGGCCGACCCGGCCCAGGCACCTCGCCTGACGGCGCGCACCCAGGTGGCACTGCCGCTGGGTGAGTGGGTGCCCGTGGCCAGTTTCACCGAGCGCGCCACGCGATCCGCCACCCCGGCAGGCTTGACCGTCACCACCGGCAGCGCGCGCCATGAGCGTGGCATCGAGCTGCGCGTGACCCTGCCGTGAAGCCGCTCCGAGGGACTCAGGTCGGTGGCACGGCCCCTCGCGGCCACAGCGCCCAGGCGCGCAGCGGCTGCTTCATGCGGCCGGCCTGCTTCTCGGCCTGGGGCCCCCAGCCCCAGAAGTAGTCGATGCGCACCGCGCCGACGATCGCGCTGCCGGTGTCCTGCGCCATCACCAGCCGGCGCAGCGGCGTCGAGGACAGCGGCTCGGTGGTGTCCAGCCACACGGGCGTGCCGTAGGGCACGCTCTGCGGGTCGACGGCCACGGCACGGCCGGGCACCAGCGGCACGCCGGCGGCGCCGCGCGGGCCCACCGAGGGGTCGGGCAAGGGCTCCTCGCGGAAGAACACCACGCGCGGGTTGGCCCAGAGCATCTGCTGCACCCGCTTGGGGTTGGCCTGTGCCCAGGCGCGGATCGCCGGCCAGGACGCGGTGTCGGGCGTCAGTTCGCCCTGCTCGATCAGCCAGCGCCCGACCGAGCGGTAAGGCTGGTCGTTGTGCCCGGCGAAGGCCATGCGCACCAGTCGCTCGCTGCCGTCGGCCTCGCGCACGCGCAACCGGCCCGAGCCCTGGATCTGCAGCAGCAGCGCGTCGAGCGGGTCGGCCAGCCAGGCGATCTCGAGGCCGCGCAGCGCGGCCATCGCGGCGGGCACGGTCTCGAGCTGCTGGCGCTTCCAGTAGGGGCGGCGGCTCGACAGGTCGGGCGGCGGCGCGTGCAGCGGCACGCGCCAGAGGCCGCGGCGCTCGCGCGAGGCCTCCAGGAGCGGTTCGAAGTAGCCGGTCGCCAGCCCCGTGACGACGCCGTCGTGGCTCTCCAGCCGCCACGGCTGCAGTCGTTCCGTCAGCCAGTCGCGTGCGGCGGCGTGATCCGACGGCGCCTGACCCATCAGCACCTGCGCGCACAGCGCCGACCAGCCCGGCGCCGGCCGGGCGCAGCCGGCGACCAGGGCCGGCCAGACTTCGGCGACGCGGTCGTCGCTCCAGCCGGGCAGTTCGTCCCAGCCCGTCGGCACCCAGCGCGAGCGCGGCCTGAGGACCGGCATCGGAGCCGGCGCCAACGATTCGGCCGCAGGCTGCGCCGGCGCGGCCTGCGCAGCGGGCTCGGCGGGCATCGTCGTGCGATCCTCGATCGGCGCAGGGGCTTGCGGGTCGGGCAAACCGGCGCATCCCGCGACGATTCCTAGAATGGCTGCCAGGGCGATCGCGCGCCTGCCGAAACCTGGTCTTCGCATGTGGCTGATTCTGATCGAGGCGTTTGCCGCCCTTTGCCTGCTGGTCTTTTTCGTCTGGTGGACGATGTTCTCCGGTCGCAAGCGCGGCGAACGCACGGATTCCGAGGACAAGTAGCGGCTGGCCTGCGCCAGGGTCGGGGCGCTGCCCGGGCGGCGTCGCGCTTCAGCGCGGCGGCAGCACGAAGCTCAGCGGCGCTGCTCGCAGCCGGCGCCGGATGGCCGCACGGATGCGCTCGCGTTCGCGCACGCGGATGCCGCGCGAGCGCAGCGCCACCTTGAAGGCGAGCCAGAAACTCACGCTGACGTTGAGCACACCCGTCACTGCGATGCCGGCGATGCACCACCACAGTGCTGGCTCGAGGAAGACCCCTGCGCCATAGGCGCCGACGGCCGCCCCGATCTGCCCGGTCGACAGCGTGACGTGACGCACCTCGAGCGGCAGGCCGAAGAACCCGGCCAGCGCCGGCACCAGCCCGAGCATCATGCCCAGCGACACGTTGGCCGCCAGCCCCGAAATGTTGGCGCGCCACCACGCCGCCCAGCGCCGTGCGCGGGCGGCGCCCAGGCGCGCCACGATGCGCGGGTTCCAGGCGATCGCGCTGTCGAGCCGGTGGAAGACGAACCAGTTCTCCGCCCAGCCGGCGATCAGCGAGCTGGAGAACAGCAGCACACCGGTGAAGGCCGCGAACAGCACCGTCGGGCCCAGCAGCGTGAGGCTGTGCAGCACGTAGTCGGCTTCCTTCGTGCCGACCAGCGGCGCGCCGGCCAGCATGCTCCACAGCCACTGCACCGCGAAGACCAGAGGCCCGCAGATCGCGAGGTTGCCGAAGATGCCTGCGGCCTGCGAGCGGATGAGTTGCGCGACGCGGTCGACGAAAGCCTCGATCTCGTCGTCGCTGGCGTCGCGACCCGTGGGCAGCGAGGCGGCCAGCGCCGGGGCCGTCATGGCCGGCTGCTTGGTCGCCACCGTCCAGTGCAGCAGCATGACGACGACGAAGCTCAGCGCGTAGTTGGCCCCTGCGCCGAATCCGGTCCAGAAGGCCGACAGGCCGAGCGCGGTGACCCAGAACTTGACGAAGGTGGTGCCGGCGATGACCGCGCCACCCCCTGCGGCGCGCGCCAGCATGTCGCGGTACTCGGCACGGTCGCGCGTGATGTAGTGCTCGCCGGTCTCGGCATTGCGCTCGGCCACCTGTCGGGCCAGCAGCGAGTAGTGCCGCGCCAGCAGTGCGCGCACGCCCTGGCGCTCGCCCTGCACGCCGCACAACTCCACCACCAGACGGCGCAGGTCGGCCAGCGGCGCGGGCGCCAGCACGCAGTCGAGCAGCATCTCGATGCGCAGCGTGCGGCCGCGCAGCTGGTCGAGCTCGTAGACGATGTCCACCGAGACGCCGAATTCCTCGAGGTGGCTGCGCACGCTGGCCGCGGCCCGGCGGCAGGCGTCGAGCAGCGCTCGCAGCAGCATCGTCTCGCGCAACGCTTCGTCGGTGCGGGCGTCCAGCACCGCCTGGCGCAGCCGCTCCACGGTGCCGGTGAGCTGGCGGAACGGCTCGCTCGCCAGCCCGGCGGGATCCATGCGCTGGCGCAGGGCCGGCGCATAGCCGCTGGCATGCACGGCACTGGCGAGGATCGTGATGGCGTCCAGCAGGGTCTCGCGCCAGCGCCCGTCCTGCGGCGCCAGCAGCGCCGCCACGCGCTCGAGCGTGGCGTCGTCGAGCGCCTCCAGCCACGCCGCATCGGCGGGGTCGAACAACAGGTCGAACAGTGCGGCGAGGTCGGTCGTGGCCGGGGTGCCGGGCAGCACGGCACGGCGCAGCCGGCCGAGCAGCTCGGAGGCGAGCGACTGCCGACTGCCGAAGCCGTAGTCGGCGAATAGGGCCGCGGCGTCGACTTCGCGCCAGGACGCCTGGACCAGGCCGCGCACCCGTGCGCCGAGGCCCGGATCGCGGTCGATCACGTTGAGCAGGTGGCGCAACCGCACCGCCGGCAGCGGCGTTGCGCGCTCGGCGGCTGCGCCGGAGTCGGGCGCATGGCGCAGCCACTCCATCGCGCGCGCCAGCCAGAGATGGCGCTCGGCCAGGTCGGCCTGGCCATCGGCTGCGTTGACCAGCGCCGTCACGTCCCAGGCAGCGCTCATCGATGCCTTGCCGCCGGGTTGCCGCTCAGCGGGTGCATGGCGTGCGCTCGCAGGCTCGCGGCCCTTCAGTGCAGCAGTCCGGGGAACACCAGCGCGAACTCCGGCACCGGTGCGTCGAAGGCGTGCGCGTCCTCCGTCATGCAGAAGTAGGTGCCCCGCATGCTGCCCTGGGGCGTGCGGATGCGCGTCCAGCTCGTGTACTCGAACTGCTCGCCCGGCTTGAGCAGCGGCTGCTTGCCCACCACCGCCAGCCCGCGTACTTCCTCCGTGCGGCCGTCGGCGTCGGTGACGAGCCACTGGCGCGCGACCAGCTGCGCGGCAACGTCGCCGCTGTTGCGGATGTTGACCGTGTAGGCGAACGCGTACACGCCGGCCGAGGGTTGGGACTGCTCGGGCAGGTACTGCACGCGGACGCTGCAGCTGAATTCGGGGCGGGCCATGCGGTCATTCTAGGCACGGCGGGATGACCCTGGCGTGCCCGCTCTGGCAGGCGGCGGTCGCGGTGGCGCCGCCTCTCTAGAATCGTGCGATGACCACGTACCGCATCGCGCCCAGCATCCTTTCCGCCGACTTCGCCCGCCTGGGCGACGAGCTGCGCTCGGTCATCGCCGCCGGCGCCGACTGGATCCACTTCGACGTGATGGACAACCACTACGTGCCGAACCTGACCTTCGGCCCGATGGTGTGCCAGGCGCTGCGCCCCCACGCCGTGACGCCCGCGGGCGCGAAGGTGCCGATCGACGTGCACCTCATGGTGCAGCCGGTCGACGCGCTGGCCAGCGCCTTCGCCAAGGCCGGCGCCGACCTGGTGAGCTTCCACCCCGAGGCCAGCGCGCACGTCGACCGCACGCTGCAGCTCATCCGTGCCGAGGGTTGCCAGGCCGGCCTGGTGTTCAACCCGGCCACGCCGCTGGACGTGCTCGAGTGGGTGATCGACAAGGTCGACCTCGTGCTGATCATGAGCGTGAACCCGGGCTTCGGCGGCCAGTCGTTCATCGACTCGGCGCTGCACAAGATCGAGAAGGCGCGCCGCCTCATCGACGCCAGAGGCCGCGACATCCGCCTCGAGGTCGACGGCGGCATCAAGGTCGACAACATCCGCCGCGTGGCCGATGCCGGCGCCGACACCTTCGTGGCCGGCAGCGCGATCTTCGGCAAGCCCGACTACAAGGCCGTGATCGACGCGATGCGCGCCGAGCTGGCGCGCTGAGCTTCAGCCGAACACCCTTCCCGCGAACACCCCCAGCCCGCTCGCCACGCTGGCCAGCCGGTCGCCGTGGACGGGGCGGGCCTGCGGGAATGCGGCGGCCAGGCGGCGCGTGAGCGGCGTCAGGCCGGTCGAGCCGCCGGTGAAGTAGAGCGCGTCCACGCTGGCGGCATCGACACCGGCGTCGCGTACGGTCTGTCGCGCCGCGTCGACGATGCGTTCGATGTCGGCGTCCAGCGCTCGCAGCGCCTCGGCTTCGACGAGCGCCGCGGTCAGGCCCGGCTCGACGCGCGCGAGGTCGATGCGAGCCTGGCCTGCCGAGGCGGCCTCGATCTTGGCTGCCTCGCTGCGCGCGGCCAGGTCGTGGCCGAGGCGCGTGTCGAGCACGCGCACCAGCCGGCGGTGCAGCGCCGCATCGGCATACCAGTCGGCGATGGCGCGCAGCTCGGCCACGCGCTGCGGCCGGTAGCAGCTGTTGATCAGGTGCCAGGTGGCAAGGTCGTGGTAGACCGCGCTGGGCACCTCGCGCGCGCCGTTCGCGGCCGGCCCGCGCGCGCCCAGGCCCAGGAGGGGCATCACGACGGCGAGTTCGATGCGGCGGTCGAAGTCGGTGCCGGCCACGTGCACGCCGTGGCTGGCGAGGATGTCGTCACGGCGGTCGGTGCGCTCGCGCCGTGACGGGCCCACGCGCACGAGCGAGAAGTCCGAGGTGCCGCCGCCGATGTCGGCCACCAGCACGCGTTGCTCGCGGTCGATGGTGCGCTCGTAGTCGAATGCCGCGGCGATCGGCTCGAACTGGAAGCGCACGTCGGCGAAGCCCGCCGCCCGCGCCGCCTTCTCCAGCGTGGCCTGCGCGAGCGCGTCACGCTGCGGATCGTCGTCCACGAATAAGACGGGCCGGCCGAGCACGGCGCGCTCCAGCGGCACGCCACAGGCTGCCTCGGCAAGCTGCCGCAGGTGGCGCAGGTAGCCGGTCACGGTGTCGAGGTAGCGCACCGAATGGCCCTCGCCGAGGTCGGTGGCCTGGTCGGCCAGCGCCGAGCCGAGGATGGACTTCAGCGAGCGCATCAGCCGCCCGCCTGCGCCTTCCACGTAGGCGCGGATCGCGGCACGCCCATAGGCCCGGGGCAGGGCGCCCGGCACCTGCTGCACGCCGGGCAGCGAGGCAGCCTCGTCGGCGTCGGTGAACCAGAAGACGGCGGTCGGCATCGTCGGCTGCCCGTCCTCGACGGCCACCAGCGACGCGCCGTACCCTGCCCCCATCACGGGCACCGCGACGCCGGAGTTCGACGTGCCGAAATCGATCGCGCACCAGGTCATGCCGCAGCCCCGCGGAAACAAGGGGGGAGCGGATGATAGTGGCGGGCGGGCGCGCTACATTCCGCAGTCTCGCGGTCGCCCCTGCAGAGGCCGCCCACGCCACCGACCGGGGCCGACCGAGCGCCCGGCGAAGGAGACACCCGATGCAAGCGCGCCAGAGGCAGCACATCGAGAGCGTGATCCGGCTCGCGGCGGAAGGCCGCGCCCTGCCGCCGCAACTGGCCGAGGTGCACGACCCGGAGCAGGTGATCCGCGAGTCGTGGACGCGGTGCGTCCAGCAGTACCGCCTGGACCCTGCTCGCATGCAGGAAGCGGTCATCCTGCCTCAGCACCGCGTGCGAGAGCACCGCGAGCGCATCGACGACTTCCTGCGCATCGCGCGCCACGGCCTGGAGGCGCTGTACCAGCAGGTCGCCGGCATGGGTTACTGCGTGCTGCTGACCGACGCCCGCGGCGTCACCGTCGACTTCATCGGCGACCTGCAGCTCGACGCCAGCCTGCGCCGGGCCGGCCTGTACCTGGGCAGCGACTGGAGCGAGCACCATGCCGGCACCTGCGGCGTGGGCACCGCGATCGCCACCGGCCAGGCCCTCACGGTCCACCAGGAAGACCACTTCGACGCCACCCACATCCCGCTGACCTGCACCGCCGCCCCGGTGTTCGACCCGCTGGGCCGGCTCAACGCGATCCTCGACATCTCGGCGCTCGTCTCGCCGCAGGCCAAGAGCAGCCAGCACCTGGCGCTGCAGCTCGTGAAGGTCTACGCCAGCCGGGTCGAGAACGCGAACTTCCTGCGCTGGTTCCGCAACGACTGGGTGATCAAGCTGCACCCGTCGCCCGAGTTCGTCGAGATCAGCCCCGATCACCTGCTGGCCCTGGACGCCGCCGGCCGCATCATCGGCCACAACCGGGCTGCCCAGCAGCTGCTCGAGGCCGAGGCCGGCACCACGGTGCTCGGTCTGCCCTTCGACCGTTTCTTCAGCGCCCGCTTCGAGGAGCTGGGCCGCTACGTGCGCTCGGCGCCCGGCGATCGCCGGGCCGTCACGCTGGCGGGCAGCGGCAAGGTGCTTTTCCTGCACGCGGTGCCGCCGCCGACCCGGCACGTGGCGCCGGTGGTGGTCGCGAACGAGCCCGAGATACCCGCGCCGCTGGCCGCGCTGTCCGGCGGCGACCCGCGCCTGGACCGCCAGATCGCCCGTGCAGCGCGCCTGGTCGACACGCCGGTGAGCATCCTGCTCACCGGCGAGACCGGCAGCGGCAAGGAGGTCTTCGCCAAGGCGGTGCACGAGGCCAGCCGGCGCGCCGCGCGGCCCTTCGTCGCGGTGAACTGCGCCGCCATCCCCGAGACCCTGATCGAGAGCGAGCTCTTCGGCCACCTGGCGGGCAGCTTCTCGGGGGCCGCGACCAAGGGCAAGCGCGGGCTCATCCAGGAGGCCGACGGCGGCACGCTGTTCCTCGACGAGATCGGCGACATGCCGCTTGCGCTGCAGGCGCGCCTGCTGCGCGTGCTGGCGGAGCGGGAGGTGCTGCCGGTCGGCGCGACCCGCCCGGTGCCGGTGGACATCCGTGTCGTCGCAGCCACCCATTGCGACCTCGAGGCCCTGGTGCGGGCCGGACGCTTCCGTGACGACCTGTTCTACCGCCTGGCCGGGGCGCACCTGCAGCTGCCGCCGCTGCGCGAGCGGCGCGACCTGCCGTGGCTGATCGAGAAGCTGCTGCGCCGCGGCGAGCCGGCGGTGCGCCTGTCGCAGGAAGCGGAAGCCGTGCTGCGTGGCTACGCCTGGCCGGGCAACCTGCGCGAGCTGCACAACGTCGTCGAGTTCGCGCGTGCGGTCTGCCGCGGGGGCGTGGTCGAGGTGGGCGACCTGCCCGACCGCCTGGTCGCCGCCGTGGCCGTGGCTCACGCCGACCACCCGGCGCCCTCACTGCTGCCGCCCGAGGCCCAGCTGCTGCTGCAGTACCTGCGCGCCGCGCGCTGGAACGTGAGTGCCGTGGCCCACCAGATGGGCCTGTCGCGGATGACGGTTTACCGGCGCATGAAGCGCTGGGGCATCGAGCCGCCCAACCACCGGCAGGGCTGAGGGTGGCGCGACGGCTGTCACACCGCGGCGGTGTGACAGCTGTATCGCCGTGACAGCACACGGGCTCGGGGTCAACCCCGGAGGGCGAGTCGCTCCACGAGGGGCGGTGCCCACACGGGTGTGTCCTGGCACGCACCGTGCAGACAGCGGTGTCCGTGACCGCTGGAGCCCCCCGCTTGGACGTCGCCCACCGCCCCCCAGAGCCCTGCATCGGCATCGTCGCCAATCCCGTGTCGGCGCGCGACATCCGGCGCATCGTCGCCAACGCCGGCAACCTGCAGATCACCGACCGCGTGAACATCGTGCTGCGGGTGCTCAGCAGCGCGGCGGCTTGCGGCGTGCGGCGTGCCCTCGTGATGCCCGACCGGGGCGGCATTCGCGCGCTGCTCGAGCGGAACTTCCGCCGCGGGCAGGACGACACCACCTACCCGGCCGTCGAGTTCCTCGACATGGAGCCGACCTCCACCGTCGACGACACCTTCGCCGCCACGCGGCTGCTCATTCGTGCCGGGGTCTCGGCCATCGTCGTGCTCGGCGGCGACGGCACCCACCGCGCCGTCGTTCGCGAACTCGTCGCCAGCGGCTGCCGCATCCCGATCGCCGGGCTGTCGACCGGCACCAACAACGCCTTCCCCGAGATGCGCGAGCCCACCATCACCGGCATGGCGACGGGCCTGTGGGCGAGCGGCCGTATCGCGGCGGCCGACGCGCTGGCACCGAACAAGCTCGTCGAGGTGCACATCGCCGACGCGCACCGCGGCGACCGCCGCGATATCGCCATCGTCGACGCCGTCGTCACCCACGACCGCAGCGTCGGCGCGCGGGCGCTGTGGAAGACCAGTTCGCTCGACGCCGCCTACCTCGCCTTCGCCGACCCGCAGGCCATCGGCCTGTCGGCGATCGGCGGGCTGCTGCAGCCGGTGGGGCGTCGCGACCCGGGCGGCCTGGCCGTGCAGATGGCGCACGACGATCGTCACGCGCTGCTGGCGCTCGACGCCCCCATCGCCCCGGGCATGGTGCGCCCGGTGCCCATCGCCAGCTGGCAGCGCATGGTGGCCGACGAGCCGCTGGCCATCGCCGCGACCGCGGGCACCGTGGCCCTGGACGGCGAGCGCGAGCTTGCCTTCGAACCCGGGCAGCGCGTCGCGATGACGCTGCGCGAGAACGCTTTCCTCACCGTGGACGTGGCCCGCTGCATGACGGTGGCAGCCGAGCAGGGACTCCTGCGGAACGCGGCACGCCCCACACCTGTTTGACCGACCCCTCACCGAGACGACGACAAGGAGACCGACGATGGCAGGCAATCCGTTCCCGCAGAGCAAGGAGCAGCTGCTCCAGGCCTACCGCACGATGCGCACGATCCGCGAGTTCGAGGAGCGGCTGCACATCGACTTCGGACGTGGCGACATCCCCGGCTTCGTGCACCTGTACGCCGGCGAGGAAGCGGCCGGCACCGGGATCATGATGCACCTGGGCGATGGCGACCGCATCGCCTCGACGCACCGCGGCCACGGCCACTGCATCGCCAAGGGCGTGGACGTCGTCGCGATGATGAAGGAGATCTATGGCAAGAAGGGCGGTGCCTGCGAAGGCAAGGGCGGCTCGATGCACATCGCCGACCTGCACAAGGGCATGATGGGTGCGAACGGCATCCTCGGCGCCGGCGCGCCGCTGGTCTGCGGCGCCGCCCTTGCCGCGAAGTTCCGAGGCAAGGGCGAGGTGGCGATCAGCTTCGTCGGCGATGGCGCGTCCAACCAGGGCACCTTCCTCGAGAGCCTGAACCTCGCCGCGGTGTGGAACCTGCCGGCGATCTTCGTCGTCGAGAACAACGGCTACGCCGAGAGCACGAGCCGCGACTACGGCGTGGCGGTGGACAGCTACGTCGACCGCGCCGCCGGCTTCGGCCTGCCGGGCGTGACGGTCGACGGCACCGACTTCTTCGCCGTGCACGAAGCCGCCGGCGAGATCATCGCCCGCGCGCGCCGCGGCGGCGGCCCGGCGCTGCTGGAGTGCAAGATGGTCCGCTTCCACGGCCACTTCGAGGGCGACGCGCAGACCTACCGCGCCCCGGGCGAGCTCGACGACATCCGTGCCAACCAGGACTGCCTGAAGAAGTTCAGTGCCGCCGTCACCGGTGCGGGCGTGATCAGCGCCGCCGAACTGACGGCCATCGACCACGAGGTGCTCGGCCTGGTCGAGCGTGCCGTGGCCGAGGCCAAGGCGGCGCCGCTGCCGACGCAGGCGGATCTGCTGACGGACGTCTACGTCAGGTATTGAACTGGAGCCCCCAAGCTCGCTGGCGCTCGCTACCCCCCGAGGGGGCCGCCCGGCAGCGGACCGGCTGAGCCGGATCCGCGCCGGTGGCTTGGTCAGGCGCAGCGGACGCTTCCCACTTGTCGAATCGGAGACTTTCACATGGCACGCAAGATCAGCATGAAGCAGGCGATCAACGAGGCGCTCGACCAGGAGATGGCGCGCGACCCGTCGGTGATCGTGATGGGCGAGGACATCGTCGGCGGGGCCGGCGGTGACGGCGAGCGCGACGCCTGGGGCGGTGTGCTCGGCGTCACCAAGGGCCTGTACGCCAAGCATGGCGACCGCCTGATGGACACGCCGCTGTCGGAGAGCGCCTACATCGGCGCGGCCATCGGGGCCGCGTGCTGTGGCATGCGCCCGGTCGCCGAGCTGATGTTCGTCGACTTCATGGGCGTGTGCTTCGACCAGATCTTCAACCAGGCGGCGAAGTTCAAGTACATGTTCGGGGGCAAGGCCGAGACGCCGGTGGTCATCCGCGCGATGTGCGGCGCCGGCTTCCGCGCCGCGGCCCAGCACTCGCAGATGCTCACGCCGCTGTTCACGCACATCCCGGGGCTGAAGGTGGTGTGCCCGAGCACGCCCTACGACACCAAGGGCCTGCTGATCCAGAGCATTCGCGACAACGACCCGGTGATCTTCCTCGAGCACAAGAACCTCTACGGCTTCGAGGGCGAGGTGCCCGAGGCGAGCTACGCCATCCCCTTCGGCGAGGCCAACGTCGTGCGCGAGGGCAAGACGGTCTCCATCGTGACCTACGGCCTGATGGTGCACCGCGCGCTCGACGCCGCCGCCGAGCTGGCGAAGGACGGTGTCGATGTCGAGGTGGTCGACCTGCGCACGCTTTCGCCGCTGGACATCGACACCGTGCTCGAGAGCGTCGAGAAGACCGGCCGCCTGGTCTGCGTCGACGAGGCCAACCCGCGCTGCAGCATTGCCGCCGATGTCTCGGCGCAGGTGGCGCAGCAGGCCTTCCGCGCGCTCAAGGGGCCCATCGAGATGGTGACCGCGCCGCACACGCCGGTGCCGTTCTCGCCGGTGCTGGAAGACCTCTACATTCCCAGCGCCGCGCAGATCGTCGCCGCCGTCCGGCGCACGATGAGCAACTGACCCGCGAGGGGCCTGCTGCGCCCCTTGCCGCCATCGCGCCCGCCCTGCATGGTCGGCGCGATGGTGGCGCTTTTTCCTTCAATCCACGTTCGAACACCGCAGGAGCACTGCCCGAATGAGCACCATCACGCCGATCGTCATGCCCAAGTGGGGGCTGGAGATGCGGGAAGGCACCGTCACCGCCTGGCTGGTGGACGAAGGCGCCGAGATCGCGGTCGGCACGCCGATCCTCGACGTCGAGACCGACAAGATCAGCAACGCCGTCGAGGCGCCCGACCCCGGCCTGCTGCGCCGCAAGGTCGCCCGCGAGGGCGAGACGCTGCCCGTCAAGGCGCTGCTCGGCGTGCTCGCCGACGCCTCCGTCAGCGACGCCGAGATCGACGCCTACGTGGCGGCCTACGTGGTGCCGGCGGCGGGCAGCGGCGAGGACGAGGAGGCCTCGGCCTACGAGTTCACCGAGGTCGACGGCATCAAGGTGCGCCACGCGCGCCGCGGCGAGGGCGGCGGCGTTCCGGTGCTGTTCCTCCACGGCTTCGGCGGCGACCTGGACAACTGGCTGTTCAACCTCGACGCGGTGGCCGAATCGGCGCCCGTCATCGCGCTCGACCTGCCCGGCCACGGCCAGTCCACGCCGCGCCTGCCAGGCACTTCGCTCGCAGACCTGGCCGGCTTCGTCGCCCGCTTCATGGACGCCGTCGGCGTGCCGCGAGCGCACCTCGTCGGTCATTCGATGGGCGGTGCGATCGCCTCGCGCCTGGCGCTCGACCAGCCGCAGCGCGTGGCCTCGCTCACGCTGGTCAACAGCGCCGGGTTGGGCAGCGAGATCAACCTCGGCTACATCGACGGCTTCGTCTCGGCCGAGTCGCGGCGGGAGCTCAAGCCGGTGGTCGAGCAGCTCTTCGCCAATCCCGACCTGGTGACCCGCCAACTCCTCGACGACCTGCTGAAGTACAAGCGGCTCGACGGCGTGACGGAGCTGCTGCGCAACCTGGCGTCCGGCCTGTTCGCGGGCGGCCGGCAGGCCGAGCAGCCGGGCCTGGAACTCGAAGGCACGGGCATCCCGGTGCTCGTGGTCTGGGGTCGCGAGGACCGCATCGTGCCGGCCGCGCACGCAGGCCACGCGCCCCCTGGCGCGCGCGTCGAGGTGTTCGACGGCGCGGGGCACATGGTCATGATGGAGAAGGCCAGCGACGTCAACGCGCTCATCAGACGTCACGTCGCTGGATGAGCCAGGCAGGCTGGCCTGCATGACCGTCGGCCCCGACGCGCTGCCGCCCTTCGGCTTCGTTGCCGTGCATCGCAAGCCGCTGCACGACGGCACGGCGTGTGAGGACGCGTGGCTTCGCGAGGTGGCGTCCGGCGGCCGTCCCGTGGCGCACTTGTGGCAAGGCGCCCGGGGGCTGGTGGTTCCGCGCAGCTACGAGCGCCTGCCGCGGTGGCAGGCCGCGTGCGCCGGGTCCGCGGCCGCAGGCTGGCCGGTGCAGGTGCGCGCCTCGGGCGGTGGGCTGGTGCCCCAGGGGCCTGGTGTGCTGAACCTCAGCCTGCTGTGGCCGGCCGGCAGCGCCACGCCCAGCGGCACCGACGAGATCTACCGTGCGCTGACCGGCGAGCTCGCCGCCGCGTTCGCGCGGCTCGACGTCACCAGCGAGGCGCAGGCGGTCGAAGGCTCGTTCTGCGATGGGCGCTTCAACCTCGCCAGCGGTGGCCGCAAGCTGGTGGGCACCGCGCAGGCGTGGCGACGCGTGGAGGGCAGGCCGCTGGTGCTGGCCCACGCGGTGATCGTGGCCAGCGCCGACCCGCGCGAACTGACCGAGGCGGCCAACCGTTTCGAGGCGCGCGCGGGCTCCGAGCGTCGCTACCGCGCCGATGCGCTGACCAGCGTGGCCGAGGCCTGGTGCGCGGCGCACGGTGCCGCGCAGCCGCCGCCCGATCTCCCTGCCCAGGTGCTGAAGGTGGTGGCCGAGCGCTTCGCGCGCATCGTGCCGCCGCGTGTCCACGAACCAGGAGACTGAACCATGGTCCTGATGGAGTTCTCGATGGCCCCGGCGGGGCAGGGCGAAAGCGTCAGCGCCTACGTGGCGCGCATCCTCGACGTGATCGACCGCAGCGGGCTGCCCTACCAGCTCACGCCGATGGGCACGATCGTCGAAGGCGAGTGGGACGCCTGCATGGCGCTGGTCACGGCGTGCTTCCGCGAACTCGAGCGTGACTGCAATCGCATCGCCGTGAACCTGAAGGTCGATTGGCGCGCCGGGCCGGCGGGGCGGCTTCAGTCGAAGACGGCGAAGGTCGAGGAGCGGCTGGGCCGCAAGCTCAGCACCTGAGCCCGCTCCTTCAGGCGCTGCGATCCACGCGCACGGCAAGCACCACCGAGCTGGTCGTGCGCATCACCCCGTCGATCTCGCCGATCTCGTCGAGCAGCGCGTCCAGGCGCTGCGTGGATTCAGCCCGCAACAGCGCGACGTAGTCGACCTCGCCGCTGACCGAGCTGAGCTGGCGCAGCTCCGGCAGGCGCGACAGGCGCTGCACCACGGCGCGCGCCTTCTTGGGGTCGGTGACGATGCCTACCCAGGCCTGCACCGAGCGGTCGGCCTCGTCGGCGGCCAGCCGCACCGTGTAGCCCACGATCACCCCTTCGCGCTCCAGGCGAGCGATGCGCGCAAGTACCGTGGTGCGTGCCACCCCGAGCCGCCGCGCCAGGTTGGCGGCGCTGTCGCGGGCGTTGGCCTGCAGCAGCGTGAGCAGTTGGCGGTCGAGGTCATCGCGGGGCATGATGTCGTCATTATGACGATGTAAATTGTCGATGCGACAGAAAGTACTCGCTGTTCGTCGAAATCGTCCTTTCTTTCGTCAGCGTCCCTTCCTAGACTTCCGCCGCACTTACGGAGGAGTCTTCCATGCGCACTGTCCTGCTTGGCGCCGGCCACATCGGCCAGACGATCGCCCGTCTGCTCGGGCGCTGTGGCGACTATGAGGTCACCGTCGTCGATCGCAGCGCCGAGGCGCTGGCCCTGCTCGACGGTGAACCCGTGCGCACCCGCCGGGCCGACACCGGCGACGCGGCGATGCTGGTCGAGGTGATGCGCGGCCACGACGCCGTCGTCAACGCGCTGCCCTACCACCTGGCCACGCTGGCGGCGACGGCGGCCCGCGAGGCCGGCTGCCACTACTTCGACCTCACCGAGGACGTGGCCGCCACACGCGCGATCCAGAAGCTCGCCGAAGGCTCGCCCGTGGCCTTCATGCCGCAGTGCGGGCTGGCGCCCGGCTTCATCGGCATCGTCGCGCACCACCTGGCGACGGGCTTCGACGAGGTGCACGAGGTCAAGATGCGCGTCGGTGCGCTGCCGGCCTTCCCGACGAACTCGCTGAAGTACAACCTGACCTGGAGCGTCGACGGGCTGATCAACGAGTACATCCACCCCTGCGAGGCGATCCGCGACGGCCAGCGCCTGGAGGTGCTGCCGCTCGAGGGGCTGGAACACTTCTCGCTCGACGGCGTGGAGTACGAGGCCTTCAACACCTCCGGGGGGCTGGGCACGCTGTGCGAGACACTCGCCGGCCGGGTGCGCACGCTCGACTACAAGAGCGTGCGCTACCCTGGCCACCGTGAGCTGATGAAGTTCCTGCTCGAGGAGTTGCTGCTCGGGCGCGAGCCCGAGACCCTCAAGACCATCTTGCGCCGCGCCGTGCCCAGCACCATGCAGGACGTGGTGCTGGTGTTCGTCACCGTCAGCGGGATGAAGCGCGGCAGCCTCGTGCAGGAGGTCTTCGCGCGCAAGATCTTCGCCGAGCGCGGCGCGGGCGAGCCGCTGTCGGCGATCCAGATCACGACCGCCGCGGGCGTCTGCGCGGCCGTCGACCTGTTCCGCGAGGGCCGGTTGCCGCAGCGCGGCTTCGTACGCCAGGAGCAGGTGAAGCTGCCCGAGTTCCTGGCCAACCGCTTCGGCAGCGCCTACACGCAGTCTCGCCAGGTCGAGAGCATCGGCTGAGGCACGGGTTCGCCAGCGCGCCCGGGCTTGATGGCGGTCAGGCGCGTGAAGGCGGCGCCCGCGACCCCGACAGTGCTCGCCAAGCCAGCACCGCGCCGACGATCGCCAGCGCCAGCAGCATCAGGGCCAGGCCGCGCAAGCCCGTGGCGTCGAACAGCCAGCCGCCCAGCGCCGGCCCGCCGGCCGTGCCCCCGGTGTAGGCCGTGACCAGCAGGCCCATCGCGCGCACCAGCGCGCCGCCGGCCAGCCGGTGGCCGAGCTCGATGACGATCAACGTGTAGACCGCGCCACCGACCCCGCCCAGCACGAAGCCGGCGACCCACAGCACGTGCTCGGGGTGGCCGGCCGCGGCGGCCAGCGCGGCCGTGGTGGCCACGATCAGCACCCAGGCCAGCCCCATCGCGCGCGGCAGGCCGATGCGGTCGGCCAGCGCGCCGAAGGGTGACTGCAGCAGCGCACTGCCCGCACCGATCACCGCGCCCAGGAAGGCCGCCGCCTGCACCTCGAAGCCCAGCCGCATCGAGATCGACGGCAGCAGCGCCGAGATGCCGCTTTCCATCAGCCCGCCGACCGCCGCCAGCGCGGCCAGCGGCAGCGCCACCGCCTTCCAGTCGCTGGCCGCCTGCGTTCCCGCCCCGCCGATCGTCTCGTCGTGCGGCGGCGGCGCGTGCCCGAGCAGCGCGAGCGACGCCGCGAAGGCCAGCGCCACGCCCGCCAGCGCGATCAGCAGCGGGTCCGTGCTGGTGGCCAGCCCGAGAGAGACCAGCAGCGGCCCGGCCAGCAGCGCGAGCCCCACCGAGGTCTCGAACAGGCCGACGAGCAGCCCGCGGCGCTCGCGCGGCGCCGCCTCGGCCAGCCAGGATTCGCCCGCCACCCACACCAGCCCGCCCGCCAGGCCCAGCGCCGTGACCGCCACCAGCCAGCCGGCGTAGTATTCGTGCGCCGGGAGCGTGGCCACCGCCAGCACGGCCGCGGCCGAGGCGCCGACGAACACCCGGGCGTGGCCGTGCGCCTCGACCCAGGCGTGGGCTCGCGTGCTGGCGACGAACAGCCCGGCCCACAGCGCCGAGCCGAGCACGCCAACGGCCAGCGCGCTCTCGCCCCTCGCGGTGAGCTGCAGGGCGAGCTGCGTCATCGCCGTGAACTCCCCGGCGACGAACAGGAAGTACACCGCCGGGATGATCCACAGCACCCGCGTGGTCGCGGGCGCCGCGGCGCCCGGGTGCGCCGTCGTCATCGCCAATGCTCGAGCAGCAGTTCGCGCAGCAGCGCCGTGGCCTGCTCGATGAGCGGGCCGCGGGGGCGCTGCGCCGAGGTGGCGATCCACAGCGTGGTCACCAGCGGCGGCGCTCCGATGGGCCGCAGCTGGAACGCCGCCTCGCGGCCGCTGGCGCGGATGGCGTTGCGCGACAGCACCGCGTGCACGCCGCCCTCGCGCACGAGGTCGAGGATCGCCGGGATGCTCTCGACCTCGAGCGCGACGCGGGCACGCCGGCCCTCGCCGGCCAGCGCTGTCTCGAGCAGCATGCGCAGCGAGTGCGGCCGGCTCGGGATCACCAGCGGCAGCTCGGCCACCGCGCGCAGCGACAGGGGCGGGCCTTCGGCGGGCTCGCCCGGCGCCAGCGCCGAGACCACGAACAGCGGCTCGTCGAGCACCGGCACGAGGTCGATCGCCGGCGAAGGCGTCACGTTGTAGACCACGGCGCAGTCGACGCGACCGGTCGTCAGCCACTCGAGCATCGACGCCGACAGCCCCTCGACGATGCTGGGCACGGCGCGCGGCAGCCGCTGGCGCAGCGCCTGCACCAGCGGCACCGTCAGCGCCCGGCTCAGGCTGGGCGGCAGCGCCAGCACGAAGCGCCCGGCCGCGGCGCCGCGCTGGTCCTCGAGGTCCAGCCGCGCCCGCTCCACCTGCGCCAGGATGCCGCGTGCGTGTTCGAGCAGCCGCTGGCCGGACTCGGTGAGCGTCACGCCCCGGCCGTTGCGCTCCAGCAGCGGCTGGCGCAGCTCGACCTCGAGCGAGCGCACCTGGCGGCTGAGCGCCGGCTGCGCCACCTGCAGGAAGTTCGAGGCGCGCGTGAAGCTGCCCATCTCGGCGACGTGCACGAAGTACTCGAGCTGCTTCGGGTCCATGCCGTGATTGTCATGCCGAAGCGGCCTAGCAGCTAGTTCTGGAATCGCATTGAAGAATGGCTGGGGCTGGCCAAGAATCGAGGCCATCCCATGCAGCCGCCTGCCTGCCCGTCGCCATGAGCACTCCCATCACCGGCATCTCCTCGATGGCCACGCGCGCGTTGCTGGCCGAACTGGCCGCCGCGTACGAGCGCGAGAGTGGGCAGGCGGTCGCGATCGAGTCGGTCGGCGGCGTCGACGCCGCCCGGCGCGTGCAGGCCGGCGAGGCCTTCGACCTGGTCGTGCTGGCCTCCGATGCCATCGACCGCCTGCTGCAGTCGGGCCATGCCGTGGCCGGCAGCAAGGTCGACCTGGTGCATTCGGGCGTCGCCATCGCCGTGACCGCGGGGTCGCCACGGCCCGAGATCGGCTCCGAGGACGCGCTGCGCCGCGCCGTGCAGCAGGCGCGCAGCGTCGGCTACTCCACCGGCCCGAGCGGCGTCGCGCTGGCGCGCCTTTTCGAGCGTTGGGGGCTGGCCGACGAGATCCGCGAGCGCATCGTCACCCCGCCGCCGGGCGTGCCCGTGGGGCACCTGGTGGCGCGCGGCGAGGTCGAACTCGGCTTCCAGCAGCTCAGCGAGCTGATGCACCTGCCGGGCATCGACGTCATCGGCGCGATGCCCGAGCCGCTGCAGATCGTCACCACCTTCTCCGCCGCGGTCTGCACGGCCGCGGCGCAGCCCGAGGCGGCGCGCCGCCTGATCGCCTTCATGGCCTCGCCCGCGGCGGCCGCGGCCAAGCGTCGCCAGGGCATGGACCCGGCCTGATTCCCCGCACAGGACACCGCACGATGATCATCGACATCCACGGCCACTACACCACGGCCCCGAAGGCACTGGAGACCTGGCGCAACGCCCAGATCGCCGGCATCCAGGACCCGGCGGCGATGCCGCGCGCCGCCGACCTGAAGATCAGCGACGACGAGATCCGCGAGACGATCGAGGCCAACCAGCTGCGCCTGATGAAGCAGCGTGGCTCCGACCTCACGATCTTCAGCCCGCGCGCCAGCTTCATGGCGCACCACGTCGGCGACTTTCAGGTCAGCAGCACCTGGGCCGCCATCTGCAACGAGCTGTGCTTCCG
>JBILNT010000203.1:0-5988 GCA_044374875.1 Rubrivivax sp.
ACGGCCATCATGTCCTCGTCGACGCACCAGTCGACGAAGGCCTTGCGCCGCTCCTCGTTCTCGGCCTCGTAGCCCATGCTCGTCCAGACGTCGGTCGTGACGAGGTGGGCGCCGCGGCAGGCGTCCATCGGGTGGTCGAAGACCTTGAAGCAGGACGTGTCGCGCACGCCGGCCACGGCCGGGTCGACCTCGTAGCCGCTGGGCGTGCTGACGTGGACGGTGAAGCCCAGGATCTCGGCCGCCTGCAGCCAGGTGTTGGCCATGTTGTTGCCGTCGCCCACCCAGGCCACCACCTTGCCCTGGATCGAGCCGCGGTGCTCGATGAAGGTGAAGATGTCGGCCAGTATCTGGCAGGGGTGGTACTCGTTGGTCAGGCCGTTGATGACCGGCACGCGCGAGTGCGCCGCGAAGCGTTCGATCTTGGACTGCTCGAAGGTGCGGATCATCACGAGATCGACCATCCGGCTGATGACGCGCGCGCTGTCCTCGACCGGCTCGGCGCGGCCGAGCTGGCTGTCGCCCGTGGTCAGGTGCACCACCGAACCACCCATCTGGTACATCCCGGCCTCGAAGCTGACGCGGGTGCGCGTGCTGGCCTTCTCGAAGATCATCGCCAGCGTGCGGTCGGCCAGGGGGTGGTACTTCTCGTAGTTCTTGAAGCGCGTCTTGATGACGCGCGCACGTTCGAGCAGGTAGCCATACTCCTCGGCGCGCAGGTCCTTGAACTGCAGGTAGTGCTTCATCAGTCGATCACCGGGCTTCATGGCTCAGGATTCGGCGAGGAAGGCCTGCACGAGCGGGCACAGGATCTCGGCGATCCGAACCGCCTCGTCGGCCGAGAGGATCAGCGGCGGCACCAGGCGGATCACCTTGTCGGCGGTCACGCTGATCATCAGGCCGGCCTCGGCCGCGCGGCCGAGCAGCACGCCACAGGGCCGGTCGAGCTCGATGCCGATCATCAGGCCCTGGCCGCGGATCTCGGCGACGCCTGGCAGCCCCCCGAGCCGCTGCTCGAGCCTTGACTTGAGCAGCGCACCGACGTCGGCGGCGTTGGCCAGCAGGTCGTCCTCTTCCATGATGCGAAGCGTCTCGACACCGGCTCGCATCGCCAGAGGGTTGCCTCCGAAGGTGGTGCCGTGGTTGCCCGGACCGAGGACGTCGACCGCCCTGGGCCCGACGACCACGGCGCCGATCGGCACGCCCGAGCCCAGGCCCTTGGCCAGGGGCATGACGTCGGGAAGGACGCCGGCCCATTGGTGCGCGAACCACTTCCCGGTGCGCCCGATCCCGCACTGCACCTCGTCGAGCATCAGCAGCCAACCGCGCTCGTCGCAGACCCGCCGCAGCCCCTGCAGGTACTCCCAACGTGCCGGGTTGATGCCGCCTTCGCCCTGGATGGTCTCGAGGAACACCGCGACCACGTTCGGGTTCGACGCCGCGCCCGCCTCGACGGCCGCCAGGTCGTTGAGCGGCACGCGCACGAAGCCCTCGACCAGCGGCTCGAAGCCCTTGTGCACCTTCGGGTTGCCGGTGGCCGACAGCGTGGCGATCGAGCGACCGTGGAAGGCCCGCTCGTAGACGATCACCTCCGGGCGGTCGATGCCGCGGTCGTGGCCGTACTTGCGGGCGATCTTCAGCGCCGCCTCGTTGGCCTCGAGGCCCGAATTGCAGAAGAAGGCGCCCGACAGCCCGGAGAGCTCGCAGAGCTTCGCGGCGAGTTCCTCCTGCAGCGGCACCTCGTAGTAGTTCGACGTGTGGATCAGGCGCGCGACCTGCTCCTGCAGCGCGGGCACGAGCTTGGGATGCGCGTGGCCCAGCGTGTTCACCGCGATGCCGCCGAGGCCGTCCAGGTAGCGTCGGCCCTCGGTGTCCCAGACCCAGCAACCCTGGCCGTGCGTGAGCGCGATCGGCAGGCGGCCGTAGGTGTTGAGCACGTGGGGCATCGGGCGGGTGACGGTGGGTTCTGGAGCGTTCATGGCAACCTTCACGGCAGGCGGGTGCGCCAACAGGAAAGCCGGGTCGCGACCTTTCGGTCACGCACCGGCCGGGGGTCGATTCTATGCGTGCGGTCCGGCGCGTCCGGGTCGCCCGCGCGCCTGCTGCAACGCAACATTTCCACGGCACAATCGGCGCCTTGCCGCAGGGCCGGGGCACGCTGCGCGGCTGCCGTCAGGGATCGGAAACCACGATCTGGTAGAACCGGCCGCGAGGCGTTGGGGCCCATCCCGGCGCCGTCCAGGGCGAGCGGCGATGACGCTGCCGCCACGAGCATCGATGACGACCCCCAAACCTCGCCAGATCTTCATCCAGGGCATCACGCAAGAGGGCCGGGCCTTCCGCCCCAGCGACTGGGCCGAGCGTCTGGCCGGCGCGATGTCGAGCTTCCGCCCCGGCGTCGTGAAGGGGCAACCGGGCGCGCACATCGGCTACTCGCCGTACTGCTTCCCGCGCGTGATCAACGGCGTCAAGTGCGTGATCGTCAGCGAGGCGCTCAAGGGCATCGAGCCGATGGCCTGGGACTTCGTCATCAACTTCGCGCGCGACAACGGCCTGCAGGTCGTCGACGCCTGCCTGCTGCCCGACGAGAGCTGAGCGCCTGGGAGGCTTTCCTCCATGCCCGCCTTGCACCCCAAGACACCCCGTCTCGCTGTTGCAGAGGCTCGCCATGGCCCGAGCCATGGCTGCGGTTTGCGCCTTGATCCGGGGCGTCTTGGCGCGTCTTTCGGGTACAGCGGAATGACTCCCAGGCCCTGACCCGATCCGGCTGGCGCGCAGGGGGCGGGGGGATGGCCCGGAAATGAAGAAGGGCCCCGAGGGGCCCTTCGTCCTTGCATCGGCGGACCGCTGACGTCTTCAGGCGCCGAGTGCCAGCGCCTTGACCTTGGCGGCCAAGCGGCTCTTCAGGCGCGCCGCCTTGTTCTTGTGGAACATGCCCTTGTCGGCGACCGAGTCGATGACGCTCTGCGCGCTCTTGAAAAGGTCGGCTGCCTTGGCCTTGTCGCCGGCCACGACCGCCTTCTGCACGTTCTTCACCACGGTGCGGAAGCGGGTGCGCAGTGCCGTGTTGTGGGCGTTGAGGGCGACGTCCTGGCGGGCGCGCTTGCGGCCCGAGGCGATGCGGACGGTTCTCTTCTTGGCTTTTGCGGAGGTGGCCATGCTTGGAAGGGGTGGCGTTGCGAGCGATGCAAAAGCGCGGAGTGTAGCACGACGCGCCCGTTCCGGAGGGTTCCGCCGGCACGCTCTCTATAATGCCCGACGTGGCCACAGGGCGGGACGCGCCCCTTGCCGTGGGGCCGCGCCGTCGGTGCACCTCGCCACGACGCCTCACCGCCCGGCCTGCGTCACGTCGGCCCGGGCGCCCGCCCCCTCACACCAGCGGGCCACCCGCACTGCAGCGCTCGCAAGCGCCACCGATGAATCTCCTCAAGGCCGCCTCGACCGTCTCGTTGCTGACCCTTGCCTCGCGCATCACCGGCCTCGTGCGCGAGCAGCTCATCGCCGCAAGCTTCGGGGCCAGCGCTGCCACCGACGCGTTCAACGTCGCCTTCCGCATCCCGAATCTCTTCCGGCGCCTGTTCGCCGAAGGCGCCTTCTCGCAGGCCTTCGTGCCGCTGCTGGCCGCCACCCGCGAACGCGAGGGCGACGAGGTCACGCGGCGGCTGATCGATGCCGTGGCCACGCTGCTGCTGTGGGTGCTGGTGGCGACCTGCGCGGTCGGGGTAGTCGCCGCGCCGGTGCTGGTCTGGCTGATGGGCTCGGGGCTGCAGGCCTTCGACACCGCGGTGCTGCTCACGCGCTGGATGTTCCCCTACATCGGCTTCATGTCCCTGGTGGCCTTGTCGGCGGGGATCCTGAACACCTGGAAGCGCTTCGCGGTGCCTGCGGCCACGCCGGTGCTGCTGAACCTCTCGGTGATCGCGGCCTGCTGGTGGGGCGTGCCCTGGCTGCGCGGCAGCGACACCGAGCCGATCATGGCGCTGGCCTTCGGCGTCATGCTCGGCGGGCTGCTGCAGGCGGCGGTGCAGGTGCCGGCGCTGCTGCGCATCGGCGCGATGCCGAGCTTCGGCATGTCGCCGTCGTCCATCGCAGCGGCCTGGCATCACCCGGGCGTTCGCCACGTGCTGCGGCAGATGGCGCCGGCGCTGCTGGGCGTGTCGGTGGCGCAGATCTCGTTGCTCATCAATACCCAGATCGCCTCGCACGTCGGAGTGGGCGCGGTGTCCTGGCTCACCTACGCCGACCGCCTGATGGAGTTCCCGACGGCGCTGCTGGGCGTGGCGCTGGGCGTGGTCCTGCTGCCGCAGCTGTCGGCGGCCCAGGGGCGCGGTGACGACCAGGCCTACTCCGACCTGCTCGACTGGGGCCTGCGGCTGGTGGTGATGCTGTCGCTGCCCTGCGCACTGGCGCTGCTGCTGTTCCCGCAGGCGCTGATCGCGGTGCTCTACCACTACGGCGCGTTCGCCAGCCGCGACGTCGAGCAGACGGTGCACGCCCTGATGGGCTACGGCGTCGGCCTGCTCGGGCTGATCGCCGTGAAGGTGCTGGCACCGGGGTTCTACGCCCGGCAGGACGTGCGCACGCCGGTGAAGATCGCCATCGTGGTGCTGGTGGCCACCCAGGCGATGAACCTGGTGCTGGTGCCCTGGCTCGGCCATGCCGGCCTGGCGCTGTCCATCGGCCTGGGTGCCGTGGTCAACGCGCTGGTGCTGCTGCGCGGTCTGCTGAGCCGGGGCGTCTACCGGCCCCGGCCCGATTGGGGCGGGTTCGTCGTCAGGCTGCTGCCGGCAAACCTGCTGCTCGCCGGGCTTCTCGTCGTGGCGGCGCGCCACGTCGACTGGATCGGCCTGCAGGGTCAGTGGGCGCTTCGCGCGGGCTGGATGGCTGCGGTGATCGCCGGCGCCATCGTCCTGTACTTCGCCGCGCTGCGCGTCGCCGGCATCGACCTGCGGCAGTTCGTCCGCCGGGGCTGACCTACACTGCCGACGCTGAACACCCCCCATGAGTCCGCCGATCCGCTTCGACCCGCCGACGCCGCTGCAGTACTTCGCGGCGCTCGTGGCCGACGACGCGAGCTTCTCGCAGCTCGAGGCCGCGATTGCCGTCGCGCAGGACGAGTACCCGGGCCTGGATCCGCAGGCCGTGCTGGCGGAGATCGACGCCCTGGCCGACAAGCTGCGGCGGCGCCTGCCGGCCGATGCCGCCAAGCTGCAGAGGCTGCGGCTGCTGAACCAGTACTTCTTCCAGGAACTGGGCTTCGGCGGCAACGTCAACGACTACTACGACCGGCGCAACAGCTACCTGCCCGACGTGCTGCGCACGCGGCGCGGCATCCCGATCACGCTCGCGCTGCTGTACGTCGAGCTCGCCGAGCAGATCGGGCTGGAGGCGCGCGGGGTGTCCTTTCCTGGGCACTTCCTCGTCAAGCTGCACCTGCCGCGCGGCGAGGTCATCATCGACCCCTTCACCGGCCACTCGCTGTCGCGCGAGCAGCTCGACGAGCGGCTTGCGCCCTACCGGCAGCAGCGCGGGCTGGTGGGCGAATTCGAGGCGCCGCTGGGCCTTTTCCTGCAGTCGGCGCCGCCGCGCGAGGTCATCGCCCGGCTTCTGCGCAACCTGAAGGAAATCCACCGCGGCGCGCACGACTGGCCGCGGCTGCTGGCCGTGCTCGACCGCCTCGTCGTGCTGCAGCCCGAGGACTGGGCCGAGCGTCGCGACCGCGGGCTGGTGCATGCGCAGCTCGGGTCCCTGGACGACGCGGCGGACGACGTGGCCGCCTACCTCGAGCACACCCCCGCCGCGGAAGACGGCGCGTCGCTGCGCCGCCGCCTGCAGGGCTGGCGCCGCCGCGGCCGGCCGCTGCTGCACTGAGAGCCTGAGAGTTTTTCTCGCCATCTTGGTAATTGGCATGCAACTGGCTAATCTTTGACCATGAGCGAACCCCAGCACCAAGGCGAGGCGCCGGTCGGCCTGTTCGAGGACCTGCCGGCA
>JBILNT010000041.1:0-21072 GCA_044374875.1 Rubrivivax sp.
ACGTCGCCGCGCCGCTGCGCCAGCAGCCACTCCCGCGGTACCGGCACACCCTCCACACACTCCAAAAGCTGCGCCACGAACGGCGCGCCGCCGCGCTTCCAGTTCAGGCTGCCAGGCAGCCGCCAAAGGCGGTCGCCAGATGTGGCTGCCGGGTCGCTGCCGAGCTCGGCGGCCAGGCGACGCTGGGCCTCCGCGCGGCGAGACTTGTCGAGCTCGCCGCCTCGTTCTGGCCCGAACTTGATCCGAGGGCTCGCCTTAGGCAACAGCAGCAGCACGTGGTGCGAACCTGGGCTGGTCTCCACCACAACGCGGGCGCACTTGAGCACCCGCAGCCGCGCGAGCGCCGCCTGGTGCACATCGTCCAGCACCACAACCCGGGTTGCCGCACTTGGCACCACCCGGGTGTACAGCTCCACCGGCCGCGTCCCCGGCTGGCTCAGCGCAGCCTGGGCAGCCAGCACCGACTCCGGCGCCGCCTGCCCAGGCTGCAAACCCAGCAGCCGCCCGCCCAGGGCAGGCGGCTGGAACGTGCCGCCCAATCCGCCCGGACCCCGCCGGGCGAGCTGGACCTCGAGCCCGGCGACGCCGTGCTGGGCCAGCCAGGCGAGCACCTGGCGGGCCTCGGCGGCCGGATCGCGCGGTCCCCCCCCAGACCCCCCCTGGCTGTCTGCCCGCGCTGCCTCGGCGCAACTGGACACAGTGATTGCAAGACCTCGGGCACCGCCGCCCGTGCCGGCGGTGCCCTCCGTCTTGCCCGCGCCCGCGGCGGCGGGCGCGGCCGGCTGGTCGTTCCCCCCTGGATCCGAAATTGGGAGGAGATCCTGGATGGGAGCTTCGGCCCGATCGGCACAGATCACACCCCCCCCGCCTGCGGCGTGGGTGTCGGCCGCGGGCAAGGCGGCGGCCGCGCGGCGGGTGCGGGCGGCGGTCGCCGCCGCCGAGGCCGGGGCTTTTTTTGAAGGGGGGGTGTGAGTTCCGCTTGGAGGATTAGGTGCAACCTTTGCACCACGGTGGAACGGCTGCCGAGCCTTTCCCGACGTGGTCCCCAGCCCAGCCGGTGCGGGGTGCAGGCCGAGACCGCGCGGCGCCGCCTCCAGCGGGATCCCGGCCCAATCAAGTCGGCCGTCGCCGATCTTGAGCCGGCGGCGCTCAGCAGCAGCGGCCAGCACGGCGGGGTGCACAGTCGTGAGGCTGGACTGCCCGACCAGCCGGCCGCGCTCGCCGCGCGCCGTCCGCCGCTCACGGCGGATGATGCCGCCAGAGGTCAGCCCGGCCAGAGCGAGGAGGACCGTCCGCCTTGCGTAGCCAGTCATGGTGGAGAGCCGATCGACGCCAGGCCAAGCAGCCCGGCCGGCCTTACTGGCGGGGTCGGCGTCGAGGTGCACGGCCAGTGCGGCGAGGACAACCTGCTCGCGCCGCGCCAGCCTGCTCAGGGCGTCGCCTTCGGCGTGGTAGATGCCGAGCTGCGGCAGCTGGACCAGGGATGTGACTGCAAAGGACATGGATGCTCCATGCCCCAAAGTTCTGAGAAACGCTTGCGTTAGATCCAGCAGTTATGTATGATCGAGGCGTCTCTTCCAGGACGCTGTTCTCACGCACGCTGCTGGCTGGCCCCGGGCGGTTCTCAGACCCCCGGGGCTCAGTTTTTGGTGTTTGCTTCGGCTTGGCTCAGGGCGCTGGCCAGACTGGCCGGCAGGGCCTGGCGGGCTCGCCGATCAAGATCGATTCCCTTGTTCAGGAGGGCCCACTGCCTGGCCGCGGCCCAGTCAACAGCCAGGCCCTGTCTGGTTGCATGCACCCAAGGCGCCTTACCTGCCAGCCGGAGGCGGCGGAGGTGCCGCTCGGTGACAGGTAGCGCATCGCGCACCAGGTGCAGCCGGACCAGGCGGCCCGCTTGGGTTTGGCCGGCGCTCATGCTGCCACCCCCGCCGCCTCGCGTCGCGCCACCACCTCTGCCTTGCTCGGCCTGCCAGGCCGGCGCTTCGTCGCGCGCGGCGCAACGGTCTGTGCGCCGAGGCCTTGCAGCCAGGCGTTCACCTCACTGGCGAGAAAGAAGATCCTGTTGCCGACGCGGCGAATGGGCGGCAGCACCCCTGGCGTCAGGACACCCTGACCCGCCAGGCGGGTCATGTGGTACACGGTGAAGCGATTCAGCCCGCGCAGCACGGCGAGCTCATCGACAGAAATCAGCCGGTCGAGCTGGATGGAGCCAGGGACTCTGGCAAACAGTTCGGCCGATTCGACTAGATCGGCGCGCTTGACCGAATTTGCAGGGGCGTGCATGCAGGCACCTCATGAAACATGAGTTCCTGCCCTCTGGGCTCTTCTCACCTCCCGCCAGAAGCGGGTCACGGCGTCCCAGGCACGCTCTCTTGATCCCCAAGGGGTCCTCGCGGAAGCGAGGAAGGCGGCTCGCGGTGGGCCCTCAGAGCTGCTGGTTATGCATTCCCAGTGTGCCCGCTACCCCACTCACTCCACCCATCGACCAGTACCTCGCGAGGACCATGACCTGGGTCAGGGCAGACTTCCAGGTCGTTCGCGCCAGTCTGGCAGAGACAGTATAGCAAGCCCCAAAAGCAATGCAACTGGCAGACGAAGGCTCACTGTACCAAGACGCGACCCCGACTTCACCTATGAAATTGGCACACTCTTGGTACATTCAGTGTACCAAACCAGGGCAAAACGGGCCAAAGCAGGCCAAAGGGTTTTGCGGTCTAAGTGCTTGATTCATAACGTGTTTTCTTGGCGCGACGTAAGGGAATCGAACCCCTGACCTGCGGTTTAGAAGACCGCTGCTCTATCCGACTGAGCTAACGTCGCGTGGCCTTGACCGGTGGTGGATTCGAGCCGGCGCCAGCGTCGGTGATTCTAGGCGTGCGCCGACGGCCGGCCCGGCGCATCCGGCGCATTCGACCTCTCCTGGCCGTGGAGGAGTGCTCGGGCGCCGGTCGCCGCGGGCCGCCTGCCCCATGCGCTCGAGCGGGCTGCGCAGTAGCATGCGCCGATGCGCGCCTGCGCCTGGACGCCCACCGCATGAACTGGCTGGATGTGGTCTATCTGTCCGTCGCGGCCTTCGCCGCGACGCTGGCGATGGTCCACGCGCCGGTGTGGCTGCGCGACCGGCAGGCCCGTGCCAACGGAGCGCTCGGTTTCCTGTCCATCGCCGTCGCTGCGCTGGCCCTGACTGAATTGCGCGTGCTCGAGGCCGTCGATCCCGCCAGCTACGGACGCGCCCTGTGCCTCCAGCACTTCGCCGCCCTGGCTGCGCTGGCCGGGCTCATCTGGTGCTTCCTCGTGGTGCTGCGGGCGGGGAGTGCCCGGCTCGGTGCCGCGGCAGTCGGGCTTCGCGGGTTGTTCACCCTCTTCAACGCCTTTTCCACGCCGAACGCCAACTTTCGCGAGATCACGGCGGTCGAGCACGTCGTCGTGTTCGGCGCCAACATGGCAGTCCCGGTCGGCACACCCCACCCGGCAATGCTGGTGGGGCAGTTGTCGCTGGTGCTGGCGATCTGCTTCGTGGTCCACGCGACCTGGCAGCTGGTGCGGCGAAGGGAGCGGCTTGCCGCGGTGGTCGTCGGGCTGAGCTTCATGCTCGCGATCATCGCCGGCACGCTGCTCGGAACCCTGGCCTACTGGGGCTTCGTGCGCCTGCCCGTCCTGGCCAGCCCCAACTTCCTGCCAGGCCTGGTCGTCCTGGCGTGGTGGCTGAGTGCCGACCTCCTGGCGGGGCGGCAACTGGACAGGCAGATTCGCGAGAGGGACGCCAGGCTGCGCGAGTCGGAGCAGCGCCTGGCGCTGGCGGCCTCGGCGGTGGACGCCGGCATCTGGACCATCGACATGCCCAGCTCGCGGGTGTGGGCGACGCCGCGCACGCTGACCATGTTCGGGCTGGCGGCAGACCGGCCCGTGCAGGTCGACGACTTCCTGTCCCGAATCCACCCCGACGACCGCGACCGGGTCGGGGCGGAACTGTCTGCGGCGGCGCATGGTGGCGGCGACCGGCGCTACGGCTTCCGGGCATTCGACGATGCCGGGCGGGAGCGCTGGTACGTCGTGATCTGCAGGCGTACCGACCCGGGCGAGCAGGGCGGGGCCACGCTGACCGGGGTGACGGTCGACGCCACCGAGCTCAAGCAGGCCGAGACCGACGCGCTTCGCGCGCGAGACGACGCCCGCGCCGCCAGCGCGGCCAAGAGCGCATTCCTCGCGCAGATGAGCCACGAGATCCGAACGCCGCTGCACGCCATCCTGGGGCACGCCGAGCTGCTGCGGCGAAGCGGGCTGTCCACTTCGCAGTCCGACAGCATCGGGACCGTGGAGGTGGCCTGCCGCCACCTGCTGTCGGTGATCGAGGACGTGCTCGACGTCGCGCGCATCGAGGCCGGCAAGATGACCTTGAGCGTCCAGCCGTTCTCGCTGCACGCGCTGGTTCGCGGCGTGGCCGAGCTCATCGGCCCGGAGGCCGCGACGAAGGGTCTCCTGCTCAGCGTGGACCTCGGCGACGTGCCGGATCGCGTGACCGGTGACGCCGCTCGCCTGCGCCAGGCGATCCTGAACTACGCGGTCAACGCGATCAAGTTCACCGACCACGGCGCGATCGCCATCGTCTGCCGGCGCCTCGCAGGTCCGGCGGCAGCCGGTGTGTGGGTCCGCATCGAGGTGCGGGACACCGGGCCGGGCATCGCGGGCGACGACGCAGCGAGGCTGTTCACCGCATTCGCTCGACTCGAAGCTGACCAGCGGCGCGCACGTGGCGGCACTGGCCTGGGTCTGGCGATCACGCGGGAGATCGCGCGCCTGATGGGAGGCGACGCCGGCGTGCACAGCGTGCCCGGCAAGGGAAGCAACTTCTGGCTGCTGGTCAAGCTCGACCAGGCATCTGCTGCCTGCAGCGGTATCGAACCGGCCTTCGGGACCGACGACGCCGAGCAACGCATCCGCGAGGCCCACGCCGGTGCGCGGGTGCTGCTCGTCGAGGACAACCGCGTCAGCCGCCGGCTTGCCGAGAGGATGCTGACAGGAGCGGGCCTCGCGGTCACGTCCGTCGCGAGCGGAGAAGAGGCGCTGCAGGTCTCGGGCCAGACGAGCTTCGATCTCGTCCTGATGGACCTGAACATGCCGGGGATCGACGGTCTCGAGACGACGCGCCGGCTGCGCGCGCTGCCTGGTTTCGTTGACGTTCCCATCGTGGCCGTGACCGGTCAGGCCTTCGACTCGGATCGTGATGCCTGCCTGGCGGCCGGCATGACCGGATTCGCCGCCAAGCCCGTCGAGTGGCCGTCGCTGTGGCCGCGGCTCCTGGGCTGGCTCGATGCCGCGCAGTCGCGACGCGCGGCGCGCGCCAGCGCGTGATCTGACCGTCTGGGGGGTCGTGCCGTGCCTTTTCGGACGATCGACGCGCTGCGCACAGCCCTAGACTGGCCAGGCAGCGTTGTCTTCGTTGCGTTCGGCCATCGCGCCTTGCCTTTGAACTCTCCCATGCTCGACAAGCTCAAGCACTGGTTCGGCCGTGGCGGCTCCGCGGCCGCAACCGCCGATGTGTGGCCGGAACTCGCCGATTGGGCCCAGGGGCGTCAGTCCAGCCTGCGTCTGGCCAAGGGCGGGGAGGGTTTCGTCATCGAGGGCCGCCTCGGCGCGAACCCTTGGCGGCTCGAATGGGGTCCTTCGCAGCGCCCCTACATCCAGGGCTCGGAACTGCGGCTGCGCGCGGAACTCAACCTCGCTCCCGACATCCAGGTCATGCTGCTCGACCGCGGCTTGCAGGCGGCGATGGAGACATCGGTCTTCGAGCAGTACGTCGAGTCCGTGCAGACGCGCATCGACAACCAGACGCCACCTGAGATGCGCTGGCTGGTCATGTTCCCCAAGGTCACGGGCGCCGAGCTCGGGGCGCTGAAGGAGCACTTCGCCGGTGTATCCAGCGTCAAGCAGTGGCTCGGGCGTTGGCTCGAGGGCCCGCTGTCGGCCGCGCTGGCCAATGCGCCCCTGTCCCGCGAGCAGCCGCTGGTGTTGATGATCAGCCGCGGACGGCTGGGCCTGCGCACCGCGCTGGCCGAACCGACGCCCGCGCAGGTCAAGGCCTGGGTGTCTGTCTTCGAGACGGCCATCCGCGAGTCGCGGCGCCTCGGCAAGCCGCTGGTCGACCCCGCTGCCCCGCACAGGCCGCCCGGCCTCTGGTTCCCCGGCGACTCGGCTGCGGACGAGCCGCCTCGACAGCGCTGAGCCGGAAGCTCGGCTGCTGCCAGGGCGGGGTGCCCCTGGCTTCCGGGAGCCCGCGGCGGTGGCGCCGCACGGGCGTCGCCGGGGCCATCCTCAGCGCGGGACGTGCTTGCCCAGCTCCAGCTTGGCGATCGCGTTGCGGTGGACCTCGTCGGGACCGTCGGCGAAGCGCAGCGTGCGCGCCAGCGAGTAGGCGTAGGCCAGCGGGAAGTCCTGGCACATGCCGCCGCCGCCGTGAACCTGCATCGCCCAGTCGATCACCTTGCAGGCCATCTGCGGCGCGACGACCTTGATCATCGCGATCTCGGCCTTGGCGCTCTTGTTGCCGGCCATGTCCATCATCCAGGCGGCCTTGAGCGTCAGCAGCCGCGCCTGGTCGATCATGCATCGCGCCTCGGCGATACGTTCCTGCGTCACCGTCTGCTGTGCCACCGTCTTGCCGAAGGCGGTGCGCTCGCTGGCACGCTTGCACATCAACGCCAGGGAGCGCTCGGCCAGGCCGATCAGCCGCATGCAGTGGTGGATGCGGCCGGGGCCCAGGCGGCCCTGGGCGATCTCGAAGCCGCGCCCTTCGCCGAGGAGGATGTTGGATGCCGGCACGCGCACGTTCTCGAACAGCACTTCCATGTGGCCGTGGGGGGCGTCGTCGTAGCCGAAGACGCTGAGCGGGCGCAGGATGGTGATGCCCGGGGCGTCCGCCGGCACGAGGATCATCGACTGCTGCGAGTGCCGCGGCGCATCCGGGTCAGTCTTGCCCATGAAGATGAAGACCTTGCAGCGCGGGTCGCCGGCGCCGCTGGTCCACCACTTGCGGCCATTGATCACGTACTCGTCGCCGTCGCGCACGATGCGCGCCTCGATGTTGGTGGCGTCGGACGATGCCACCGCGGGCTCGGTCATCGCGAAGGCGCTGCGGATCTCGCCGGCCAGCAGCGGCTCGAGCCAGCGCTTCCTGTGCTCGGCGCTGCCATAGCGCACCAGCACCTCCATGTTGCCGGTGTCCGGGGCGGAGCAGTTGAACACCTCGCTGGACCAGGGCACCATGCCCATGATCTCGGCCAGCGGCGCGTACTCCTGGTTCTTCAGGCCGGCGCCGTACTCGCTCTCGGGCAGGAACAGGTTCCACAGGCCGGCGGCGCGGGCCTTCGGCTTGACGTTCTCGATCACCTCGAGCGGCGTCCAGCGACGACCGGCCCGGGTGTTGGCATCGATCTCGTCCCTGTAGGCCGGCTCGGCCGGATACACGTGCTCGGCCATGAAGGCCGACAGCCGTTGCCGGAGTTCCTCGGTGCGGGCGGAATAGCTGAAGTCCATGGTCATCGTCTCCTTGCGGGGTGCGTGGGGTTCAGGTGCGTCGAGCCGCCTGGGCGAAGCGCCAGGCCATCTCGGCCAGGGGTCGCGTGGCGTCGCTGGTGCCGCGCGCGTGCGCGCTCGCGGCGATGCCGTCGACGACACGCCGCGCTATGCCCTGCGTGATCGAGGCCAGCCTGAACAGGTTGTAGGCGAGGTAGAAGTTCCAGTCGGCCATCAGCGCATCCGGGTCCGCCCGCCCGGTGCGCTGGCAGTATCGCTCCACGTACTCGCGTTCGCCCGGTATGCCCAGCGACCGGAGGTCCAGGCCCCCGATCCCCCGGAAGGTGCCGGGCGGGATGTGCCAGGCTATGCAGTGGTACGTGAAGTCGGCCAGCGGGTGCCCCAGCGTGGAGAGTTCCCAGTCGAGCACCGCGATGACGCGCGGCGCGTCCCGCGCGAACACCAGGTTGTCGAGCCTGTAGTCGCCGTGCACGACCGAGACCTGCGCCTCGTCGAGCGCGCTGGCCGGCATGTTCGCAGGCAGCCATTCGATCAGCCGGTCCATCTCGGTGATCTGCTCGGTCACGGAGGCCTGGTACTGCTTCGACCAGCGGCCGATCTGGCGCACGAAGTAGTTGCCGGGCTTGCCGTAGTCGGCCAGCCCGGCGTGCGCGACGTCGACCCGGTGCAGCGCGGCGATCACGCGGTTCATCTCGTCGTAGATGCCGGCGCGTTCGGCGTTGCCCATGCCTGGGAGCGACTGGTCCCACAGCACGCGCCCGTCCATGAACTGCATGACGTAGAAGGCGCGGCCGATCACGGATTCGTCCTCGCACAGCAGTTCCATGCGCGGCACGGGCACGTCGGTCGCTGCCAGCGCCTTCATCACCCGGAACTCGCGCTCGATGGCGTGCGCCGAAGGCAGCAGCTTGGCCGCTGGGCCGGGCTTGGTGCGCATCACCCAGCACTGGCCTGGCGTGACGAGCTTGTACGTGGGGTTGGACTGGCCACCCTTGAACTGCTCGACCGAGAGCGGGCCGGCGAACCCCGGCAGGTTGGCGGCCAGGTGGCGCTCCAGCGCAGCGACGTCGAAGGCGTGGCTCTGCGCGACGGGGCGGGTGCCTGTGAACTGTTCCATCCGGGTGTCTCCGCCGTTGGTGGTGGTTGGGCCGCGTCAGCGCGTCAGCGCTCGGCGATGGCCATGAGCTTCTCGCGCGAGAGCACCACCAGGCGCGAAGGCTCGACGCGCACCGCGCCTTCGCGCTCGAAGCCCTTGAGTTCCTGGTTGACGCGCTGGCGCGAGGCGCCGAGCAGCTGCGCGAGATCCTCCTGCGCGAGCTGCAGCCCGATGCGGATCTCCTCGCCGCGCGGGATGCCGTAGCTCTTGGCCAGCAGCAGCAGCTGCTTGGCCAGGCGGGCCTGCAGCGGCCGCGTGTTGAGGTCCTCGAACTGGTCGAACATCAGGCGCAGCCGGCGGCAGTTCAGCCGCAACAAGGCATCGTAGAGTTCGACGTGCTGCGCCAGAAGCTGGTGGAAGTCGGCCCTGCGCACCGACAGCAGCGTGGTGTCGCCGTGGGTGTCGGCATCGTGCGTGCGCGGCAGGCCGTCGAACAGGGCGATGTCGCCGAACCAGGTGCCGGGCTCGACGTAGGTGAGCGTGACCTGCTTGCCCGACAGCGAGACCGAGCTCACCCGTACCGCGCCGCGCGCCACCCCCACCCACTCCTCGGCAGGCGTTCCCCGCGAGGCCAGAGGGTTGCCGTCGGGGAGCCGGCGCACCAGAGCGCGCTCGAGGATGGCGTTGCGCAAGGGCAGCGACAGCTTGGAAAACCACGCTCCGGTCTCGATGTTGTGACGCTCTTCGATTGTAAGAACCGGGGTAATCATGGCTTGTCTCAGGCGCGACAGGCGCGCGACGATGGCATTGTGAACCGACCCCGACAGGAGGACCGAAGATGCCAGCCAGTGCCCTGCACATCCGCAACCGCCGCGAGGACGTGACCGACGAGGAGTGGAGGGTGCGCGTCGATCTTGCGGCCGCCTACCGGCTCGTCGCGCTGTTCGGCTGGGACGACCTGGTGTTCACGCACGTCAGCGCCCGCGTCCCCGGCGCCGAGGGTCAGTTCCTCATCAACCCCTACGGCTTCATGTTCGAGGAAATGACGGCGTCCGCGCTGGTCAAGGTCGATCACGAGGGCCGCAAGCTCGACGACTCGCCCTTCGAGGTGAACCCCGCGGGCTTCGTCATCCACAGCGCCGTGCACGGCGCCCGCCCCGACGCCGGCTGCGTGCTGCACACCCATACGCGTGACGGCATCGCGGTGTCGGCGCAGAAGGGCGGGGTGCTGCCGCTTTCGCAGCAGTCTATCTTCGTGCTCTCCGGCCTTGGCTACCACGACTACGAGGGGGTCGCGCTGCGCGACGACGAGAAGCCTCGCCTGGTGCGCGACCTTGGCGGCAACAACTTCCTGATGCTGCGCAACCACGGCCTGCTGACGGTCGGCGCCAGCGTGGCCGACGCCTTCCTGTCGATGTACATCTTCGAGACGGTCTGCGCGATCCAGGTCCGTGCCCAGGCAGGCGGCGGTGAACTGGTGCACGTCCACCCCGAGATCATCGCCACCGCACGGCAGCAGGCCGCCGCGGCGACGCGCGGCCTGGGCGCCGGCCTGACCTGGCCGGGTCTGCTGAGGCGGCTGGATCGACGGATGCCGGGCTACGACACCTGAAGTCCCGCCTGCCGCTCACTCGAAGCGCGGGGCGCGCTTGTCGACGAAGGCGCTGATGCCCTCGCCGCCGTTCGGATGGAACAGGTTGCGCACGAAGTGGTCGCGCTCGGCGTCGAGGTGCGGGCGCAGCTCGCGCATCGGCGCGGTGGCGATCAGCTCCTTGACGCTGGCCACCGCGTTCGGGGCCATCCCGGCCAGACGCCCGGCCAGAGCCAGCGCGACCGTCAGCGCCTGCCCGGGCGGGGCAAGCTCGCTCAGCAGGCCCCATTCGAGCCACTGACGCGCGTCCATCGGCTCGGGAAGCCACAGCATCTTCAGCGCTGCCGCGCGCGGCAGCAGCCGGGCCAGGTGCCAGCTCGCACCACCGTCGGGCGACAGGCCGATGCGGCCGTACGACATGATGAACTTCGCGTCCTCGGCGGCGACGATCAGGTCGCAGGCCAGCGCGAGCGAGCAGCCTCCGCCCGCGGCCCAGCCCTCCACGGCGCCTATCACCGGCTTGGGGCAGGTACGGATGGCCTCGATCCAGCCGTGGAAATGCTCCATCGACGCCGCCTGGACCTCGGGTTGTTCGTGACGCACGCGCTGCAGCCGTTGCAGGTTGCCGCCGGCGCAGAAGTGCTGGCCGTCGCCGCGCAGCACGACGCAGCGGATCGAGGGATCGGACTCGGCAGTGCCCAGCGCCTCGATGCCCGCACTGCACGCCTGGGCCGACAGGGAATTGCGCGTGGCAGGGTCGCTGAGCGTCAGCACCAGGGTGCCTTCGCGGCGTTCCGAGATCAGTTCTGAGGGCATCGTCCGCATCCCCGAGATGGCGGCCGGACCCGGCCGAGGCCGCAGGATTGTGTCATGCGCCACGAAGGGGGGGCGTACCTCGCGGAGCAACTGTAACCAGGCGTGCTAGGCTCATCGCGCCTTTGGCTCGCCACCCGCTGCATGCCCAAGATTCGGCCCCTGTCCAGATCGTCGTTCGCACTTGCCGCCGGGCTGGCGTTTTCCGGCTCGGCCGCCGCGCTGGGCATCGGGTCGCTGCCGACGGCGGCCGTGCTTGGGCAGGCGCTCGACTTCAGCTTCGAGGTGCGTCTGGATGCCGGCGAGGTGCTCGAGCCGTCCTGCGTCGCGGCCGAGGTCATGATCGGCGAGCGACGCCTTGCCGCGCCTGCGGTGCGCAGCGTCATCGTCCGCCAGACGGCCGGCTCGGCGCTGGTCCGCGTGCTGACCACGGTGCCGGTGGACGAACCGGTGGTGGACGTGTCTCTGGGCCTTGGGTGTGGCGCGCGCGTGACGCACCGTCTCGTGTTGTTCGCCGACCCGCCCGCCATCGCGCCGTCGCCCGTCACGGTACCCGTGGCCTTGGCTCTCGCACCGCCGCCCCTGGGCAGCGCCCCTGCGGCGACGCTCGTCGCGGCGCCCGAACGCGTTGCGACTGCGCCGTCGTCGCAGGCGACCCCCTTGCCGGGAGCGCAGCAACGCCGCAACGAAGCGCGCAGTGTGGCCACCGGCCCTGGTGCGGCGTCCACCGCCGCCCCTGTGCCCGCCCGTGCCGCGTCGGCGCCGGCGCGTCCTGCCGCCGCGCCACCCGCGCCTCTGCGGCGCGCTGCGGCGCCCGCGGGCGAGGCACCGCGGCTCGAGGTCGACAGGCTGCAGCCGGCACCGCGCCAGGCGGTCGCGCCGTCGGCGGCCGTCGTCGAGGAAGCCATTGCGGCCGTGCAGGCCGCGGCCAGCGCAGCGCGCGCTGCGGCGGCCGCGGCTTCGCAGTCGGCGGCGCGCATCCGGGCGCTCGAGCAGGATGTCGCGCGTCTGCAGCGCGAATACCGCGCCCGTGATGCCGAGGCGGCCGAGCTTCGGCAGCGCATGGTCGCCGCCGAGGGCTCGGCGGGCCTCGCGACGCCATTGCTGCTGGCCCTCTTCGCTGCGCTGGTGCTGGCGGGATGGCTGGCGTGGCGCCTGCGGTCCGTGCAGGCCGAGCGTGAGCGCAGCTGGCACGAGGCGGCCGACGCGGCCCTCTCGGCGCACGGCCCGGCGACCGTCGGGCCAGCGACCGTGGCGACCGCGCCGATCCCGCTGGTCAACTCGGTGCTCGAAGGCGAAGAGGGCCTGTCCATCCCCGCGGCTGTGCGCCCCGAGGCGCCTGCGCCGGCGGACGAGATCGACCGGTCTGCCCCCGGCTCGTCGGCGCTTGCCGGCAGGCCGTCCACGCTGCCGATCGAGCCGATCACCGAGCGCACGCTGGCGCTGCCGGTGCTCGGCGCCGAGATCGCCCGCGACGTGTCGATCGAGGAGCTGATCGATCTCGAACAGCAGGCCGACTTCTTCGTCGTCCTCGGTCAGGACGAATCCGCGATCGATCTCCTCGTCGAGCACCTTCGGCATACCGGCGGCGGCAGCCCGCTGCCGTACCTGAAGCTGCTGGAGATCCACCGCCGGCGTGACGAACGGCGCGCGTACGAGGGCGTCCGCGATCGCTTCAACGACCGGTTCAATGCCCACGCGCCAGACTGGGACACGGACCTGCAGCACGGGCGCTCGCTCGGGGACTACGCCGGCGTGCTGCCGCGACTGCAGAGCGTGTGGCCGCGGCCGCTCGACGCCATGGCCGAGCTCGAGGCGCTGCTGTTCCGGCGTTCGCGCGGCGAGCTGTTCGACCTGCCTGCCTACCGCGACGTGCTGCTGCTCTACGCGGTCGCCCGGGACCTCAACGAGCGCGAACGCAGCAGTGCAGGCGATGTCGACCTGCTTCTGCCGCTGGCCGACGGCACCGAGTTCGACGCGACGGCGGCGACGTCACTGGCCCTGTCGGCGCTTCGCCGCGACCCGGCCACCGCCCTGGGTGGCATCGACCTCGACCTGAAGGGCGCCACGGGCGATCGCGGCATCTTCATCGACGCGCAGCGCGGCCGGCCGGCCTGAAGGCGGCGCGGCCGCTGCGGCCGCGTCGCGGTGTCACACCCGCGCCAGCCGCTCCAGGGCCCCGCGCAGCGTCTCGTCGCGCTTGGCGAAGCACAGGCGCACGATGCGCTGCTCGAAACCACCCTCGTAGAAGGCCGACAGTGGAATCGCGGCCACGCCCACCTCGCGTGTCAGCCACTGGCAGAAGTCGGCCTCCGGCAAGGTGCTGACCGCGCTGTAGTCCACGGACTGGAAATACGTGCCCTCGCAGGGCAGCAGGCGCAGCCGGGTGGCCTGCAGCCCCTGGCGGAAGAGGTCGCGCTTGCGCTGGTAGAACGCGGCCAGTCCGAGGTAAGGCTCGGGGTCTGCCATGTAGCGTGCCAGCCCGTGCTGCACCGGCGTGTTGACGGTGAACACGTTGAACTGGTGGACCTTGCGGAACTCGGCCGTCAGCGCGGCCGGCGCGGCGACATAGCCGACCTTCCAGCCCGTGACGTGATAGGTCTTGCCGAAGCTCGAGACGACAAAGGCACGGCGCGCGAGCTCGGGGATCGACGCGGCGCTGACGTGATGCACCCCGTCGTAGACCATGTGCTCGTAGACCTCGTCCGAGATGAGCAACACGTCGGTGGGCGCCAGCAGCGCGGCCAGCCGTTCCATCTCGTCGCGCGTCCAGACGGTGCCGCTCGGGTTGTGAGGCGAGTTGACGACGATCGCCCGGGTACGCGGCGACATCGCGGCCTCGATGCGGGCGAAGTCGGGCCTGAAGCTGCCGGGCACCAGCGGCACGCGCACGACGCGCCCGCCCGCCAGTTCGATGTTCGGCGCGTAGCTGTCGTAGCACGGCTCGAGCACGATGACCTCGTCGCCCGGGTGCACGCAGCACAGGATGGCCGTCAGGATGGCCTGGGTGGCACCGGCCGTGACCGTGATCTCGCCATCGGCGTCGTAGCGCCGGCCGTAGAGCGTCTCGATCTTGCGAGAGATCGCCTGGCGCAGCGCGGGCACCCCGGCCATCGGCGGGTACTGGTTCAGCCCGTCGCGCATGGCGTCGGTCACGTGGTCGAGCAGGCGGGGGTCGCAGTCGAAGTCGGGGAAGCCCTGCCCGAGGTTGACGGCGCCCGTCTGCTGCGCCAGCGCGGACATCACGGTGAAGATCGTCGTGCCCACGCGGGGCAGGCGGCTGGTGACGGCGGGCGGGGCGGGGAGGGTGTCTGGGGCGTTCATGGCGTCAGAGATCGTAGTCGGAACCGTTGCCCGCCATCGCGCGCTGGATCAGCGACGGGCTCAGGCGGTCGGAGAGCTGCTCGGCGAAGGCGTAGACGAACTGGCGCAGGTAGGCGCCGCGCTTGAACGCCACCCGCGCCACGTTGCTGCCGAACAGGTGCCCTAGCGGGCGTGCGGCGAGATCGCCCCCGGGAGGGTCGTCGCGCACGGCCTGTTCGGCGACGATGCCGATGCCCAGGCCCAGGCGCACGTAGGTCTTGATGACGTCGGAGTCGATCGCCTCCAGCGCGACGGTCGGCTTCAGGCGTGCACGCGTGAACGCCTGGTCGATGCGGGTGCGACCGGTGACCGTGGGGTGGTAGAGCACCAGCGGCTCGGCGGCCAGCTGCTCGAGGGTCGGCCGCTCGACCTGGGCGAGCGGGTGCGCCGAGGGCACCACCAGCACGTGCTGCCACTCGTAGCACGGCAGGGTGACCAGTTCCTCGTAGGTCGTCAGCGACTCGGTGGCCAGCCCGATGTCGGCCACGTCGTCGAGCAGCATGCGTGCCACCTGTTCCGGCATGCCCTGGTGCAGCACGACCTGGACCTTCGGGAAGCGCCGGCGCAGCTGCGCCACCGGCCCGGGCAGGAAGTAGCGCGCCTGGGTGTGGGTGGTCGCGATCGACAACGTGCCCGCGTCCTGCTTGCTGTACTGCTCGCCGATGCGCTTGAGGTTGGCGACCTCGCGCATGATGATCTCGATGGACCTGAGCACCTGCTGGCCGGGTTCGGTGACGCGGCGCAGGCGCTTGCCGTGGCGGGCGAAGATGTCGACGCCGAGTTCCTCCTCGAGCTCGAGGATCGCCTTGCTGATGCCGGGCTGCGAGGTGTAGAGCGCCTTGGCGGTCTCGGTGAGGTTGAGGTTGCGGCGCACCGCCTCCTGGACGAAGCGGAACTGGTGCAGGTTCATGGCGCGTCCAGCGTGGCCGCCGCGGCGGCGGCCATGGCCTCGGTGACGGACTCGACCTCGCCGATCGCGGCGTGCAGCGCAAACCGCACGCCGGGATGGGTCTCGCGCAGCAGCCCGATCAGGCGCGGCAGGTCGCGGCGCACATGGCCCCCGGCGCCGAGGAACATGGGCACGATGTCGACCCGAGAGCACCCGCGGTCCACGAGCGCGCGCCCGGCGGCTGGCAGGTCGGGCTGCATGAACTCCAGGAAGGCCAGCTGCACGACGGTGCCCGGGCGGGCGGCGCGCACCCTCTCGGCGACGGCCTCGAAGGGGCGCGCCCACAGCGGGTCGCGGGCGCCGTGGGCGAAGAGGATCAGTCCGGGTCGGGTCATCGGTAGCGCACCAGCCACGAGAACGCGGCCAGCGACATCAGGAGGTAGATCAGGCCCGGCGTGGCCGCCGCGACCCACGGGGTCCAGTCACGCAGCACGCCGATGTGCCCGGCGAGGTTGTTCAGCAGCACGAAGCTGATGCCCAGCATGATGCCGCCGAAGACCTTCAGGCTCACGCCGCCGCTTCGCGCGTGCATGTACGCGAAGGGCAGGGCCAGCGCCATCATCACCAGGCAGGCCAGCGGGTAGAGCGCCTTGCGCCAGAAGCCGATCTCGTAGCGCTGCGTGGCCTGCTCCTGCGTGCTCAGGTGCCGGCTGTAGCGCCACAGGTCCAGCGTGGTCATCGTCGCCAGCGGCAGCACCGCGGAGGCCACCACGTCGGCTGCCAGGGTGCTCTGCCAACGCAGCTCGGCCTGCCTGTCGACGGCCACGCCGGGACCGTCGCTGCCGCCCGTGGCCGGCCAGATCGTGCGTTCGGCGTCGACGAGTGTCCAGACACCGTCCGCGCCGACGCGGGCCTGCCGGGCTGCGATGCGCTCGCGCATCCGGCCCTCGCCATCGAACTCGAAGATGCGCACGCCCTCGAGCACGCCGCCCGATCCGGCCGCTGCCACGTTGACCGAGACGCTGCGCTCGCCGTCGGCGCCGACACGGCGGTCCTTGAGCCACGCGCCGCTGCCGGCGAACTTCATGCCGCCGAAGCGGGCCTTCAGCAGCACGGCCTGGCGCTCGCTGGCGGGTGCCACGAGGTCGCCGACGACGAAGGTGAGCAGCGAGAACGCCAGCCCGAGCAGGGCCAGCAGGCCCAGCGCGCGCCCGGGCCCGAGTCCGCCCGTGCGCAGGATGGTGTACTCCGACGACTGCGCCATGCGCGCGAGCGAATAGATGGTGCCGATGAGCACGGCGATCGGCAGCAGCTCGTACAGGTGGCCCGGCATTTCCCACGCTGCGCCGAGCGCGACATGCCAGACGGTGCGGCCGCCCTTGCCGACGTCCTCGAGGTCGTCGACGAAGTCGATGAAGTAGAACAGCGACAGGAATGCCGCCGCGACGAAGACCACGGACGCGACGATGTCGCGGTAGAGCAGGCGCCGCACCGTCTTCATCGGGCCATCCCCGCAGTGCCGCTCACGCCGGCGCCCTGCGCCGCGGCAGGCCCAGGCGTATCACCGCCGCGTGGTCGCGCCACCACAGCAGCGCCAGCGCGAGCACGAAGATGCTGCCGTGCAGCGCCAGGAGGGCCCCCCCGGCGCCCAGCCGTGCGCTGGCTACCCACGACTGCGACAGGTTGACCAGGTTGAAGTACACGACGAACGACAGCAGCGCGAACAGCAGGTTCCAGTTGCTGGCGCGGCGCGGGTTCGCGGCCGACAGCCCGATGCCCAGCAGCAGCAGGTTGAACGCGGCCAGCAGCATGCCCAGGCGCCACACCAGCTCGGCGTCATTGCGGGCCGACGGGTTGCGGAGCAGTTCGATGGTGCGCAGCGCGCGCGGCGGGCGCTGCTCTGCCGCGCGGGCCGCGCGCTCGCTGGCCAGCACGCGGTACTGCTCGAACCAGGCCTGGGTGCGCTCGCCGCTGGTCAGGTCGGTCTGGCTGCGCTGGCCGTTCTCGAGGACGAGGAAGCGGTCGCCGTCCTCGGCTTCGAGGCGACCGCGGCGCGCCGAGGTCACCGACTCGCTGCTCTGTTCGTTGTGCAGGATGAACACGTTGCGCGCGTTGACGCCGTCGGCGCTGTCGCGCTCGATGAAGAAGACACGGCGGCCGTCGCTCGATGTCTGGAACACGCCGGGCGTCACGCGCGACAGGTCCGAACGCTGCTGGTAGCGCTCGCGCAGTTCCAGGCTGTTGCGGTTGCCCCAGGGCCAGACGAAGAGCAGCAGCAGGCCGATGATGAGCAGGACCGGCCAGGCGGTGCGCACCACCGGGCGCACGAAGCGGGTGAGACCGACGCCGCTGGCGAACCAGATCGCCATCTCGCTGTCGCGGTACATGCGCCCGAGGCTGACGACCACCGCCACGAACAGCGACAGCGCCAGCATCGTCGGCAGGTGGCCGAGCGCCACGTAGCCGAGCAGCAGGACGACGTCCTGCGGGGCCACGGCGCCGCCTGCGGCCTGTCCGACGGTGCGGATCAGGAACATGGTCAGCACGATCGTCAGGATGACGACCAGCGTGGCGCCAAAGCTCCGGCCGAGCTCTCGACGCACAGTTGAATCGAATAACATCCGCGGGGTTCCGTAGCAGGGGGAATTATGGACTTCAAGACTCACGCGCCCGGTGCCGGGGGCATCGCCGCGATCGCCACCGATGCGCTGCTGGTGGTGTTGCCTTCGACCGAGGTGCCGGCGGACATCGACCCGGCCGTCGGCGCGCTGCTCGGCGACGTCGTGAAGTCGGGCGATCTCGCCCTCAAGGCGGGCTCGGTGCTGTCGCTGCACGCCCCCGCCGGGCTGAAGGCACGGCGGCTGGTCTTCGCCGTTGCCGGCGATGCGGGCGTCAAGGCCTGGCGCAAGGCCGTGGCGGCCGGCGTTGCGGCGCTCAAGGGCGGCGGCGCATCGACGATGACGGTCGCGCTGGTCGGCGCGGCCGACCCCTCGGCCGAGCACGCCGAGGCGCTGGTGACGACGTTCGCCGACGCCCTCTATGTCTACCGCGCCACCAAGCCGAGCGCACCGGCGGCATCCAAACTCTCGGCGGTGAGCCTGCTTGCCTCGAGGGCCGCTGCCGCGGCCGTGCGTGCCGGACTGGCGCGCGGGCAGGCGATCGCCGCGGGTGTCGAGCTGGCCCGCGAGTGCGCCAACCGGCCGGGCAACCACTGCACGCCCACTTATCTTGCCGCGCAGGCGAAGCAGCTGGCGCGAAGCCACGGGCTGAAGGTGGAGGTGCTCGAGCGCAAGGACGCCGAGAAGCTGGGCATGGGCTCGTTCCTGGCCGTCGCGCAAGGGTCGGCCGAGCCCCCGAAGTTCATCGTCGCGCGGTGGAACGGCGGCCGCAAGGGCGACGCGCCGGTCGTGCTGGTGGGCAAGGGCATCACCTTCGACACCGGCGGCATCTCGATCAAGCCGGCCGCCGAGATGGACGAGATGAAGTTCGACATGGGCGGTGCCGCCAGCGTGCTGGGCACGCTGCGCGCCGTCGCCGAACTGGGCGCGAAGGTGAACGTCGTGGGCATCATCCCGGCCTGCGAGAACATGCCGGGCAGCCGCGCCGTCAAGCCGGGCGACGTGGTCAGCAGCATGTCGGGGCAGACCATCGAGATCCTCAACACCGACGCCGAGGGGCGCCTGATCCTGTGCGATGCGCTGACCTATGCAGAGCGCTTCGAGCCGCGCGCCGTCGTCGACATCGCCACGCTCACCGGTGCCTGCGTGATCGCCCTCGGCCACCATCGCACGGGCCTTTTCAGTGCCGACGACGAGCTCGCGGGCGAACTGCTGTCGGCCGGCGAGCGCGCGATCGACCCGGCGTGGCGCATGCCGCTGGACGAGGAGTACGACGAGGCGCTGAAGAGCAACTTCGCCGACGTGGCCAACGTCGGCGGGCGTGCCGGTGGTGCCATCACGGCAGCGATGTTCCTCAAGCGCTTCAGTGCCAAGATGCGCTGGGCGCACCTCGACATCGCGGGCACGGCCTGGAAGTCGGGTGCAGCCAAGGGGGCGACGGGCCGCCCGGTGCCGCTGCTGACCCACTTCGTCCTGGCCCACGCTGCCTGACGACGGTGGGTCCAGGCGAGGCAGGTTCTGCGGCATGACCGAGGTCGAGTTCCACACCGGCCTCGCCGACCCGGTCGGCTTTGCCTGTCGACTGCTGCGCAAGGCCTTGCGCAAGGGCGCGCGGGCGACGGTGACGGCCCCGGCGCCGAGACTCGCCGCGCTCGATCGCGAACTCTGGACCTTCGACGAGCGCGACTTCCTGCCCCACGTGCGCTGGACACCGTCGCAGCCCGCCCACGTGCTGGCGCGCACGCCGCTGTGGCTGGTCGAGGACGCGCTGCCGGCCGGCGCGCCGCCGGTCCTCGTCAACCTGGGCGCGCCCGTGCCGCCGCCGCAGGCCGCGCTGGTGCGGCTGATCGAACTCGTCGGCACCGACGCCGAGGACGAGGCGGGCGCCCGCAGACGCTGGCGCGAGTACAAGGCGCGGGGCTTGAACGTCGTTCACCACGCGGCAGGAGCCTGACTTGAGCGTCGAACGCCCGCTTCCCGAGCGCGTGCCCGTCCTCACCGAGGTCATCGACGGCCTCGAGGTCACCGAGGTCGCGGCGGCGCAGCCGTCCCCGGCCACGTCTGCTGCCCAGGCGCGGGCCGCGGTGCAGGCATTGCCCGACCTCTCCGACCCGTCGCTCGTCACCAGCGATGCGTCGACGGGCCGCGAGCCGCAGCCGCACGCACCCGGGCCGTCCCCGCATGTGCGGCCCGTGCCGTTCGATGCGGCAGACATCGCCGAGGCCGTGGTGCGGCGGGTCGACCTCCAGCTCGAGGCCCGCCTGCGCGAGGCGCTGGCGCCGGCGCTCGCGCGGGCCGCCGACACGCTGATCCGCCAGGCGCGCGAAGACCTGGCCGCCACCGTCCGCGAGGCCGTCGAATCGGCAGTCCGGCGCGAACTCGATCGGCGCGACGACGACTGAACCTGCAGCGGCGCGACAGCACAGGCATCGCCTCGAGGACAGAACATTCCCGCACTCGCCAAGGCTTTTTTTGCGGTATCGTCGCGCGCTCACATTTCTTCTGGTTGTCCTCGTGACATCCTCACACCCCCCGGAGGTTATTCCATGCAAGTCAAGCTGAACTCGATCGTGGGCGCTGCCGCCATGCTGCTGGCCGGCTCGGTCTACGCGCAGGATCTCGTCGTCAAGATCGGCCACGTCGCGCCGACCAGCGGCGCGATCGCGCACCTGGGCAAGGACAACGAGAATGGCGCCCGCATGGCCATCGACGAGCTCAACGCCAAGGGCGTGACCATCGGCGGCAAGAAGGCCAAGTTCGAGTTGCTGGCCGAAGACGATGCTGCCGACCCGAAGCAGGGCACCGCGGCCGCCCAGAAGCTGGTCGACAGCAAGGTCAACGGCGTCATCGGCCACCTGAACTCGGGCACCTCGATCCCGGCCTCGAAGATCTACAGCGACGCCGGCATCCCGCAGATCAGCCCGTCGGCCACCAACCCGCGCTTCACCCGCCAGGGTTTCAAGACCACCTTCCGCGTGGTTGCTGACGACGTGCACCTGGGCGGCACGCTCGGCCGCTATGCCGTCGACACGCTGAAGGGCAAGAACATCGCCGTCATCGACGACCGCACTGCCTACGGCCAGGGCGTCGCCGACGAGTTCGAGAAGGGCGTCAAGGGCAAGGGCGGCAAGATCGTCGGTCGCGAGTTCACCAACGACAAGGCCACCGA
>JBILNT010000204.1:0-5872 GCA_044374875.1 Rubrivivax sp.
CGACGTCGAGGTCCGCCACCATCGAGATCTCGATGCCACGGCCGGCGCGGCGGCGGATCTCCTCCTGGTTGCGCTGGAGCACGCGGAACGTGCCGCTGCCGACGGTGCCGATGCCAAGCAGGCCGACCTGGATGGGTTTGATGGAGGCGTTCATGGTCAGCTGTGGTGGCGGCGGCGGTAGTGGGCGAGGAAGCGGTCGATCCGGCCGATCGCCTCGGTCAGGTCGTCGGAATTGGGCAGGAAGACGAGCCGGAAGTGGTCAGGGTTCATCCAGTTGAAGCCGGTGCCCTGCACGATCAGCACCTTTTCCTCGGCCAACAGGTCGTAGGCGAACTGCTGGTCGTCGGCGATCGGGTAGACCTTCGGGTCCAGGCGCGGGAACATGTAGAGGGCCGCCTTCGGCTTGACGACCGACACGCCCGGGATCTGGCTCAACAACTCGGTGGCGAGGTCACGCTGGCGGCACAGCCGCCCCGTAGGCGCCACCAGGTCCTTGATGCTCTGGTAGCCGCCCAGGGCCGTCTGGATGGCGAGCTGCCCCGGCGTGTTCGAGCACAGCCGCATGGACGCCAGCATGTTCAGGCCCTCGATGTAGTCGCGGGCATGGCGCTTGTCGCCGCTGACGATCATCCAGCCGGCCCGGTAGCCGCAGGAGCGGTAGTTCTTCGACAGGCCGTTGAAGGTGACGAACAGCACGTCGTCGGCCAGCGAGGCGATGCTGGTGTGGGTGTGCCCGTCGTAGAGCGTCTTGTCGTAGATCTCGTCGGCGAAGACGATGAGCTGGTGCTGCCGCGCCACCTCCACGATGGCCTGCAGCACGTCGTCGGGGTAGAGCGCGCCGGTCGGGTTGTTCGGGTTGATGACCACGATGCCCTTGGTGCGCGGCGTGATCCTGCGGCGGATGTCCTCGATGTCGGGCAGCCAGCCCGCGCCTTCGTCGCACACGTAGTGCACCGGGCGCCCGCCGGAGAGCGACACCGCCGCCGTCCACAGCGGGTAGTCGGGCGCGGGCACCAGCACCTCGTCGCCGTCGTCGAGCAGCGCGTTGAGGCTCATGACGATCAGCTCGCTCGCGCCGTTGCCGAGGTAGACGTCGTCGACGGTGACGCCGGCGATGCCCTTTTCCTGCGTGTAGTGCACCACCGACTTGCGCGGCGCGAACAGGCCCTTGCTGTCGGTGTAGCCGGCGCTGTGCGGCAGGTTGCGGATCATGTCCTGCACGATCTCGTCCGGCGGCTCGAGCCCGAACACGGCGAGGTTGCCGATGTTGAGCTTGATGATCTTCTGCCCTTCCTCCTCCATCTGCCGGGCCTTGTCGAGGACCGGGCCGCGGATGTCGTAGCAGACGTTGGCAAGCTTGCTGGATTTGGCGATGGGCTTCAAGGCGGGCGCTCCGGGCCTCGGGCAGCGCGCCGGGAATGCTGCGCCGCAAAACCTATAATTTAAACACAGGGCTCAGGCGCGACGCGCCTTCCCGGCACGAGCGGCCGGGCCCTGCGCCCGCCCTTGCAGCCCGCCCCGACCGCCGTGAAGTTCCAGCCCGATCGATCCGAAGGCCTCAATGCGATCACGCGCCACGAGCCGGGGCGCGTCTGGGTCGGCAGCACGCCGTTTGCCCACAGCATCGTGTTGCCGTGGCAGGGCAGCGTCGTCGACTGGGAAGCGGGCGACTTCTCCGCCCTGACGCCCGGGCACTTCGAACGCATCGCGGCGCTCGCGCCCGAGGTGGTGATCTTCGGCAGCGGGCCGCGGCTGCGCTTTCCGCCGGCGTCGCACCTGCGCGCCCTGATCGAGCGAAGGATCGGTGTCGAGACGATGGACACCGCCGCCGCGTGCCGCACCTACAACGTGCTCGCCAGCGAGCGACGCAGCGTCGTGGCGGCGCTGCTGCTCGACGCAGCCCCCCCCTAGGCCCGGTGGAGTGAGGCCGAGGAAGCCCTGGAAGGCCCCTCTATAATTCGGATTGCCCCCAGGGCGGCGACCGCCCTGCGGTCGAACCCGCGACGGGCCGGCGGCAGACGGCAGACGCTTCCACGAATTCCACCTACATGACACCGATCGTCAACAAGTCCCTCCCGGATTTCGAAGCGCTGGCCACCGGCGGCGTCAAGTTCACGCCGCAGTCGCACCTGGGCAATGCAGTCGTGCTGTACTTCTACCCGAAGGACAACACCCCGGGCTGCACGACCGAGGCGATGCAGTTCCGCGATCGCCACAAGGACTTCCTCAAGGCCGGCGCCGTCGTCTTCGGGGTCTCGCGCGACAACATGGCCTCGCACGACAAGTTCAAGGCCAATCTCGAGTTGCCGTTCGAGCTGATCGCCGACACCGAGGAGAAGCTCTGCCACATGTTCGGCGTGGTCAAGAACAAGATCATGTACGGCAAGAAGGTCAAGGGCATCGAGCGCAGCACCTTCCTCATCGACGCCGAGGGCGTGCTGCGCGCCGAGTGGCGCGGCATCAAGGTCGCCGGCCACGTCGACGAAGTTCTCAAGGCCGTCAAGGCGCTCAAGAAGGCGGCGTGAGAGCGCGAATCGCGCTGCCCACCGTTCGCGGGCGTTCCGGGTGCCCGTCGCCGCACCGTCGATGAACGCGCGCCGAGCCGCCGTGTCCCTGCCAAGAGGCCGCAACCCCTGAGGTGCGGCCTCTTCTTGCTTTCACCCCACCCCTTGCGCCACATCATGCCCCTGCCCAAGCCGCCGTCGAAGAAGGCCTCGATGCTGTCCCCGGCCGAATTCGAGATGCAGGCCGCGCCCAAGGCGCCGCCCCGCGCGACGAAGACCGCCGCCGCGCCGGCGGTGCAGGCCGAACTGGCGCTGCGCGACGACAGCGCGCTGCCCGTGGCCGCTGCCAAGGCGCCGGCGTCGGCGGCATCGCGTGCGTTGCAGCCCGCGCCTTCACCCGTACCCGCTGCCACGGCCGCCCCCTCGGCCATGCCGCGCGCGCGCCAGCGCACGCCTCGCGGCACCGGGCCGAGCAAGCTCTTCGTGCTCGACACCAACGTGCTGATGCACGACCCGACCTGCCTGTTCCGCTTCGAGGAGCACGACGTCTTCCTGCCGATGATCACGCTGGAAGAGCTGGACGGGCACAAGAAGGGCATGAGCGAGGTCGCGCGCAACGCACGCCAGGTCAGCCGCGAACTCGACGCGCTGGCCACCGAAGGCAGCCTGGACCCCAAGGAAGGCATTGCGCTGGCCAAGACCGGCCAGAAGCAGGCGGGGGGTCGCCTCTTCTTCCAGACCACGCTGCTCGACATCAAGCTGCCGCCGGGCCTGCCACAGGGCAAGGCCGACAACCAGATACTCGGCGTGGTGCAGAGCCTGCGCGAGCAGCAACCCGGGCGCGAGGTGGTGCTGGTGTCCAAGGACATCAACATGCGCGTCAAGGCACGCGCGCTGGGTCTGGCCGCCGAGGACTACTTCAACGACAAGACGCTTGAGGACGGCGACCTGCTGTACACCGGCGTGCTGCCCCTGCCGACCGACTTCTGGGAGCGGCACGGCAAGACGATGGAGAGCTGGCAGCAAGGCGGCCACACCTTCTATCGCATCAGCGGACCGCTGGTGCCGGCGCTGCTCGTCAACCAGTTCGTCTACCTCGAGACGCCGGGCGCCCCGGCCCTGTATGCCCGCGTGGCCGAGATCACCGGCCGCACCGCCGTGCTGAAGACGCTGCGCGACTACACGCACGCCAAGAACGCGGTGTGGGGCGTGACGGCGCGCAACCGCGAGCAGAACTTCGCGCTCAACCTGCTGACGGACCCGGACTGCGACTTCATCACGCTGACCGGCACGGCGGGCACGGGCAAGACCTTGATGACGCTGGCGGCCGGGCTGGCGCAGGTGCTCGACGACCGCCGCTACAGCGAGATCATCGTCACCCGCGTGACGGTGCCGGTGGGCGAGGACATCGGCTTCCTGCCCGGTACCGAGGAGGAGAAGATGGGGCCGTGGATGGGTGCCCTGGACGACAACCTCGAGGTGCTGGCGCGCAGCGACTCGAGCGCGGGCGAATGGGGCCGCGCGGCGACCAACGACCTCGTGCGCAGCAAGATCAAGATCAAGAGCCTGAACTTCATGCGCGGGCGCACGTTCCTCAACAAGTTCGTGCTGATCGACGAGGCACAGAACCTCACGCCCAAGCAGATGAAGACGCTGATCACGCGCGCCGGCCCCGGCACGAAGATCGTCTGCCTGGGCAACCTGGCGCAGATCGACACGCCCTACCTGACCGAGGGCAGCTCGGGCCTGACCTACGCGGTGGACCGCTTCAAGGGCTGGCCGCACAGCGGCCACGTCACCCTCGCACGCGGCGAACGTTCACGCCTGGCCGACTTCGCCAGCGAGGTGCTTTGACCGCGTGGTGCGGTCAAGGTTCGCGCACGCGCAGGAAGCTCGCGAAGCGCGGCACGCCGGCTTCGGTCGTGCCGCGAAAGGTGTAGGTGACGGTGCTGCCGAGCGCGGGCGGATGCTCGCGCTGCCGGTCGTCGAAGCCGGTGCCGAGCATGAACTCGACGCCCTCCGGGGTGCGTACGCGCAGCGCGCCGAGCCGCCCTGCGTGGCGCCCCTGTCCCTCGACATGGCCGACGACCACGGCTTCGGCATCGTGCAGCGGCTTGAGCTTGAGCAGCGCATCGCTGCGCCCGGGGCGCCACAGCGCGTCGGCGCGGTGCAGCATCAGCCCTTCCCCGCCGGAGCGGACCACGGCGTCCAGCCTGCGCTGCAGCGATGCGGCGTCAGGCAACTCCTCCTGGGCGAGGGCCTCGAGCGCGGGAAATGCCACGTCGGCGACGACCCGCTGCAGGCGCTGCGCCCGGTTCCGGAACGGCCCGGGCGCGCCGGGCAGGTCGAACACCTCGTAGCGCAGGGCGCGCCACTGGCTGTCGTCGGGTGCAGCGCGACGCGCGGCGCCCGAGGTTTCCTCGAAGCGGCCGCGACCCATCCACAGTTCGCCGTCGAGGGCCACTGGCGGCAGCCGGTTGGTGAACCAGCCCGGCGCCGCGATCGGCAGGCCGCTGCGGAACCACAGCCGTGAGCCGTCCCAGACGGCGCGCACGCCGTCGAGCTTCTCGCTGACCAGCCAGCCGCGGGGATCGAGGCCGGCGGGCGCCTCGCGGCCGAGCATCACGCCAGGAAATGCCCGGGCTTCGGCGGCAGCGGCAACGGCCGGGGCCAACGGCACGAAGGCGGCAAGCAGGAAGGCGCGACGGGTGGCAGGCATGGCAGTGGCCGGCAGTGGCGATGCCCACACTGTGCCGGTCCGGCGGTGCCGCCACCATCGCCCCGGGGTGGTCCCGCCGACGGGGGCCCCGAGGCGTGCCGAACGCAGATCGGGCGCGCCCTCCCGGCGCGCCGCCCGTCAGCCCTTGGCGGCGACGAGGTCCTTGACCTGCTGCAGGGCGGTCGGATCCTCGATCGTCGTCAGGTCACCCGGGTCGCGCCCTTCGCACACGGCCTGGATCGCACGCCGCAGCAGCTTGCCCGAGCGGGTCTTGGGCAGCACGCTGACGAAGCGCACCCGCGCCGGGCGGGCCACGGCGCCGAGTTGCTCGTCGACGACCTTCATGATCTCGCCCTCGAGCTTGAGCGCGGACTCCGGCGTGGCGGCCTTCGAGGCGTCCTTCAGCACGGCGAAGGCCATCGCGACCTGCCCCTTGAGCTGGTCGGCCACGCCCACCACCGCCACCTCGGCGACGTTGGGATGGCTGGAGATGCTCTCCTCGATCTCGCGCGTGCCCAGGCGGTGCCCGGCGACGTTGATCACGTCGTCGGTGCGGCCGAGGATGAAGAAGTAGCCGTCCTCGTCGCGGATGCCCCAGTCGAAGGTGCTGTAGACCAGCTTGCCCGGCACGCTCTTCCAGTAGGTCTTC
>JBILNT010000183.1:0-6774 GCA_044374875.1 Rubrivivax sp.
CGCCCAGGTCGTGCAGGATGTCCTCGGCGGCGATGGTCTCGCGGCGTATGCGGCTCTCGGCGAAGGCCAGGTCCTCGGCGATCGACGCGTCGAGGTGGTGGCACACCATCAGCATGTCGAGGTGCTCGTCGAGCGTGTTGACGGTGTAGGGCCGCGTCGGGTTGGTCGACGAGGGCAGCACGTTGGCCTCGCCCACCACCTTCATGATGTCGGGCGCGTGGCCGCCGCCCGCGCCCTCGGTGTGGAAGCTGTGGATGGTGCGGCCGCGGAACGCGGCGATGGTGTCCTCGACGAAGCCGCTCTCGTTGAGGGTGTCGGTGTGGATCGCGACCTGCGTGTCGGTGGCCTCGGCCACCGTCAGGCAGTTGTCGATGGCCGCGGGCGTGGTGCCCCAGTCCTCGTGCAGCTTCATGCCGATCGCGCCCGCGGCGATCTGCTGCAACAGCGCCTCCGGCCGGCTGGCGTTGCCCTTGCCCAGGAAGCCCAGGTTCATCGGGAAGGCATCGGCCGCCTGCAGCATGCGGTGGATGTTCTCGGGCCCCGGCGTGCAGGTGGTCGCGAAGGTGCCGGTGGCCGGGCCGGTGCCGCCGCCGATCATCGTCGTGATGCCCGACATCAGCGCTTCCTCGATCTGCTGCGGGCAGATGAAGTGGATGTGGGTGTCTATGCCCCCGGCGGTGACGATCATCCCCTCGCCTGCGACGATCTCGGTGCCGGGGCCGATGACGATGTCGACGCCGGGCTGCACGTCGGGGTTGCCGGCCTTGCCGATGGCGGCGATGCGGCTGCCCTTGATGCCGATGTCGGCCTTGACGATGCCCCAGTGGTCGACGATGAGCGCGTTGGTGATCACGCAGTCGCAGGCCTCGCCGTGGCCCGGGCCGTTGACGCGCTGGCTCTGCCCCATGCCGTCGCGGATCGTCTTGCCGCCGCCGAACTTGACTTCCTCGCCGTAGCCGCCCGCAGCCAGGGTGAAGTCGGCCTCGACCTCGATGACGAGTTCGGTGTCGGCCAGCCGCACGCGGTCGCCCACGGTGGGGCCGAACATCTCTGCGTAGGCACGCCTGCCGATGCGCGCCATCACAGGGCTCCCTGCACGAGGCCGCGGAAGCCCCAGACCTGACGGTCGCCGGCGTAGGGCACGAGTTCCACCGTGCGCTGCTGGCCGGGCTCGAAGCGCACCGCGGTGCCGCTGGGAATGTTCAGCCGCATGCCGCGCGCAGCCGCGCGGTCGAAGGACAGCGCCGCATTGGTCTCGGCGAAGTGGTAGTGCGAGCCGACCTGGATCGGGCGGTCGCCGGTGTTCTCCACCACCACGACGAGCGTGGGGCGGCCGGGGTTGATCTCGAGGTCGCCCTCGTCGGTGAGCAGCTCGCCGGGGATCATCGCTCGGCCCTCACTTGCGGCGGATCCACCAGGCCGCCAGGCCGGCCGCGACCGCGGCGGCGATCCAGCCCAGGGTGTCGGTCGCGTGCCAGTGCGCGAAGCCGGGCAGGCCGTGCCCTTCGTGGGCCAGCGCGGGCGCGACGGCGGCGCCGGTCAGCAGGGCGGCGAGGATCTTGTTCATGGTGCCTCTCTCGGTGCGCGCGACGGGGCCGTCACGCAATGGGTTGGTGCACGGTCACCAGTTTGGTGCCGTCGGGGAAGGTGGCCTCGACCTGGATCTCGGGGATCATCTCGGGCACGCCGTCCATCACGTCGGCGCGGCCGAGCACCGTCTTGCCCGCGCTCATCAGGTCGGCCACGGTGCGGCCGTCGCGCGCGCCTTCCATGATGGCGGCGGTGATCAGTGCCACCGCCTCGGGGTAGTTGAGCTTCAGTCCACGCGCCTTGCGGCGTTCGGCCAGCAGCGCGGCGGTGAAGATCAGGAGCTTGTCCTTCTCGCGGGGGGTGAGTTCCATGCGCGTCCTACCTGCACGAGGGATGCCAGGTGCATCGTAACGTCCGGTTCGGTCGGCGCAAGCGGGGCTGGCGCGTTTCTTGAGTCCGCCCGGCCGTGCATCCCGTCGATCCCGGCACGGCCGATCCCAGCCCCGTCGCCCCGCAGCGCGTCGTCAAGACGCGCCGCGACTACAACGCCTGGGTCGCCCGCGAGACGATCGAGGACTACGCGCTGCGCTTCACGCCACGTTCGTTCCGCCGCCTGGGCGAGTGGCGCGTCGCCCACACGGCGCTCGGCGGCGCGGCGTCGTTCCTGATCCTCGAGGCGGTGGGCGCGACGCTGCTGGTGCAGCACGGCTTCATGAACGCGGCGCTGGCCATCCTGGCCACCGGCCTGGTGATCCTGCTGGCGGGCTGGCCGATCAGCGTCCACGCCGCGCGCCACGGCGTCGACATGGACCTGCTCACGCGCGGCGCCGGCTTCGGCTACATCGGCTCGACCATCACCTCGCTCATCTACGCCAGCTTCACCTTCATCTTCTTCGCGCTCGAGGCGGCGGTGATGGCCTACGCGCTGGAACTCGCCTTCGACATCCCGCCGGCCTGGGGCTACCTGGTCTGCGCGCTGGTGGTGATCCCGGTGGTCACGCACGGCGTCACCGCCATCGGCACGCTGCAGGTCTGGACGCAGCCGCTGTGGCTGGTGATGCTGGTCGTGCCCTACGTCTACGTGTTCGCGAATCACCCGGGCCTGCTGTCCGACCTCGCGGCCTACGGCGGCGAGCACGGCGGCGACGGCGGCAGCGGCTTCGACCTGCTGGCCTTCGGCGCCGGCACCACGGTGGGCATCGCGCTGATCACGCAGATGGGCGAGCAGGCCGACTACCTGCGCTTCATGCCCGAGGCGGCGCCCGGCCGGCGCGCGCGCTGGTGGCTGGCCGTGTTCGCCGGCGGGCCGGGCTGGGTGATCCCCGGCGTGCTGAAGATGCTGGGCGGCGCGCTGCTGGCGTACCTCGCCATCACGCACATGGTGCCGCCCGACCGCGCCGTCGACCCCAACCAGATGTACCTCGCGGCCTGGGAGACGGTGACGCCGCACTACGGCTGGGCGGTCGCCGCCACGGCGCTGTTCGTCATCGTCTCGCAGATCAAGATCAACGTCACCAACGCCTACGCCGGCTCGCTGGCCTGGAGCAACTTCTTCTCGCGCCTGACCCACGCCCACCCCGGGCGCGTGGTCTGGATGGTGTTCAACACCGCCATCGCGCTGGTGCTGATGGAGATGAACGTCTTCCAGGCCCTTTCGCAGGTGCTGGGCCTGTACGCCAACATCGCCATCGCCTGGATCATGGCCGTGGTGGCCGACCTGGTGGTCAGCAAGAAGATGGGCTGGTCGCCGCCGGGCATCGAGTTCCGCCGCGCCTACCTGTGGGACATCAACCCGGTGGGCGTGGGCGCGATGGGGCTGGCGTCGGTGGTCTCGGTGGCGGCCTACCTGGGTGCCTTCGGGCCGCTGGCCGAGGCGTTCTCGGCCGCCATCGCGATGGTCACGGCCTTCGTCGCAGCGCCACTGATCGCCTGGGCGACGCGCGGCCGCTACTACATCGCGCGGCGCTCGATCCCGATCGTGCCGGCGCCGGTGCCGGCGAAGGCCGGCGAGACCGAGGGGGCCTACCGCCGCCTCGGGCGCTGCACCGTCTGCGAGCGCGACTACGAGGCCGAGGACATGGCGCACTGCCCCGCCTACGCGGCCCCGATCTGTTCGCTGTGCTGCACGCTGGAAGCGCGCTGCAACGACCTGTGCAAGCCCGATGCCAGGCTGGCGGCGCAGTGGCGCGCGCTGCTGCGGCGCCTGCTGCCGCGGCGCATGGCGCCGCAGCTCGATGCCGGCCTGGCGGACTTCCTGCTGCTGATGACGCTGGTGCTGCCTGCGCTGGCGCTGCTGCTGGGGGCGGGCCGGCTGCTGGTGCTGCGCTCGCTCGACGAGCGCTCGGCCCACCTCGTGCCGGCCGTCGACCAGGTGACGCTGGGCGCTTTCCTGCTGGGGGCCATCGTCGCCGGCATCGTGGCCTGGTGGATGGCGCTGGCGCACCGCAGCCGGGTGGCAGCGCAGGAGGAGTCCAGCCGACAGACCGAGGCGCTGCAGCGCGAGATCGCCTCGCACGCCCGCACCGACGCCGCGCTGCAGCAGGCCCGGCACGACGCCGAGCGCGCCAACCAGGCCAAGAGCCGCTACATCACGACCATCAGCCACGAGCTGCGCACGCCGCTCAACAGCATCCTCGGCTATGCGCAGCTGCTCGAGGAGGACGACGCGATGCCGGCAAACCGACGCCAGGCGGTGGCGGTGATCCGCCGTGGCGGCGACCACCTGCTGTCGCTGATCGAAGGCACGCTAGACATCGCCCGCATCGAGTCCGGCCGGCTGCGCCTTGAACCGCAGCCGATGCGCCTGGCCGAGGGCATTGCAGAGATCGCGCGCATGTTCGAGCTGCTGGCGCGTGGCAAGGGCATCGGCTTCGAGTTCGTCGTCGAGGGCACGCTGCCCGCCGTGGTGCGGGCCGACGAGAAGCGGCTGCGCCAGATCCTGATCAACCTGCTGGGCAACGCCGTCAAGTTCACGCAGCGCGGCGGCATCACGCTGAAGGCGCGCTACCAGCGCGAGATGGCGCGCTTCGAGGTCGTCGACAGCGGCCCGGGCATGAGCGAGTGCGAGCTCGCGCGCGTGTTCGAACCCTTCGAGCGCGGCTCGGCCGCCACCGGCATGTCCGCGGGCAGCACCGGCCTGGGCCTGACCATCGCGCGCATGCTCGCCGAGCTGATGGGCGGCCAGCTCACCGCCGGCAGCACGCCGGGTGCGGGCTCCAGCTTCTGCGTGCGCCTGTTCCTGCCCGAGGCGCGGGACGCCGCCGTGCCGTCGCCCCGCGCGCCGCGCAGCGGCTACCTCGGCGTGCGAAGGCGGCTGCTGGCGGTCGACAACGAGGAGGCCGACCGCCGGCTGCTGACCGATGCGCTCGGGCCGCTGGGCTTCGAGGTGGAGACCGCCGCCTCGGGCGAGGAAGCGCTGGCGCGCCTGGCCGACCCATCCGCGCCGGTTCCCGACGCGGTCTTCGTCGACCTGGCGATGGCCGGCATCGACGGCTGGGAGACCATCCGCCGCCTGCGTGCCGCCGGCCATGCGATGCCGGTGGCGGTGGTCTCGGCCAACGCCTTCGACCAGCGCCTGGACAACGACGTGGGCATCGCCGCCGAGGACTTCATCGTCAAGCCCGTGCGCCTGCCCGAACTGCACGACTGGCTGGAGCGGCGCCTGGGCCTGCGCTGGGCGGATGCCGCGCCTGCGCCAGCGCCCGCGGCCGGGCTGCCGCCGGCACCGGCCGCGAGCCTGCCGGCCGCGCCCCTGCTGCAGGCCCTGCGCGAGGCGGTGGCGCTGGGCCACGTGCGCGGCATCGCGCGCGCGCTGGCCGCGCTCGAGCAGGCCGGCGCCGGCCCCGCCGCGCTGGCCGCCCGGCTGCGCCCCCTGGCCGCGCAGTTCCGCTTCGAGACCATGACCGAGATCATCGACCGCCTTGCCGAAGGGCCCGACCATGCTGCCCGCCTTGCCTGAAGCCGAGGATGCCGCGCTGCCCGCCGGCGCCGACGTGGTGCTCGTCGTCGACGACGTGCCCGACAACATCTCGCTGCTGAGCGACGCGCTCGACGACGCCGGCTACACCGTGCTGGTGGCCACCTCGGGCGAGGCCGCGCTGGGCCTTCTGGCGCGCGCCCGTGTCGACATCGTGCTGCTCGACGCCGTGATGCCCGGCATCGACGGCTTCGAGGTGGCGCGGCGCATGAAGGCCGGCCCCCGGACCGCGGCGATCCCGATCGTCTTCATGACCGGCCTCACCGAGACCGAGCACGTCGTGGCCGCGTTCGCCGCCGGCGGAACCGACTACGTGACCAAGCCGATCCGCCCGCGCGAGGTGCTGGCGCGCATCGCCGCGCACGTGCACAGCGCACGCGCCCAGCGACAGGCGCGCCACGCGCTCGACGCCTTCGGCCACGCCACCCTGGTGGTGCGCGAGCGCGACGGCCGGCGCCTGTGGCAGACCGCGCTGGCCCGGCGCATGCTGGCCGAGCACTTCGGCGGCGACGAGGTCACGACCCCACCCGAGGTGATCGCCTGGGTGGCGCGCGAGTCGCTGCGCCGCCGCGCGGGGGCCGACCCATCGCTGCTGACGATCGCGCGCGGCGCACGGCGGATCACCTTCGCCCTGCACGCCATGCCCGAGGACAGCCTGGAGGAGGGCGGCGACGGCGAATGGCTGGTCGTGATGCGCGAGACCGACGACGCCTCGGTGGTCGAGGCGATCGGCCTGGTCTTCCGCCTGACGGCGCGGGAGGCCGAGGTGCTGTACTGGGTGGTCAAGGGCAAGACCAACCGCGACATCGGCGACATCCTCGGCACCAGCCCGCGCACCGTGACCAAGCACCTCGAGCACGTCTTCGAGAAGCTCGGCGTGGAAACGCGCACGGCCGCCGCTGCGCTGGCCCTGGGCCGGGTGAAGGAACTGGCGCGGCCCTGAGCGACGGCCCCCTGATGCACGGCAGCCCCGCTACATGCCCTTGAACAGCCCCGTGTAGCTGCGGCTGACCTCGAGCTTCTGGGGGTGGCCGCGCACGGTGACGATCTGGCGCCCGCGCAGGTCGCGGTGCACGCTGGCAATCGCCTTCACGTTGACCAGCGTGCTGCGGTGGATCTGCCAGAAGCGCTGCGGGTCGAGCTCGTCGACGAGCTCCTTGATCGGCTTCCTGATCAGCGCCTCGAGTTGCGCCGTCTGGACCCGGGTGTACTTCTCGTCGCTGATGAAGAACAGCACGTCGGCCACCGGGATCATCTGGATCGTGTTG
>JBILNT010000093.1:0-14024 GCA_044374875.1 Rubrivivax sp.
TGGCCTGGATCCACTCGAGGTAGCGCGGGGCCTGGCCGTTGCCGAGCCCGGCCGCCAGCCGGTGCAGCAGCTGCTGCAGCGGCACGGCGGGCGCGGCGTCGGCCGCCGGCGGCTCGCCGCGGTGGCGGGCCTCCAGCCGGCGGCGGATGCGCCCGACGGTGACCTGCAGCCGCTCGCGCTCGGCGGGCTTGAGCACGTAGTCGGCCACGCCCTGCTCGAAGGCCTCGACCGCGTACTGGTCGAAGGCGGTGATGAACACGATCTCGGGCAGGTGGTCGTCGTCCGCGTCGGCGCCTTCGGGCGGCGCGAGCTGCGCGATCCGGCGCGCCGCCTCCACGCCCGTGAGCCCGGGCATGCGGATGTCGAGGAAGACGACGTCGGGGCGCAGCTGCTCGACCAGCTCCACGGCCTCGAGGCCGTTCTTCGCCTCGCCGACGATCTGCAGCTCGGGCCAGGCCTCGGCCAGGCGCACGCGCAGCTGGTCGCGCATCAGGCGCTCGTCGTCGGCGATCACGGCGCGGCTGGGGCCTGCCGGGTTGGAGCCGGGCGTCTCGGGGGTGTTCATCGGTGGGGCGAAGGATGCGTTGCGGGACGGGCGAATCGGGGGCGGCCGGCGCGCTGCGCGGGCCTCACGCCGCGGCTGGCCCCACCATCTTGTAAGGCACGGTGACGGTGACCACGGTGCCACCCCCCGGATTTTCCGCCACGACGAGCCGCGCCCTGTCCCCGTAGCGCAGCTGCAGCCGCTCGCGGATGTTCGCCAGCCCCACGCCCGTGCCTGCGGTGGGCGCCTTGCCGAAGCCCAGCCCGGTGTCGGCGACGCTCACCGAGAGCTTGCCGTGCACGATCTCCGCCCGCACGGCGAGCGAGCCGCCCTCGGGCTTGGGTTCCAGCCCGTGCTTGATCGCGTTCTCCACCAGGGTCTGCAGCATCATCGGCGGGAACTCGGCCGAGAGCAGCCCGTCGGGCACGCTCACCTCGGTGTGCAGGCGGTCCTCCATGCGCACCTTGAGGATCTCGAGGTACGGGCGGATCACCGCCAGCTCGCGGCCCAGCTCGCGCACGCCGCCGTCGCTGGCCTCGCGCATCGTCGGCATGCTCGCGCGCAGCAGCGCGATCAGGTTCTTCTGCATCTGGCTGGCGCGCTTCGGGTCGACCTCGATCAGGTGGTCGATCGACGCCAGCGTGTTGAACAGGAAGTGCGGCTCGACCTGCGCCTGCATCGCGGCCATCCGCGCTTCGACGACCTGGCGCTTGAGTGTCTCGGCCTCGGCCGTCTCGGTGGCCTGCGCCGCCTTGGTCTCGGCCTGGATGCGGCCCTTGTAGGTGATCTTGACGATCATCGAGGCAACGATCCACAGCAGCGTCAGCTGCATCAGGCCGTCGCCGATGCCGTAGTGGGTGACACGGATGATCTGGCCGAAGGCATCGCCGTCTTCGACGACCGACTCCTCGGCGTCGCGGGCGGCCTGCTCGGCGGCCTGCCGTGCCTGCTCCGCATCGCGCCGGGCCTGGGCGGCGGCTTCCTCGATGTCGCGCGCCGCCTGCTCGATGGCCTCGCGCACCGCGTCCGAGGCGATGCCGGGCGGCAGCGTGATCGCCACCACGCCCTCCGGCGCCGAGGCCTCGCCCTGGGGCGCCGACGCGACGGTGCGCGGCGTGATGCGGATGCCGCGCTCGTCGATCGTGATGTTCACGCCTGCCGGCGCGCTGGCGCCGGGTGCCGGCGGCTCGACGCGGATCTGCGGCGTGACGGGCGGCGTCGTGGACCTCGGGGGCTTGGGTGCCGGCTCTTCGGTCACGTGCTCGGTCACCTTCCACGTGAAGGGCGGCAGGTCGTGCACGATTCCCATCCCGATCAGCAGCAGGATCGCGAGCAGCCAGAAGCGCCACCAGCTGATCGAGACCAGCCAGGCCGCGTAGGCGTGGAAGCCGCGCACCGTGGCCGCGGCGAAGCGCTGCCAGCGGGTCTTCGGCGCCGGGGCCGGGTCGAATGATGCGTGCATGCTCGTCGCGTTCGGGATCGGGGTGGCGGGACTGTAAGGCGGCCCCCAGGCGCGCTCCACGGGCGCGCGACACGCTGCGCGCCGTGCGTGACAGCCCGCAGCCCCGGGCGACGGGCGGTGCCCGCGCTGCGGCCCCTCAGCCGCCGAACAGGCGCCGCCGCGCCGCGTTGCTGATCGCCACCACCGCCGGGTGCGTGATTCGCCGCTCGACCGAGATCGCGTAGAAGGCCTCGACCAGTTCGTCGGTGCGGCCTATCACCTCGACGCCGAACTGCGCCCGGACCTCGGGCTCCAGCACCGTCGGCGCCATGAACACGCCGCGCCCCTCGCGCCCGAAGGCGCCGGTGAGCGCGCCGTCGTCGAACTCGCCGACGATGCGCGGGTGCAGGTGGTGGCGGGTGAGCCACGCCTCGAACTGCTGGCGCACCGACGACGCGGCCCCCGGGATCAGCATCGGCACGCCGTCGAGGCAGCGCGGGAACTCGCCCTGGATGCGCGGGCGCAGGCCCGGGGCGCAGAAGAAGCTGATCTTCGACGTGCCGAGCTCGTGGTTGAAGGCCTTGACGCTGAGGCGGCTGGACAGCGGCTCGTCGGCCAGCACCAGGTCGAGCCGGTGCAGCGCGAGCTGCCCCAGCAGGTCGGGCAGCTTGCCCTCGTGGCAGATCACGTGGATGGGGTCGGCCATGTCGAGCGCCGGCTCCAGCAGCCGGTAGGCCATGGTCTTGGGCACCGCGTCGGCGATGCCGACACGGAAGTCCAGCACCTTCGGCCCCTCGCGCTTCTCGCGCATCGCCTGCTCGAGCTCGCTGCCCAGGTGGAAGATCTCGTCGGCGTAGCGCAGCGCGACGCGGCCGTCCTCCGTCAGCTCGAGGCGGCGGCCGCTCTTGCGGAACAAGTGGCGCCCCAGGCGGTCTTCCAGCAGCTTGATCTGGCCGGAGAGGGTCTGTGGCGTGGTGTGCAGCTGCTCCCCCGCCCGGACCACGCCACCGGCTCGGGCGGTGACCCAGAAATAGTGCAGGTGCTTGAAGTTCATGCGCGCTCCATCGATGCGTTTTTTTCGAAATTATTTTCTCTGAAGTTCGCATTTACGCGAAGTGAGGATGTCCATAGATTTCGTCTTGTCTTAGACCACCACACTACAGGAGTCCGAACATGCGCATGAGCACCAAGGGCCGCTTCGCCGTCAACGCCATGATCGACCTCGCGCTGCGCGAGCGTGCCGGCCCGGTTGCGCTGGCGTCGATCGGTGCGCGCCAGCAGATCTCGCTGTCGTACCTGGAGCAGCTGTTCAGCCGCCTGCGCCAGCAGGGTCTGGTCGAGAGCACGCGCGGCCCGGGCGGCGGCTACACCCTGGGTCGCCGCGCCGAGGAGATCTCGGTGGCCGACATCGTCACCGCCGTCGACGAGGCCAGCCTGGCCCCGCTGACCGAGGAAGAGCGCCGCGCCTCGGCCGGTGCCGCGATGACCGACGAGCTGTGGGCCAGCCTGAACCAGGTGATGGTGCGCCACATGGCCACGATCACGCTGAAGTCCCTGGTCGACGACCAGATCGCCCGCGGCGTGGAGGTCGACGTCAAGCCGCAGCGCCGGGCCATCGCCGCGCAGCCGGTGGTCAAGCCGGTGCGCACCAACGCGCCGAACTCGGTGTTCGCGTTCGGCCGCTCGTTCGCGGGCTGAGTGACGATGGCCGCGGGCTGTCTTCAGCCCGCCGCCGTTCGTGGCGAGGGCGAGCGCAGCGCCCACACCACGCCGGCCACCAGCAGTGCTACGCCGGCCAGCGCGCTGCCGGCGGGGGCCGTTCCGCGCAGCATGAAGGCGTAGGCCAGGGCCGCCAGCGTCTCGAACACGATCAGCTGCCCCGCGATGTTGGTCGGCAGGCGCTGGCTGGCCTCGTTCCAGCACAGCGTGCCCACCCATGAGGCCAGCAGGCCGATGGTGAGCATCAGGCCGGCGAACGCCCAGGGCCGCGGGCCCAGCGGCAGCTCGACGCCAATCGGCCCGACGGCCGCCGTCCACGTCCACAGCCCCGCCAGCCCGACGGCCGCCAGCGGCAGCGTCGCCAGGCCCTGCGCCGTGGCCCAGGTGGTCGGTGAGCGCTCGGGGTGGGCCCGCAGCCAGTCGGCGTTGCGGATCGGGTACCAGGTCCAGCAGATCACCGCGCCCACCGCCAGCAGCGCCCCCAGCGCATAGGTCGGCGCGTCGGCCCCAGCCCCGAGGTGCGAGAGCTCGGCGTGGTTGACGAGAAGGATGCCGGCTGCAATCAGCGCCAGCGAAGGCAGCAACCGCTGCCAGGGCAGCTGGCCGTCGCGCTCGCGGTTGCGGCGGTTCGACGCCAGCGCGATCACCACCGGAAGCGTGCCGATGATCATGGTCGGCAGGGGCCCGCCGGCGCGCTGGATGGCCGCGGCCAGGCACATGTAGTAGAGCAGGTTGCCGACCAGCGCCAGCTTGCCGGCCTCGATCCAGTCGGCGGGCGAGAGGGCGCGGATGCGCTCGCGGTCCAGCCAGGCCAGCGGCAGCGCCACCAGCCCGAAGGCCAGGTAGCGGCCCACGGTGAGCAGGGCGGCGGGGTACTCGGGCAGCAGCAGCGGCGCGACGAAGACGAGCCCCCACAGCAGGCCCGCGGCCAGGGCGAAGGCGGTGCCGGAGAACATTCTGGAACGGTCGGACATGGTCGCGAGTGTGCCCTGTCGCGGCGGGTGCCCCCGGGGCACGGCCGTGGGGCTGTGGCAGAGTGCGGTCGGCACCCCGAGCGAAGACCACGGAGACACCGATGCCGGCCGACCATCTGCTCGCCCTCGACCAGGGCACCTCCAGTTCGCGCGCCATCGTCTTTCGCCGCGACGGCACGCCGGTGGCGATGGCGCAGCGCGAGTTCCGCCAGTTCTACCCCCAGCCCGGCTGGGTGGAGCACGATCCCGAGGAGATCTGGGCGACGCAGCTAGAGACCGCGCGCGAGGCCCTGGCCCGCGCCGGGCTGGGGGCGCGCGACATCGCCGCCGTCGGCATCACCAACCAGCGCGAGACCACCGTGCTGTGGAACCGCCGCAGCGGCGCGGCGGTGCACCCGGCCATCGTCTGGCAGGACCGGCGCACCGAGCCGCTGTGCCAGCAGTTGCGCGCCCACGGCCTCGGCGAGCGCGTGCGGGCGGCCACCGGCCTGGTGATCGACCCCTACTTCAGTGGCACCAAGGTGCGCTGGCTGCTCGACCACGTGCCGGGCGCCCACATCGCCGCGGCGCAGGGCGAACTGGCCTTCGGCACCGTGGACAGCTGGCTGCTGTGGAAGCTGACCGGCGGCCGCGTGCACGCCACCGACGTCAGCAACGCGTCGCGCACGATGCTGTTCGACATCCGGCACAACCGCTGGGACCACGAACTGCTGGCCGCCCTGCACGTGCCCGACAGCCTGCTGCCGCAGGTACACCCATCCAGTCACGTTCATGGCGAGACCGACCCCGAGTGGTTCGGCGCGCCCATCCCCATCGCCGGCATCGCGGGCGACCAGCAGGCGGCCCTCTTCGGTCAGGCCTGCTTCGAGGCCGGACTGGCGAAGAACACCTACGGCACCGGCTGCTTCATGCTGATGCACACCGGCGAGCGCTTCGAAGCCTCGGGCCACGGCCTCATCACCACCGCCGCGGCCCAGGCCGGGCCCCGGCCCGAGTACGCGCTGGAGGGCAGCGTGTTCATCGGCGGCGCCGTGGTGCAGTGGCTGCGCGACGGCCTGCAAGCCATCCGCGCCAGCGGCGAGGTGCAGGCCCTGGCCGAGAGCGTGAGCGACGCCGGCGGCGTGATGTTCGTGCCCGCCTTCACCGGGCTGGGCGCCCCGTACTGGAACGCCGACGCACGCGGCGCCATCGTCGGCCTGACGCGCGGCAGCACCGTGGCCCACATCGCCCGCGCCGCGCTGGAGAGCATCGCCTTCCAGAGCGCCGCGCTGCTGCAGGCCATGGCGGCCGACGCCGAAGCGGCAGGCGGGCAGGCGCCCAGCGAACTGCGCGTCGACGGCGGCGCCTGCGTCAACGACCTGCTGATGCAGTTCCAGGCCGACCTGCTGGGCATCCCGGTCGTGCGCCCGCACGTCACCGAGACCACCGCGCTGGGCGCCGCCTATCTGGCGGGGCTGGCGGTGGGTGTGTGGCACGGGCTGGACGAACTCTCGGCGCAGTGGCGTGCCGAGCGGCGATTCGAACCTGCGATGCCGCGCGAGCAGGCGTGTGCGCTGATGGGGCGCTGGGAGCATGCGGTGAGGCAGGCGACGGCGAGTTGAGGCAACATTGACGAAACCGTAATAGGTGAAAGTCTCATCAGTTTCCGTGCCTGCGGCGGGCTGCTACCGTCTTAATCCCCCCGATATCAGGGTAATTCGTTCGAGGCTGAACTCTTCAGGGCCAACCTCTCCGGGGCGTCTTAATCCCTTCGATATCAGGGCAAGTCGTTCGAGCATATCGGGCCACCACACCCTCGAATCGGCTCGGTCTTAATCCCTACGATATCAGGGCAAGTCGTTCGAGGATTGAGATCAAGAACCGATGGACTGGCGAAGTGTCTTAATCCCTTCGATATCAGGGCAAGTCGTTCGAGCGACTGCCGAACTGAAGGAGGCGCGCAAGAAGCTGCGTCTTAATCCCTTCGATATCAGGGCAAGTCGTTCGAGGAAGTGGTGGTTACAGCGAAGCGGCCGAGGCGTCTTAATCCCTTCGATATCAGGGCAAGTCGTTCGAGGACTTGACCCTCGCTGCCAACGAGGAATTGCTGGTCTTAATCCCTTCGATATCAGGGCAAGTCGTTCGAGCGAAATCGCCGCGCTGGCCGCGAAGCTCGCGTCTTAATCCCTTCGATATCAGGGCAAGTCGTTCGAGTTCGCGCTCATCTACGGCACGAAGACGGCCTGGTCTTAATCCCTTCGATATCAGGGCAAGTCGTTCGAGACAAGGAGAACCGGAAATGAAGCTCACAATCGAGTCTTAATCCCTTCGATATCAGGGCAAGTCGTTCGAGCCGGTGAGCATCGAACTGGCCAGCGCCGTCGAGGTCTTAATCCCTTCGATATCAGGGCAAGTCGTTCGAGGTCGTGCCTGGATGCTCTCGGCGCGTCCTATGGGGTCTTAATCCCTTCGATATCAGGGCAAGTCGTTCGAGACACCTACGCTCCGACCCTCGTTCGGTTCAATGGGTCTTAATCCCTTCGATATCAGGGCAAGTCGTTCGAGAGCCGGGCTACTGGCCCCGGGCTCGGATTGAGGAGTCTTAATCCCTTCGATATCAGGGCAAGTCGTTCGAGAACAAACGCGACGCCGTGGCGCGGTTCCGCAAAGTCTTAATCCCTTCGATATCAGGGCAAGTCGTTCGAGCGCTGACCGCGAAACAAGCTGCGGAAGTACAGTCTTAATCCCTTCGATATCAGGGCAAGTCGTTCGAGACACCGCCGCGCAGCTCCTGCGCTGCGAGCCATCGGTCTTAATCCCTTCGATATCAGGGCAAGTCGTTCGAGGATCTACGACGGCTACGCCGGCCAGATGTATCTCGTCTTAATCCCTTCGATATCAGGGCAAGTCGTTCGAGGGCCAGCCAACGATACAACGTGGCGCTGGTGGGTCTTAATCCCTTCGATATCAGGGCAAGTCGTTCGAGCTTCGTGAGCAACCGTGGCGGTCGTGGTCGCAAGGTCTTAATCCCTTCGATATCAGGGCAAGTCGTTCGAGTGCGGAAGTACAGGATGCCCTGGCAAGCATCATGTCTTAATCCCTTCGATATCAGGGCAAGTCGTTCGAGCAGGTGCCTAGTGCACCCGATTCCGTCATGCGTCTTAATCCCTTCGATATCAGGGCAAGTCGTTCGAGGGTGCTCATGTCTACATGATCCACGACAGCAAGGTCTTAATCCCTTCGATATCAGGGCAAGTCGTTCGAGCCCCCTCACCGACGACGGCGATGCGCTGCGGTTGTCTTAATCCCTTCGATATCAGGGCAAGTCGTTCGAGAACAGTTCTCTGATCCATCCGCCTAGCCCCGTGCGTCTTAATCCCTTCGATATCAGGGCAAGTCGTTCGAGGCCCTGGGCCCATGATGCCGACGGCAAGAACGTGTCTTAATCCCTTCGATATCAGGGCAAGTCGTTCGAGTGCGCAGCCGAGTTGCGCCGACGATGGGCATGGCGTCTTAATCCCTTCGATATCAGGGCAAGTCGTTCGAGCCAACTACGAGGCGCGGCTGAAGGTGCCCGCCGAGTCTTAATCCCTTCGATATCAGGGCAAGTCGTTCGAGCGGCCATCGTTACCCGGTGCGCGACCGGGAAGCGTCTTAATCCCTTCGATATCAGGGCAAGTCGTTCGAGGTACGCACCTATGCGCCCGATCGACTACGTGTGTCTTAATCCCTTCGATATCAGGGCAAGTCGTTCGAGCGCCCCGAAGCAGGACATTCGCTACTATCTGAAGGTCTTAATCCCTTCGATATCAGGGCAAGTCGTTCGAGTGCTCGTGGCGAATTTTTCAGTGCCGACAGGCACTTGGCAAGGGGGATGCAGTCTTCTGGGCAAGTGAAGGAAGCTGATCCTCGAGAGGATGCCGTGGGCGCCAGGGCAGTGACGCTGCTGCGGTCTCATGCGTTCACCTCGCCGGCCTTTCGGCGTACGCGCATGGGCGGCGCTGGCGCTGCCTCGCGGTCGGTGATGAGCACGTCCTCAGGCAGGATGCTCGGGCCCAGGGTGTGGCACTCGGCGCCCAGCGGGAAACGGTAGGCACGGACGTCGTCCATGGCCGGGTGGATCAGTGCTGCCAGTTCGTCCATGATGCGGTGCATGCCCGTTGCGCTGGCCTGCACCAGGAATACGCTGTACTGCAGCGGCAGGCCTTTGCGCTTGAGGTGCCGGTGCACGGCGGCCAGGCGCCGGCGGTCGGAGATGTCGTAGCACACGATCCAGCCGGTGACTTCGTGCAGGCTCATGGGCAGGTGGGCTGTTTTGCAGCGGATGGCTTGCAGTGGCGGCGCGCTGAAGTCACACGCCCAGTTCGCGCCGGGCGTGCGCGCCCAGGCTGGTCAGGTGCGCATGGAGTGCCCCGGCCTGGCTGGCGGCCCAGTGCTCGAACAGGGTGGCGGCTTCGCGCGGCCGCTCGACGGCCTGTGCCAGGGCGCCGGCGCACAGGTTCATGCGCGCCCACAGCAGCCGCGTGATGTCGGCTGCCAGTTCCACCGGTTCGCCGCCCACGCACCAGTAGTGGCCTTCCAGCCCGAATTCCGCCAGGCGCGTCGTGACCAGCGAGCCGGCCAGGCCATGCAGCAGTTCGGGCAGCACGGCCGCCACCTCGGCGCGATACACCCAGCCTTGCATGGCGCGCTGCCATTCGTCGGGTGCCACAGGCTGGCCGGCTTCACGTCGGTGCTGTTGCCAGTCGCGCAGCACCTGTTGCCGTTCGCGGCGCAGCCAGTTGGCGTAGGCCTCGCTCCACCCGGGTGCGCTGGCAGCCAGCGCGTCGAGGGTTTCGGCCAGCGGCAGGCGCCGCCGAGTCTGGGGCCAGAGGGTGCCGGAAGGTTCGCCCCCGCGGCCCAGGAAGGCCACCGGCACGCCGCGCTCCAGGCACAGCGCCAGCGCCGGGCCGCTCCAGTGCGCCTGCGCGTTGCACACGACGCGCAGCAACCGCGCCACGGGCACACGGTGCACCTGGCCGTCGGCGGCGCCGCTGATGACCAGGGCTTCGCCGGTGGAGGTGACGCGCACGGGCGTGGCGCTGCACAGGTACAGCGCCCGTGCGTCGGGTGCGCGCCCTGCGCCAGCCGCCCGCGCGGCGGTGCCCGGATTCACCCGCATTCGCAAGCCTCTTCGTCGGCGGGGTCGGGGTCGATCAGGGCATCGCCCTCCTGCCGCAGGGCCCGTGCCAGGCGGCGGGTGGCTGCGCGCAGCCAGCGTTGCGGCACGTCAGCGCTGCGCTGCCAGCCGGCGTAGAAGGCGGCGCGGCCGGCCTTGCCCAGCAGGCAGGCGCCGCGGTCGGTGGTGAAGTGGTCTTCCCGCAGGTCCCGCGAGCGGAAGCGTTCCCAGACCCAGAGGTCAACCAGCGGGCGCAGTGGTTCGATGAGGTCGCTGGCCAGCGACTCGCGGCCGTGCGCGGGGCGGTGGTAAAAGCCCAGCAGGGGGTCGAGCCCGGCGGCATGGCAGGCCTGGACGGCCTGAACGTGCAGCAAGGTGTACGCCAGCGAGAGCGCGGCGTTGGCCGGGTCGCGCGGCGGTCGGCGGTTTCGGCCGTTGAAGCCCAGTGCGGGGGGCAGCACGGCCGCCAGTGCGCCGAAGTGGGCACGAGCGGCCGCGCCTTCCAGGCCGCGCAAGGTGGCGGCGTCGGGGGCGGCGCCGGTCTGCGCCAGCGCGGCGGCCACTCCGGCGTTGGCGTCGAACAGCGGCTTTCGGGCGTCGGGTCGGGCAGCCGCCCAGCGTGCGATGGCACGGCGCTGGCGGCCGAGCTTGGCGCGCACGACTTGCCGCGCCCACTCCAGGCACCACGGGGCATCCAGCACGCGGCGGGCCTGCGCCAGGCGCACCGCGGCATCGGCATGCGCAGGCCCCAGCACCGTGGCCACACGCCGGCCTACCCGCGGGCTGAACAGCACCGTGGCCACGCCGGCTTCGGCCAGCCGAAGCAGCACGCCGCTGTCCAGCCGGGTGCCGGCACCATGGATCACGCAGCGTTCCAGCAGGTGCACCGGCACGCTGCCGCGGCGCACGCCCGATTCATACAGCGCGAGCGCGTCGCCGTCACAGCGAACTTCGAGGTGGGCACGGTCGAGCAGGAGGGTGGACACAGGGGCGGAAGGGAGTGGGCGGGGCGTTGCCTCGCATTGTTCGTCGCGGCGGGCTGCTGGCCCGCATCGGCAAGCTTGCCGCGGGCGGCGCCGGTCTGCTGTTCACCCGGCCGCCCTGTCCGCAGCCCTTGGTTGGCGGAAGTCAGCCCACGTAGAACAGCGCCGGCTCGGTGGGTGGCAGGCCCCGCCCGCGCACCAGGGTACGGCTGCGCGGGTCAAGCCGCATCAGGGCGAAGCGGTCGTCGGGGCCGAGCAGCCAGTTCATGTCGGCCAGCACGTCGCGCTTCTCGGCCGGCGTGAGCCACACCTCGTGCACCGACTTCTGCCCGCCGGTGGCGTAGCCGCGCAGCAGCTTCAGCGCGGCCGTGCGCCTTCGGTTGCAGGTGATGTCGTAGGCGGCGAGGTAGAGCTGGCGCTGCGGGGGCATCGGCGGGCGTTGGGGGCGAAGACGCCCATCTTCGGGCCTGGAGCGGCCGCTCGCGGCCACGGCAAGCTTGCCGTGCCAGGCGCAGTGCGCCGGTTCAGGCGAGCCAGTGGCGCTGGATGAAGCCCCGCAGGTCCCCAAGCTGGCGCCCTGAGACGATCTCGATGCCGGCGCTGCGCGCGCGGTCGCGGTTGGGGGTGTGACCTGACAGGGCACCGCGGTAGTCCAGCACCATGGCGCGGGTGCGCAGTCCGCCCACCTTGCGCAGCGACTCCAGCTTGTACAGCGCCTCGGTGGCCTTGTCGTCGCCCGCGCTGCCTTCGCTGCCCAGGTTGGCGGTCTTGCACTCGATCAGGTGCAGGGTGTTGCGGTGCAGGAATGCGACGTCGATCTCGTTGCGCGTGCGGCCGTCGGGGTGCACGAGTTGCAGGTTCATGGCCACGTCGCTGATGCGCGGTGCGGTGCCCCGAAGGGCCTCGACCACCTGGTATGCGTGGATTTCGAGCCAACCGCCGTTGACGAAGGCACGCGCGTCTTCGTTCTGGAACAGCAGCTCGCGCCCTTTCAGGCGCAGCTGCCCGGCCTGCTCGAACTCGGCGACGATCTCCCGCACGCTGATCGAGTCGAGTTCGGCGTCGCCGAGCGGGGCCTTCAATTCCCTGCGCGCGCCGGCCGATGCCGCCAGTCGGTTGAGCAGGCCGAGGGCCTTGCCATGGCTCCCGGCGTGGCAGATCACGCGCTCCGCAGCGTCGCGCTGCTCCCGCGTGACGGTGGGCCGCTGGTGTGCATCAACCGTGAAACCGTGGGCATGCAGTACCTCGCGGGCCTTGAGCGGCGCCGTCAGCGGCTGGCTGCGTGCGTTCTCGCCGATGACCACGACTTCGTCGGTCTCGACGTTGACGTAGAACACCGGCAGCCCCTCGGACGAGAAGACCTCCTGCGCAGCGACCGCCATCAGCTTGGTGCCGCCGGTGACGTTCAGCGCCGGCGCGCCGTCGCCCGCTTGGCGCGCCTCGTCGACGAATTCGACGAAGGCCTCGAACAGCGCGGCGTAGTCGTAGGCGCCGGGCAGGGGAAGCAAGTCGACCGCCACCCCGGGGCACCGGCCACGGATGACGTCGCGCAGCCAGCTTGCCCTGGCCTGCATGTCGGGGGTGGTGGCCAGCACCACGCGCCGCGGCCGCCACGCCTCGTCGAGCACCGGCAGCAGATTGGGCGTGGCCTGGGCCGATACCAGGCAGAGGTGGATGCCGTGACGGGTCATGAGGATGACGGGTGCTCGCCGTTGGTGACTTCAAAAGGTTCTAGCCGTGCGCCCAGCCGCGCCAGGGTGTCGGCATCGAGTTCGCGCCCGCGTTCCTCGGGGGGCAGGTCCAGGCTCAGGTGAAGGTAGCGCGCACCGCGGCCGCACACTTCGGCGGCCAGCTGCACCGGCAGCGTGCCGGCGACGGTGTCGCCGTGGGCAACTTCGGCGGGGTCGAGGTGTGGCACCCAGCGGTCCACGGCCAGGCCCTGGCGGCGCGCCCACTCGAGCGCGCCGGGGTGGCGCGAGACGAACCAGGTCGTCATGCGGGGGACCCGCCGGCCGGCAGCACCACCCGGTAGCCGCCCAGGCCGGCCGTCGCGGCCTTGCCGACGTGGAGCCACTGGCCCAGCAGCAGCCAGGGCAGCAGCGGCGCCACCGGGCCCGTCCAGTGCCAGGCGCCGGTGACGCCGCCCTGCGGGAGTTCGCGCCCCTGCCGGGCGGAATAGCGGCGCATGTCATGCCAGAGCAGGGCGCTGCGGTCGTCGCTCACGCGTTCTGCCTGCACCAGGAGCGCCTGCACGTCGTAAGGCGCGGGCCGGATTCCCAGGTGCAGGTCGAGCATCAGGTTGACACGGCGCAGCAGGTGGCTGACGAAGACGCGCGGGCTCAGTTGCTCCGGCAGCAGCGGGCGCGATTCATGCTGCAGGCGCAGCGGCGTGACGAGCTCCAGACGCAAGCCTGACGGCCCCGGCGTGCCGGGCGGGGCGAGATCCAGGGCCGGCAGTGCGCCTGTGGGCCGCCCGGCCCGCAGATCGAACACCGGCACGCTCTGCCCGCGGCTGTCGATGGCCTCCACCGTGGCCAGCCGACCGCCTACCCGGGCCTGCCCCAGGCCGGTGCGCAGCGCGCGCTGCCAGGCACTGACGATCAACGCAAGCTGTCCTTGCGTGGCTTCGCCGGCCAGCACCATGTGGAACACCAGCGGCTGGCCGGCCCGCAGCTCCAGCGGCCCGACGGGCGGCTCGATCACGTAGGGGTTGGGTACCTGCGCGAAGCGTTGCGCGAACTGCGTGGGCTGGGGTGGGGTCTCGAAGATGGCGGGGTAGGCGCAGGTGTTGCGCAAGGCACACTCGCCGCAGATCGGCAGCCCGGTGGTGCAGGCGCCCTGGCGCAGGGCGGCGCCGAAGACGCTGCGCAGCAGCGCGCCGGCGTGCGCCGGCAGCTGCAACGGCGCGTCGAGCACCGCGGTGAAGCGCAGGCGCGCGACGGCCAGGGGCGGCAGTGCGGGTTCTCCGTCTCCCGCAGCGCCACCGCCGGGCGGGTTCCGGGCCACGCTCGCCATTTGTATTACATTGGCGTACATCGATCTGTCTCCCAGGGACCCCACCATGTCGGCCGTGCTCACCGTGCGCCTCAGCGACGACGAAGCCTCAGAGCCCGAGAGGCATTTGATTTGCGCCGCCGGCTGTGCTTCGCGCGGCTGACACGGCGATGCAAGCGCCGCGAAGCGAGTCGCCGGCGCGTGAAGTGCCATCTGGGACGTTCTGGGGTCT
>JBILNT010000205.1:0-5802 GCA_044374875.1 Rubrivivax sp.
TTCGCGGCGCTAACCATGACGCTAGCCGACGTTGTGTCAGTGGATTTCGACACCCTGGGCGCGGCGACCTCGGCGATTGCAAACAACGCGCTAATTGTGCCAACCACCGGTTTCTACCTAGTACAAAGCGATCTCCAAAGCTGCCCGGGTAACTCTACGGCAGACCACTACACGAGTGTGCAGCTTCGCGTCAACGGCAACATCCTACTAGACAGCACGAACGGTTTCATATGGGGCTGCAACAACGTCCCAACGAGCGGCGTCTTTCTTCTCAATGCGAACGACGTGATCTCGATGACCTTCTTTGACTACATGAACATCCAAGGCTCCACCGGATTCTTCTCGATCACGTGGATGGGTTCCGCGGCCGGTGGCGGCGGAGGGGCTCTCGGCGGATGGGCTCTGACCGGCAACGCCACGTCAAGCGCCTGGAACGGCAGTACCGGAAGCTACCTGGGCACCAGTTCGGCACAGCCGCTGTCGATTGCCACCACGAATGCCACGGCGCAGGACATCCGGTTCTTCACCGGCAACGGCGGCGGCACCCAGAGCATGACCATCTCTGGCATCGGCTTCGTGGGTATCGGCACCCCCACGCCAGGCGCCAGGCTCGAAGTCGACGCCCGTGTCGCCTCAGGCACGGTCTTTCAGATAGGCGGGCGCCCCAACCCGGCGGCGACCGCATTGCAGCTTTCCAACTCCAGCGGGAACTACGTGGGGGCCTACGCCCAGGCTGCATTCGACATCGGCGGGAATCCTTCCGCGCTCATCCAGGCCAGGCAAACGGCTGTTCCCGTGGCCGGTGTGACCCCGAGCGGTGTTCACCAACTGCGCTTCTACGTGAATCACGGAAGCGGCTTCAGCGATGCCAGCATTTATTCTCTACAAGGGCCGAAAATGACGATCCTGGGCAACGGCAACGTCGGCATTGGCACGCCGAGCCCAAGTCAAATGCTACACGTGGTCGGCTCGGGTTTGGCGACATCGTGGCTGGCCACCTCGGACGCCCGCTTTAAGACCGGCGTCGCGCCACTGACCGGCGCGCTGGCCACGCTGGAACGGCTGCAAGGGGTAAGCTATCGTTGGAACCGGCAGGCCTTCCCCGAGCGCGGCTTCGCCGCCGGCCTGCAGTACGGCGTGATTGCGCAGCAACTCGAGGCAGTGCTGCCCGATCTGGTGGAAACCGGCGACGACGGCTACAAGTCGGTGAACTACACCGGCCTGATCCCGCTGCTCATCGAAGGCGCCAAGGAGCAGCAGGTGCAACTGCGCGCCGCCGAGAAGAAGCTCGAAGACCACGGCAAGCGCCTGGAAGCGCAGCAGGCGACGCTCGATGAACACGGCGAGCGGCTCAACCAGCACCAGCGCCGCATCGCCCGGGCTGAGAGGCTCATCGGCCAGCTCGACGAGCGCACCGGCAAGCTGGAGGTGCGCATCGGCCAGGTGGACGAGAAGATCGTCCGCCTGACCGAGCGCGCCGATGCGGCCGAAGGTTTCATGGCGCGCTTCGACACCTCGCGTGAGGGCACGCTGGCCGTGAAGACGCCCAACTTCCAGGTCAGCAACCTCACGGCTGAGCGCGCCGAGATCGCCGAACTCATCGCCCAGCGCATCGAGGCCGAGGAAGCGAAGTTCAAGAAGATCGAGGCCACGGAGGGCAAGATGACCGGTGCGCTGCAGGCGCAAAGCGTCAGCGCCCAGCGCGTGGCCACCGGCGAGCGTGAGCTGTTCGTGAGCTACGGCACCATCGCGCCGCTGTTCGAGGTGCCCGAGGGGGCGCACTTCGTGGTGACGCTCACCTCGCCCGACGGCAGCTACGCGTCGGCCACGGTGGTGCGTGCCGGCGGCCAACTGCGCGTGATGCCCAGCGCGGCGCAGGGTATCGACCTGGTGCCGCAGGGCACGCAGGTGGGGGTGGTGGCGCCTTCGCGCCGCGTGAAGGCCAGCTGGCTGCGCACGGGCTGACTGCGCTTGTTCGGGCCCCGCTGCCCCGTGCGGGCGCTGGCGGGGCCGCACGCGCGCACCGACGGGCGTGGGCTGCGAGCGGGAGCGGCGCCGTCAGCGTTGCAGCGCCTTCACGTCGGGCGGGGTGCCGGCACCTTGCCCGTCGCAAGCAGCCTGTCGATCAGCGCGGCGAGTCTTTCGCGGGCCTCGGAAAGTTCGCAGTTTCTCGTTTCCGTGGGCGCCGCTTCGGCGCCCACGCCGCCCACGCCGCTCAGCGCTTGGGCGCGGGCCCGTACCCATGGGCGCAGGCTCATGGCCGTGCCGCCAGCCACGCCGCGCAGCGCCTGCAAGGCCTCGGCGCTGATCTGCGGCTGCCGCAGGGCCGCGGCAAGCTCCACGAGGTCGATCAACGCGCCTTGGATGTCCACGATCGGCTGCCGCTGGTTGATGGCCACGGCAATGCGCCCAAGGGCCCGCAGGGCGTCGCTCGCCCGGCCCTGCCGGCCATCGATGAGGCAGGCCAGGGTCTCGCTGTTGATGCGCACCCAGGGCTCGGCCGAGGCCGAGTGTCTGGCGCGCAGGGTGTCGGCCACGGCGCGGGCCGCCGGCAGCGCCCCCTGGCCGTAATGCGTCCAGCCCAGCAGCAGCAGGGCGCGGGCGTGGGTGGCCGCGCCCACGATGTGCTCCGGCAGCGCCAGCACTTCGAGCGCCAGCGCGGCGCCGCGCGGGAAGTGCATCTGCGCGCAGGCCGCAAAGCCTTGCATCAACAGCCCCTTTGCGCCTTCGGCCAGGTCACCCAGGGCGAGGGCGCTGCGCTCGGCGGCCTGTGCGCATTCTTCGGCCAGGGCAGCCTCGCCCGAGCAGTACGCAATGTGGGTGCGGTACTGGTGCGCGGTGATCTGGCTGCGCGCCAGGCCGAAGTAGTTGAAGACGGTGAGCGCCTGGTCGCAGGCGCGCAGCGCCTTGGGCCAATCGCCGCGGCCGGCCGCGGTGTGGGCAGCGCGCAGCAGGCTCTCGCCGGCATCCACGCCGCGCGCGGTCAGCCACACCGGGCGTGGGGCCTTGCTGCTGCGCGCCCCATAGCGGTCAATGATGCGCAGCGCCCGCTGCCGCTGGGGCTCGGTGTTGTCGCCCGGCAGCACGTGCAGGCTGCTCCCCGCATCCTCGAAGGCGGCCTGGAAGTGGCCAAGGCGAACGCGCAGCTGCGAGCGCAGCAGCAGCAGCGGGCCGGCCTGCGCGGGCGGCAGCCCGCTCATGCGCACGCCCAGCGCGTCTAGCCAGGCCTCGGCCACTTCCGGGCGGCGTGTCTGCAGCCACGCCGCCCCATGCTCCAGGCACAGCCGGGCCGGTTCGTCATGGCAGCCGGCATCAAGCCAGGCCCGTGCCACGGCGTCGAAGTCTTCGATGCGCGCGTCTATCCATGCGGCAACGTCCGGCGCCGCGGGCCCTTGCACCCCCGGCGCTGGCCCCGGCCCTGCCAGCAGCCATGCAGTCCGGCGCACCAGCCGCCATCGCGACTGGGCGTGTTCTTCGTGGTCGTCTTGCGCTGCGCGCAACGCCAGCCGCACGTAGGCCGGCACCTGGAATTCGCTCCACGAGTGCCGCCTTGCCCAGCGCAGTCGCCGGCAGACGTAGTGTCCGTCGAGCATCTGCTGCAAGAAGGCCTCGGTCTGCGCCGAGGGCTGGTCGTCGAACAGGGCGTGCAGGTCGGCCCGGGTGAGCCAGCCGCGGCAGCCGGCCATCAGCGCCAGCCTGTGGCGCTCTTGCGGCAAGAGTTCTGCAAGCCACTGGCGGTAGCGCGCCAGGAGCTGCAAGGTGTTGGCGCCGCCCGCGGCGGCGGCAGCCTGCAAGGCGTCGTCGCGAGCACTGCGCAAGGACTCCAGGAACTCGCCGGGAGACTGCCGCTCCAGCGCATGCCCGCCAATGGTCATCAGCGCAGGCAGGCCGCCAAGTTCCGCCGCGATGGACTCGACGGCCTCCAGGGCCTCGAGCTGCGCCAGCCCGGCATCGTGCGCGGCCACGCGCGGCGCAGCGCCCAGGCAGATGCGCGCCGCCGCCGAGGCTTGGCGCGTGTCCGTGGTCTGCAGCAGCTGCTCGGGCTCCACCAGCACAACCTTTTCGGCGGCCAGTCCCAGCGGCTGCCGCGTGGCCACCAGCACGCGCAGCTCGGCGCCGGCATGCGCCAGCCTTCGCAGGTGCTCGGCGTCGTCACCCAGCCCGTGCGACGAGGCGTCCAGCACCAGCAGCAACTCCTTGCCCGCCAGCATGTGGGTCAATGCGTCCCACCTGCACTGCACCGGCCCGAAGCACTGCTCGCAACCCTGCACCAGGGCCTCGAGCCAGCGTGCGGGCGACTCCGGCGCCACCCACAGCGCGCCGTGGCGCATGCGTTCGACGAAGCGCCGGCCCAGCTCGGCGGCCAGCAGCGTCTTGCCGGCACCGGGTGGGCCCACCAGCGTCACCACGCTGAGGAACGGGTCCTGCAAGGCAGCCTCCGCTTGTTCGAGCACGGCGGAATAGCCCAGCGGTCGCAACGGGTGGGGCGCAGCGAAACGCGCCCGGGCGCTGTCGTCGTGCGGCGGCTCGTGGGCTGTCCAAGCCGCAGCAGGGGCGGCCCTCGCGGCCGTGGGCTCGCCCGTGGCAGGCGCAGCGTAGGGGCCCGGCTGCGCCGCGGCGGGCGCGGCCGGCGTCAGCGCTGCCGGCGCCCCACCCGCTGCAGCGCCACCGGCTGCACCCCCGGTCAAGGGTGGCAGGCCACCGGGCGTGAGTTGCGCGTTCGCTGGCTCGGCACGGCTGCGCGCCAGGTTGCTGCGCTGCTGGATGTTGCGCAACAAATCGTCGAAGGTCGCGCGTGCGCGGGGTGTGCCCGCCGCATCGCGACACTGCGTGCAGTGCTGCAATGCCGCGTCGACCTGCGCTTCGTCTGCCAGCAGCAAGGCGTAGTCGCACTGCGCCTGCACGTCCTCGGGGTAGCCCAGAGCGCGCTGCCTCGCAAAGCCCAGCGCTTCGGCCCGGCGCCCAAGCTCCACGCACAGTGCCGCGGCCTCTTCCAGTGCCTGCCGGTGCCTGCCCGCCAGACGCTGGCGGCGCGCCGAAATGGTGCTTGAGTCAACCCAGTCGGGCGCGAGCGCGCCGCCATACCACAGCAGCGCCCGCTTGACGCAGTCAAGCCGGCGCTCCGGCTCCACTTCGTCGGTGTCCAGCCATTGCTCGAACTCGTGAATGTCCAGCAGCGAGCCCTTGGGCAGCTCGAGCGTCATCCGATCAGGACTCAACCGCAGAAGCGGTCGATCAGTCTGCGGCAGCTCCTGCCATGCCTTGCGCACCAGGTGCACGGTGTGGTGCAGCCGGTTTCGCGCGCGCTCTTCGCCGAAGCCCGGCCACAGCTCGCGCTGGATGGCGCCGCGCGTCTCGGTGCAGTGTTGCGCGCTGCCCAGCAGAGTCAACAAGTGCCGCGTCTGCCGCTGCCGCCAGGCGGCATCGTCCGAAACGCGCCCGCCACTTTCGATGGCGAACCCCCCCAGCAGCCTGAGCACGACGCCACCGCCGGCGTCTGCCGTGTGACGGGGGATCAGCGGCTCCGAGACCGTACTCATGATCGACATCGACATCGACATCCTCCGCAGGCCCGCCAGCCAGCGCGGGAACCGCCGCGCCGGGACACCTTCGCCGTGCGCTGCGCCAGAGCCGAGCGCCAGACGTTCTGCGGAGTTTACGCAGTAGTTCCGGGCCGCGCCCCAATGTCGCGAACTTTGCACCTCACCCCTTGTAGGCAGCGCTCGGATGAGGCTTGACCTTGTCGTGTTTTCGAGGCGCAGACCGATGTGGCTTGCGTCGCTTGATCGTGCGCGCGATGGC
>JBILNT010000206.1:0-5772 GCA_044374875.1 Rubrivivax sp.
TTGGCCGCCATCGCGCGCACGATCAAGCGACGCAAGCCACATCGGTCTGCGCCTCGAAAACACGACAAGGTCAAGCCTCATCCGAGCGCTGCCTACAAGGGGTGAGGTGCAAAGTTCGCGACATTGAACCAGGGGGCGGCGATCTGCCGTGCATGGACGACTCGCTCCATTTACAGTGCCGGGTCGATCGGCGATGATTAAGCTGGGTTTCTTTGGCCCACCCGCGCCCGGCGCTCCCCTCGATGGCCCTGGACAGCACGATCCTAGAAGCGACCCAGTCGAACCTCGCCGGCGTGGCGCGGGTGCTGGTGCATGCCGGCAAGCTGAGCGCAAAGACGGCCGAGGACCTTGCCAAGGCCGCACGCGAGCGCAAGACGAACTTCGTCTCGGCGGTGATCTCGGCCGGCGCCGTGAAGCCGGACGAGCTGGCGCACGCGCTGTCGAGCGCGCTGTCACTGCCGCTCATCGACCTCAATGCGGTCGACCTGCAGAAGCTGCCGAAGAACATCGTCGACCAGAAGACGGCCAGCAAGTACCAGCTGATCGTCCTGGGCAAGCGCGGCAGCCGGCTGTTCATCGGTGCCGCCGACCCGACCGACCAGGAAGCCAGCGAGCGCATCAAGTTCGCCACCCAGCTCACGCCGGAGTGGGTGATCGTCGAGTACGACAAGCTGATGCGCCAGCTCGAGGCCCAGGGCGCCAGCGCGAACGAGGTGCTGGAGTCGATGGCCTCGGCCGACTTCGAGTTCGACGTCACCGAGGAAGACGCCACCGGCGCGGAGACGGCAGAGCTCGCCAGCGAGGTCGAGGATGCGCCCGTGGTGCGCTTCCTGCAGAAGATGCTGATCGACGCCATCAACATGCGCGCGTCGGACCTGCACTTCGAGCCCTACGAATACAACTACCGCGTGCGCTTCCGCGTCGACGGCGAACTGCGCGAGATCACCCAGCCGCCGATCGCCATCAAGGACAAGCTCGCATCGCGCATCAAGGTCATCTCGCGGATGGACATCGCCGAGAAGCGGGTTCCGCAGGACGGCCGGATGAAGCTGAAGTTCGGCAGCAAGGCGATCGACTTCCGCGTCAGCACGCTGCCCACGCTCTTCGGCGAGAAGGTCGTCATCCGTATCCTCGACCCCTCCAGCGCCAAGCTGGGCATCGATGCGCTGGGCTACGAGAAGGCAGAGAAGGACAGGCTGCTGGGCGCCATCAACCGGCCCTACGGGATGATCCTCGTCACCGGCCCGACCGGCAGCGGCAAGACGGTGTCCCTGTACACCTGCCTGAACATGCTGAACCAGCCGGGCGTGAACATCTCGACCGTCGAGGACCCGGCCGAAATCAACCTGCCCGGCATCAACCAGGTCAACGTCAACGACCGCGCCGGCCTGACCTTCTCGGCCGCGCTGAAGTCCTTCCTGCGCCAGGACCCGGACGTGATCATGGTCGGCGAGATCCGCGACCTCGAGACCGCCGACATCGCGATCAAGGCCGCGCAGACCGGACACCTGGTGATGTCGACGCTGCACACCAACGACGCACCGACGACCCTCACCCGCCTGCTGAACATGGGCGTGGCTCCCTTCAACATCGCCTCCAGTGTGCTGCTGATCACGGCGCAGCGCCTGGCGCGGCGGCTGTGCGAGAACTGCAAGAAGCCGACGGACTATCCTCGCGAATCCCTTCTGAAGGCCGGCTTCGCGGAAACCGAGCTCGACGGCAGCTGGAAGCCCTACCGCGCGGTAGGCTGCTCCAGCTGCACCAACGGCTACAAGGGCCGCGTCGGCCTCTACCAGGTGATGCCCATCACGGAGGCGATCCAGCGCATCATCCTGGCGGAGGGCACGGCGCTCGACATCGCCGTGCAGGCGCAGAAGGAAGGCGTGCGCGACCTTCGCCAGGCCGGTCTGGTGAAGGTCCGGGCTGGCATGACCTCCCTCGAGGAGGTCATCACGGTGACCAACGAGTAGGCACGCACGCAAGCCCCATCAGTCCGTCCACGAGTCCCGATCCGACATGGCGACAGCAGCAGCAACGGTGAAACCCGGCAAGGACTTCCTCTTCGAATGGGAAGGCCGGGACAAGAACGGCAAGCTCGTGCGCGGCGAGATCCGTGCGCCGGGCGAGGCGGTGGTCAGCGCCACCCTGCGCCGCCAGGGGATCCTGGTCAACAAGGTCAGGAAGCGGCGCACGGCGGGCGGCCGCGCGATCAGGCAGAAGGACATCGCGATCTTCACGCGCCAGCTGGCGACGATGATGAAGGCCGGCGTCCCGCTGCTGCAGTCCTTCGACATCGTGGCGCGAGGGGCCAGCAACCCCAGGCTGACCAAGCTGCTGACAGACATTCGCTCGGACGTCGAGACCGGCACCAGCCTGAGCGCGGCTTTCCGCAAGCACCCGGCGCACTTCGACTCGCTCTACTGCAACCTCGTCGAGGCTGGCGAAGCGGGCGGCATCCTGGAAGCGCTGCTCGAGCGCCTGGCGCTCTACCAGGAGAAGACGCTCGCCATCAAGGCGAAGATCAAGTCCGCGCTGATGTACCCGATCGCCGTGCTGGTGGTGGCCTTCATCGTGCTGACGGTGATCATGCTGTTCGTGATCCCGGCCTTCAAGGAGGTGTTCTCCTCCTTCGGCGCCGACCTGCCGGCACCCACGTTGTTCGTGATCGCGATGTCCGAGTTCTTCGTCGCCTGGTGGTGGGTGATCTTCGGCGTCCTCGGTGGCGGCGGATACTTCTTCATGCAGAGCTGGAAACGCTCGGAGAAGATGCAGATGGTCATGGACCGGCTGCTGCTGAAGATCCCGGTGTTCGGCGACCTGATCAACAAGTCGGTGATCGCGCGCTGGACGCGCACGCTCTCGACCATGTTCGCCGCCGGCGTGCCGCTGGTCGAGGCGCTGGACTCGGTAGGCGGCGCGTCGGGCAATGCGGTCTATGCCCTGGCCACCGACCAGATCCAGCGCGAGGTGGCCACCGGCTCGGCCCTCACCGCCTCGATGACGGCCACCGGCGTGTTCCCGACCATGGTGCTGCAGATGGCGGCCATCGGCGAGGAGTCGGGCTCGCTCGACCACATGCTCGCCAAGGCCGCCGAGTTCTACGAGCAGGAAGTCGACGAGATGGTCAAGGGGCTGTCGAGCCTGATGGAGCCGTTCATCATCGTCATCCTGGGCGTGCTGATCGGCGGCATCGTGGTGGCGATGTACCTGCCCATCTTCAAGCTCGGCGCCGTCGTCTAGGTGGGCGCCGACCTGCTGGCGGCGCTGCCGCTGGACGTGCTGCTGTCGCCGTGGGCGCTGGGCGTCCTCGGGCTGCTGGTGGGCAGCTTCCTCAACGTCGTGATCCACCGCCTGCCGCTGATGCTGGAGCGGGAGTGGTGGGGTGACGTCGCGGGGCAGCTCGCCGACCGTGACTCGTTCCGGCGCGTCTTCCACGCCGAGGCGCCGGCGGGGCTCGACAACGCCTCCACGGCGCTGGAGCGGATGCTCGACTCGCTGCAGCCGCTCGGGCTCGCGCGACCGGCGTCGCGCTGCCCCTCGTGCGGACACCCGATCCGCTGGCACGAGAACGTTCCCGTCGTCGGCTGGCTGTTGCTGCGCGGCCGCTGCTCGGCTTGTGGCACGCGCATCTCGATCCGCTACCCGCTCGTCGAGCTGCTGACCGGCGCGCTGTTCGCTGCCTTCGCCTGGCATACCGGGCCGGTGCCGCTGGCCCTGCTGTGGTGCGCCGTCGCGGCCACGCTGGTCGCGCTGGCCATGATCGACTGGGACACGACCGTGCTGCCCGACGCGATGACCCAGCCCCTGCTGTGGGCAGGGCTGGTCGCCGCAGCCCTGGGATGGCTGCCCGGCCTCAACCTGGGCGGGTCGCTGGCGGGGGCCGCGCTGGGCTACCTGTCGCTGTGGGCCGTCTACTGGATCTTCAAGCTGGCCACCGGCAAGGAGGGCATGGGCTTCGGCGACTTCAAGCTGCTGGCCGCGCTGGGCGCCTGGCTGGGCGCCGGCGCCATCCTGCCCATCGTGCTGATGGCATCGGTATTCGGCGCCGTGGTCGGCCTGGGCATGAAGTTCTCGGGCGCGCTGCGAGAGGGCCGCTTCGTTCCCTTCGGCCCGTTCCTCGCCGGCGGTGGCCTGGTCGTGATGCTGGCCGGCCTGCCGACGGTGCTCGGCTGGATCGGATGGGCATGACGCCGGCGCTCATCCCCACGATCGGCCTGACCGGCGGCATCGGGAGCGGCAAGAGCACCGTCGCACGGCTGCTCGTCGAGTGCGGCGGCTGGCTGGTCGACACCGACGCCATCGCGCGCGAGGTCACGCTGCCCGGCGGCGCCGCGATCCCGGCGCTGGCGCGGCAGTTCGGTCCTTCGATGATCGATGCGAACGGCGCGCTGGATCGTGACCGCATGCGCACGCTGGTCTTCGCCGACCCCGCCGCCAAGGCGCGGCTGGAATCGATAGTGCACCCCCTCATCGGACTCGAGGCGATGCGCCGCGCGGGCGAAGCCGACGGCCGCCCGGTGATCTTCGACGTGCCGCTGCTCGCGGAATCGCGGCACTGGCGTGCGCGGGTCGCCCGCGTGCTGGTGGTCGATTGCGGCGAGGCCACCCAGGTGGCCAGGGTGATGCAGCGCTCGGGATGGACCGAGGACGCGGTGCGCCGCGTGATCGCGCAGCAGGCACCGCGCGCCCTGCGCCGCTCGATCGCCGATGCCGTGATCCACAACGACGGCCTGTCGCCCGAGGCCTTGCGCGAAGAAGTCCGCAGGCTGTGGGCGCTGTGGAACAATGACCCGGCCTAGCCTCCCGAACCGCGCCGTGGTCCTTTACGAATATCCGTTCAACGAAGGCATCCGCACGATGCTGCGGCTCGAGCACCTGTTCGACCGCCTGGGGCAGCTCGTGGCGCGCGACGCGGCGGTGGACCACCACTTCGCGCTGGCAACGATCTTCGAGATCATGGACGTCGCCTCGCGCGCCGACCTGAAGTCCGACCTGCTCAAGGAGCTGGAGCGTCACCGCGCGCAGCTCCAGGGCTACCGCGGGCACCCGGGCATTTCCGAGACCGCGCTCGACGGCATCGTCGGCCGCATCGACCACGCCTTCGACGGGCTCAACACCGTGCAGGGCAAGGCCGGGCACACGCTGTCGACGAACGACTGGCTGATGAGCATCCGCAGCCGCATCAGCATCCCAGGCGGCACCTGCGAGTTCGACCTGCCCTCGTACTACGCCTGGCAGCAGCATCCTGCCCCGCAGCGCCGCGCCGACCTGGAAGGCTGGATGTCGTCGCTGGTGCCGCTGGCCGAGGCGCTGCAGGTGCTGCTCGGCCTGCTGCGCGACAGCGGCGTGCCGCAGCGCATGGTCGCCACCGGCGGCAGCTACCAGCAGAGCCTGCCCCAGGGAAAGACCTACCAGCTCATGCGCGTGCGCTTCGACGACGGCGGCCATCTGGTGCCCGAGATCTCCGGGCACCGCCTGCTGATCTCCATCCGCTTCATGCGGCCGGATGCCGAAGGGCGCCTCAGGCCGGCAGGCGTGGACACGCCCTTCGAGCTCACGCTCTGCGCATGAAGCCCGCGGCGCCAGCCGGCCGCATCGTGCCCTGCCCCACCTGCGGCCAGGACGCGGTGTACGCCGGGAGCAATCCCTGGCGGCCCTTCTGCAGCCAGCGCTGCCGCAACGTCGACCTCGGCGCCTGGGCGAACGAGGACTACCGGGTGGCTGCCGCACCCGACCCGGCGCAGGACGCCCACGAGGCCGTCCCGCCGCGCG
>JBILNT010000207.1:0-5749 GCA_044374875.1 Rubrivivax sp.
CGTCGAGGGACGCCTCAAGCGCAACGAGATGATCCCCAAGGAGAACCTGCGCACCGGCGATCGCGTGCGCGCCTACATCCTGGGCGTCGATCCGACCGCGCGCGGCCCGCAGATCATGCTGTCGCGTAGCGCGCCTGCGTTCATGATCGAGCTGTTCGGCCAGGAAGTGCCCGAGATCGAGCAGGGCCTGCTCGAGATCAAGAGCTGCGCCCGCGACCCGGGTTCGCGCGCCAAGATCGCCGTCGTCTCGCACGACCGCCGAGTCGACCCCATCGGCACTTGCGTCGGCGTGCGGGGCTCGCGCGTCAACGCCGTCACCACCGAGCTGGCCGGCGAACGAGTCGACATCGTGCTCTGGTCCGAGGATCCGGCGCAGTTCGTCATCGGTGCGCTCGCGCCGGCCAATGTCGTGTCCATCGTCGTCGACGAGGAGCGCCACGCCATGGACGTCGTCGTCGACGAGGAGAACCTCGCCATCGCGATCGGCCGCGGCGGACAGAACGTGCGGCTGGCCTCCGAGCTGACCGGCTGGCGCATCAACATCATGACCGCCGAGGAATCCGCTGCCAAGCAGGCCGAGGAGACCGACAGCGTCCGCAAGACGTTCGTGGAGAAGCTCGACGTCGACGAGGAAGTCGCCGACATCCTGATCGCCGAGGGCTTCACCAGCCTCGAGGAAGTCGCCTACGTCCCGCTGCAGGAAATGCTCGAGATCGAGGCCTTCGACGAGGACACCGTGCAGGAGCTGCGCAACCGCGCGAAGGACGCGCTGCTCACGATGGAGATCGCCAAGGAGGAAAGGGTCGACGAGGTGTCGCAGGACCTGCGTGACCTCGAGGGCTTGACTCCCGACCTCATCGCTCGCCTGTCCGACGGCGGTGTGCACACCCGCGACGACCTCGCCGACCTGGCCGTCGACGAGCTCACCGAGATGACGGGTGTCGACGAAGCCGCTGCCCGCTCGCTGATCATGAAGGCGCGGGAGCACTGGTTCACCGCCTGAGCTCCACCGTTCGCACGCACGCCTGCAAGCCTCGTCCGCACCCCTGAAGGAATTCCGCCACATGGCTGTCACCACCGTCGCCCAGTTCGCCGCGCAGCTCAACCGCCCCACGTCGGCGTTGCTCGAGCAGCTGCAGTCGGCCGGCGTGGCGAAGAAGTCGCCCGACGACGCCCTGACCGAGTCCGACAAGGAACGGCTGCTCGAGTTCCTGCGTGAGCAGCACGGCACCGCGGGCAGTGCCGAGCGCAAGAAGATCACGCTCACGCGCAAGTCGACGAGCGAGATCAAGCAGGCCGACGCCACGGGCAAGGCGCGCACGATCCAGGTCGAGGTGCGCAAGAAGCGCGTCTTCGTCAAGCGCGACGACGTGTCGGGTGGCGAGTCCGGCGGTCCTTCGGCCGAGGAACTCGAGCTCGCCCGTCGCGAGGAGGAGGCGCGCCTCGAGGCCGAGCGCATCCGCCAGGAAGAGGCGGAATTGGCCGCGCGCCGCGAGCGCGAGGAAGCCGAACGCAAGGCGCGAGAAGAGGCCGAGGCTGCCGCGAAGGCTGCTGCCGAGGCCGCGGCGCGGGCGGCCGAGGCTGCCGCGAAGGCGGCCGCGGAAGCCGCGGCGGCTGCCGGTGGTCGGGGCGAGCCCCAGGGCGAGCCGGCCGCGGCGCCGATCCCGGTTGCCGCTGCCCCGGCAGAGCCCGTCAAGGCCGCCGAACCTCCCAAGCCGGTGCTGCGCGTCGTCAAGGCGGCCGACAAGGTCGCCGAGGACGCCGCGCGCCAGGCCGAGCTCGAGCGCCGCCGCAAGGCCGCAGAGGCCGAAGCCGCGGCGATCCGCGCGATGATGTCCGCGCCGCGCAAGGTGCTGGTGGCGAAGAAGCCCGAGGAGCCCAAGCCTGCCGAGCCGGCGAAGGAAGCCATCAAGGGGACCATCCACAAGCCGAAGACGGCGGCCGGCGCACCCTCCCCGGCATCCGCCGGCGCCAAGCCGGGCGACAAGAAGCAGGTCAAGTCCGAGAAGCTCTCGTCGAGCTGGGCCGACGATGCGGCCAAGAAGCGCGCCGCGCTCAAGGGTGGCCGTCCGGACACCACGGCGCGTGCCGGCTGGCGTGCGCCGCGTGGCGCAGCGGGCCGCCGGGGCGAGCGCGACGGCGGCGGCGCCTTCACCCCGCCGCCTGAGCAGCAGGCGCAGGAAGTGCACATCCCCGAGACCATCAGCGTCGCCGACCTGGCCCACAAGATGTCCGTCAAGGCCAGCGAAGTCATCAAGCAGCTGATGAAGCTGGGGCAGATGGTCACCATCAACCAGCAGCTCGACCAGGAGACGGCGATGATCGTCGTCGAGGAAATGGGCCACAAGGCGCTTGCGGCCAAGCTGGACGACCCTGAGGCGTTCACCGAGGAGGAGACCGCGGCGCACGAGGCGGCCGAGGCGCTGCCGCGCCCGCCGGTGGTCACCGTCATGGGCCACGTCGACCACGGCAAGACCTCGCTGCTCGACTACATCCGCCGTGCACGCGTGGCGGCGGGCGAGGCAGGCGGCATCACCCAGCACATCGGCGCCTACCACGTCGAGACCCCGCGTGGCGTGATCACCTTCCTCGACACCCCGGGCCACGAGGCGTTCACCGCCATGCGGGCGCGCGGCGCGAAGGCCACCGACCTCGTCATCCTGGTGGTGGCTGCCGACGACGGCGTGATGCCGCAGACCAAGGAAGCCATCCACCACGCCAAGGCGGCCGAGGTGCCGCTGGTGGTGGCGATCAACAAGATCGACAAGCCGGACGCCAACCTCGAGCGCGTGCGCAGCGAGCTCGTGGGCGAGGGTGTCGTGCCCGAGGAGTTCGGTGGCGACTCGCCATTCGTTCCGGTGTCGGCCAAGACGGGTCAGGGCATCGACGACCTGCTCGAGCAGGTGCTGTTGCAGGCCGAGGTCCTCGAGCTGAAGGCGCCGCAGGAAGCCTCGGCCAAGGGCCTTGTCATCGAGGCCCGTCTCGACAAGGGCCGCGGCCCGGTCGCGACCGTGCTGGTGCAGTCGGGCACCCTCAGGCGCGGCGACGTCGTGCTGGCCGGCGCCAGCTACGGCCGAGTGCGTGCGATGCTCGACGAGGATGGCAAGCCCGCCGCGGAGGCCGGCCCGTCGATCCCGGTCGAGATCCAGGGCCTGACCGAGGTGCCGCAGGCCGGCGACGAGTTCATGGTGCTCTCCGACGAGCGCCGTGCCCGCGAGATCGCCACCTTCCGCCAGGGCAAGTACCGTGACGTCAAGCTCGCCAAGCAGCAGGCCGCCAAGCTCGAGAACATGTTCGAGAACATGGGCGAAGGCCAGGCGCAGACGCTGTCTCTCATCATCAAGGCCGACGTCCAGGGCTCGCAGGAAGCGCTTTCGCAGTCGCTGCTCAAGCTCTCGACCCCCGAGGTCCGGGTGCAGATCGTCCACGCGGCGGTTGGCGGCATCTCCGAGAGCGACGTCAACCTGGCCATCGCCTCCAAGGCGGTGGTCATCGGCTTCAACACCCGTGCCGATGCCGGCGCACGCAAGCTGGCCGAGAACAACGGCGTCGACATCCGCTACTACAACATCATCTACGACGCGGTCGACGAGGTGAAGGCGGCGATGTCGGGCATGCTGGCGCCCGAGCAGAAGGAAGAGGTCATCGGCATGGCCGAGATCCGCAGCGTCTTCGTCGCCTCCAAGATCGGCACGGTCGCGGGCTGCATGATCACCGCCGGCCTTGCGCGCCGCGATGCGCGCTTCCGCCTTCTGCGCGACAACGTGGTCATCTACACCGGCGAGCTGGAGTCGCTCAAGCGCTTCAAGGACGACGTGCGCGAGGTCAAGGAAGGCTTCGAGTGCGGTGTCAAGCTCAAGAACTACAACGACATCCGCGAAGGCGACCAGCTGGAGTTCTTCGAGATCAAGGAAGTCGCCCGGAGTTTGTAGGCCCCCAGGCTCCCTCCCGGTCGCCACCCCCCGGGGGGGCTCATGCGGCGGACCGGCCAAGCCGGATCCGCGCATGCTGCTGGATCTTGCGGCCTTGCCCTGGCGGGCGGCCGCACTGGCCCTGCCGTGAGTTGTGGCGGCTGAAGGTTGGAGCCCCGCTTGGCGGGGCTCCGTGTTTGAAGGAGTTGCGATGCGGCACAAGAAGGCGATTCCGAACCGTGGGTATCGCGTGGCCGACCAGATCCAGCGGGACGTGTCGGAGCTGATCCGCGATCTCAAGGATCCGCGCATCGGCATGGTCACGATCAACGCGGTCGAGGTCTCGCCCGACTATGCCCACGCGAAGGTGTACTTCTCGCTGCTGGTGGGCGATCCCGCTGAGTGCGAGACCGCGCTCAACGAAGCGGCGGGGTTCCTGCGCAACGGCTTGTTCAAGCGCCTGGCGATCCACACCGTGCCCACGCTGCATTTCCACTTCGACCGCACGACCGAGCGCGCTGCCGACCTGAGCGCGCTGATCGCGCGCGCCAACGCGACGCGGGCAAAGGAAGACTGAGGTCACCCGTGAGCGTCGTTCCCCGCGTCCGCCAGCCCCGCCGTGCCCTGCACGGCGTGCTGCTGCTCGACAAGCCGCTGGGCTGGACGAGCAACGACGCGCTGCAGAAGTGCAAGGGCCTGCTGCGCGCCGAGAAGGGCGGGCACACCGGCACGCTCGATCCGCTGGCCACCGGGCTGCTGCCGCTGTGCTTCGGCGCGGCCACCAAGTTCGCGCAGGCCAGCCTGGACGCCAACAAGCGCTATCGGGCCACCCTGCGCCTCGGCCAACGAACCACCACCGGCGACCGCGAGGGCGAGGTCGTCGAGCAGCGACAGGTCGCCGTCGACCGTCTGGCCATCGAGCGCGCCTGCGCGTCACTCACCGGCACGATCGACCAGCGTCCGCCGATGCATTCGGCGCTGAAGCACGAGGGCAAGGCACTGTACGAGTACGCGCGCGCCGGCATCGAGATCGATCGCCCCGCGCGCCGGGTGACGATTCATCGCATCGACATCGTCTCGTGGCAGGCTGAAGACCTCGTGATCGACGTCCATTGCAGCAAGGGCACCTACATCCGCACGCTGGCCGAGGACATCGGCGAGCGGCTGGGCTGCGGGGCGCACCTGGCGGCGCTGCGGCGCACCGGCAGCGGCAAGCTGGACGTGTCGCAGGCGATGACGATGGAGCAATTGCAGGCGCTGGACGAGCCGGCCCGCGCCGCGCTGCTGCGCCCGGCCGACGTGCTGGTGGCCGAATGGCCCGCCGTGCGCCTGCCCGACGACGAGGCCGGCCGCTTCCTCAGCGGGCTGCGGCGTCGCGTGGCGCTGGCCGATGCGCCTGCGGTGCGCGTCTACGCCTCCACGCCGCCGCCGCTGGCGGCCGGCCTTCCCGACCCCCGCGCCTTCCTCGGCAGTGCGCACATCCACGGCGGCGAACTCATCGCCGACCGCCTTCTCAGCCCCCTCGAGGTGCAGGCCGTGCTGCAAGCCTCGCACGCCTGAACGACCATGACCCATCCGATCCGCAACATCGCCATCATCGCCCACGTCGACCACGGCAAGACCACCCTGGTCGACCAGCTCCTGCGCCAGAGCGGCACCTTCCGCGAGAACGAGAAGGTCGCCGAGCGCGTGATGGACAGCAACGACATCGAGCGCGAGCGCGGCATCACCATCCTCGCCAAGAACTGCGCGGTGAAGTGGAAGGACACCCACATCAACATCGTCGACACCCCGGGCCACGCCGACTTCGGCGGCGAGGTGGAGCGGGTGCTGTCGAT
>JBILNT010000208.1:0-5733 GCA_044374875.1 Rubrivivax sp.
GAGCATCACGAAGATGCGGTCACCCGGCTGCATCGTGCGGCCGTGCAGTTCGTACGGCCCGGCGGCGATGCGCACCTGCGCGCCCGAAGGCCCGTCGTAGCGCAGCAGTTCCTCGACCGCCGCGTTCGCCAGGCCCGGGTCGGCGCGCAGGCGCTCCATCTCCTGCGGGAAGCGCATCAGCGCGAGCATGCCGTTGGCGATGTGGTTGGTCGTCGTCTCGTGGCCCGCGAACAGCATCAGGATGCAGGTGGCGACGAGCTCGTCCTCGCTGAGGTGGTCGTCACCGTCGCGCAGGTGCACCAGCTCGCTCAGCAGGTCGGCCCCCGGGCTGTGGCGGCGTGCCTCGATCAGCTCGCGGAAGAAGCCCGCCATCTCGTGCGTGGCGGCCTCGGCGGTGTCGTACTTCTCGGGCGAGGTGCGCGAGCTGCCGATGAACAGCGCGATGTCGTCGGACATGCGCTTGACGTGGGCCAGCTCCTCGTCGGGCACGCCCAGCATCGCCATGATCACGAGGCAGGGCAGCGGCCCGGCGAAGTCGGCGACGAAGTCGATCTCGCGCCGCCCTTCCAGCCCATCGAGCAGCCGCGCCGCGATGCGCTCGACCTGCGGCCTCATCCCCTGCATGGAGCGGGCGCTGAAGACCTTGCCGGTCAGGCGGCGCAGCCGGGTGTGCTCGGGTGGGTCCTTGAACACCATCCACAGCGACAGGTAGCGCACGATGTCGCCGATGCGCGCGCTCTCGGCCGAGGGCATGGATGCGAAGAAGGGGCGCAGCCGGTCGGACGACATGCGCGTGTCGGTGATGACCTGGCGCACGTCGTCGTAGCGCGTGAGCACCCAGCTCTTCAGGCGCGGGCTCCAGTGGCAGGGGTCCTCGTCGCGCATGCGCGAGAAGATGGCGTAGGGGTCGGCCAGCGTCGCCGGGTCGTCGGGCTTCCAGTCGATCGCGGTGGCCGTGGTCATTCGCTCTTCTCCAGGATGTGGACGGCGCAGGCCGCCTCGTCGAAGCCCATCACCCCGCCGCCGTTCTCGATCAGCCCGATCGCGGCACCACGCGCCTGCCGTGCGCCGGCCTCGCCGCGCAGCTGCAGCGTGACCTCGTGGATCATCGACAGCCCCGTCGCCCCGACCGGGTGGCCCTTCGAGACCAGGCCGCCGGAGAGGTTGACCGGCAGCCGGCCGCCCAGCGCGGTGGCGCCGCTCTCCACGAAGCGGCCGCCCTCGCCATCGGCGCACAGGCGCAGCATCTCGAGCTGGAAGATCTCGCAGAAGGAGGTGGCGTCGTGCACCTCGGCCAGGTGGATGTCGGCCGGCGCGAGGCCGCTCCTCGCATAGGCCTTGTCGGCGGCCACGCGCGAGAGCCCGGGCTCATCCAGCGCGCGGTACTTGCCCCCCGAAAGCTCGCTGGCACGCACCCGCACCGCGCGGGCACGGGCCGCGGGCGGCAGGTCGGCCAGCGCGTCGGCGCTGCACACCAGCGCCGCCGCCGCGCCGTCGCCCAGCGGCGAGCACATCGCGCGCGTCAGCGGCCAGCTCACCTCGCGGTCGGCCAGCACCTCGTCGGGCGTCATCTGGAAGCGGTACTGCGCCAGCGGGTTCAGGCTGCCGTGGTGGTGGTTCTTCGCGCAGGCCACCGCGATCTGCCGCTGCGTCGTGCCCCAGCGCTTCATGTGCCAGGCCGCCTGCATGGCGTAGGTGTCCATGTAGACGGTGCGCCCCGGCCCCGGCTCGAAGGGCTTGCCCGCCTGCTCGCCGGCACGCGCGTAGTACTCGCGCCAGCGCCAGGGCTCGAGCTGGTCGATGGCGGTGCCGAAGATCGCGGCCACGCGGGCCGGGTCGTCAGGGCTCACCAGTTTCTCGACGCCCAGCGCCAGGCTCATGCGGCTGTGCCCCGAGAGCACATCCTTGACCGCACCGTGGAAGGCCAGCGAAGCCGTGGCGCAGCCGCCCTCGACGTTGACCATCGGCACGCGCTCGGGGAACAGCCCGTCCTCGACCAGCGGCGTGAACACCACCTGGCCGCGGATGCCGCCCTGCCCCCACTGCCCCATGCCGCAGTTGCCGAACCAGGCCTGTTCGACCAGCGATGCGTCACCCGGGCCCAGCCCGGCGTCGGCCAGCACCGCCAGGTATGCCTCGCGCGCGAGGTCGTGGAAACTGCGCTGCGGCTGCTTGCCGAAGGCCGTGCAGGCCGTGCCGACGATCCAGGCTTCCGTGGTCATGGCCGTCACCCGCGCGGCGAGAAGATGGCCGCCAGCGCCGCCGTGGCCGAGGCGAAGGGCTGCGCGCCGTCCATCGCGGCGATCGCGGGCCAGGCGTCGGCCACGCCTTCCGGCGTGATGCCCTCGGGCGGCAGGTGCACGCCGGGGCCTTCGACGATCTGCACGCGCGAGAAGTAGCCGGCACCGGCCGAGACGATCTCGCCGCTGAAGGTGCAGGCTTCGCTGGCCAGGAAGGCCACCGCCGCGGCCACGCGCTCGGGGCTGGCCTCGGCCAGCAGGGTGCTGAAGCCCAGGCCCTCGGTCATGCGCGTCAGCGCCACCGGGGCCACCGTGTTGACGAGGATGCCGTGCTTCTGCACCTCGAGCTTGAGCGAGTTCATCAGCCCGACCAGCCCGAGCTTGGCCGCGCCGTAGTTGGTCTGCCCGAAGTTGCCGTACAGGCCCGCGGCCGAGGTCGTCATCACGATGCGGCCGTAGCCCTGCGCCTGCATGTGCGGCAGCGCCGCCTGCGTGCACCAGGCGCTGCCGAGAAGATGGACGGCCACCACCGACGCGAAGTCGGCCGGGTCCATCTTCACCAGGCTCTTGTCGCGCAGGATGCCGGCGTTGTTGACCAGCACGTCGACACGGCCCCAGGTGTCTGCGGCCACCTGCACGATGGCGCGCGCGCCCTCGGGCTCCGACACGCTGTGCAGGCTGGCCACCGCCTCGCCGCCGGCGGCGCGGATCTCGGCCACCACGCGGTGGGCCGCGGCATCGTCACCGCCGACGCCATTGACGGCACCGCCGGGGTCGTTGACGACCACCTTCGCGCCGCGGCTGGCCAGCAACAGCGCGTGGGCGCGGCCCAGGCCGCCGCCGGCGCCGGTGACGACGGCCACGCGGCCGTCGAAGCGGATCGGGTTCATGCTGTCTCCGTGTGGGGAACGCGCGGGCCGCCGTACATCGCCTCGATCACGTCGGCGTACTTGTCCTGGATGCTCTTGCGCTTGACCTTCATCGTCGCCGTCACCTCGCCGTCGTCGTGGTCGAGTTCCTTGGCGAGCAGATGGAACTTGCGCACCTGCTGCACCTGCGGCATGCGGGCATTCGCCCGGTCGACCTCGGCCTGCACCAGTTCACGCACCTTCGGGTGCTCGGCCAGGCTGCGGAAGTGGGTGTAGGCCAGGCCGTGCTCCTCGGCCCACTTGCCCACGGTGTCGTAGTCGATCTGGATCAGCGCGCTGACGAAGGGCCGGCGGTCGGCGATGACGATCGCTTCCTTCACGTAGGCGCTGAACTTGAGCGCGTTCTCGATCTCGCTGGGGGTGATGTTCTTGCCCCCGGCGGTGATCATGATGTCCTTCTTGCGGTCGACGATGCGCAGCTCGTCGCCCTCGGGGCCGCTCACCCAGGCGGCCACGTCGCCGGTGTGCAGCCAGCCCTCGGCGTCGATGGCCTCGCGCGTGGCCGCCTCGTTGCGGTAGTAGCCCTTGAACACCGTGGGCCCGCGCACCAGAAGCTCGCCGTCGTCGGCCAGCCGCACCTCGGCGCCGGGGATCGGCTGGCCCACGCTGCCCACCGGGCTGGCCGCGCTGCGCTGCACCGTCACCACGCCCGCGGTCTCGGTCATGCCGTAGCCCTCGCGGATGCTGACGCCCAGGGCGCGGAAGAAGCGCAGCATCTCGGGCGCGATGGGTGCCGCGCCCGACAGCGCCAGCCGGCAGCGCCGCAGGCCGATGAAGTTGGTCAGCGCGCGCAGCACCAGCCACCACCAGAAGGCATGGGTGGCGCGCTGCGCGAAGCTCCAACGCTCGGGCGGCAGGTCGGCAAAGGGCGTGGTGGCTGCCAGCGCGCGTTCGTAGAGCCTGCGGCGCAGGCCGCCGGCCTCGCGGATCTTGATCTCGATGGCCGCGTGCAGCTTCTCCCAGATGCGCGGCACGCCGAGGAACAGCGTCGGCGCGATCTCGCGCAGGTCCGACTGCACGGTGCGCAGGCTCTCGGCGAAGTTCACCACCAGCCCCGCGCGCATGGGCAGGTAGACGGTGTAGATCTGCTCGGCCACGTGGCACAGCGGCAGGTACGACACCGTGGAGTCCGCCGGCGTGCAGCGGTAGATCTCGTCGGTGCCGGCGGCCATCGCGTCGATGTTGGCGTAGCTGATCATCGCCGCCTTGGGCCGGCCGGTGGAGCCACTGGTGAAGATCATCAGCGCGGTGTCTTCCGGGCGCTGGCGCTCGAGCGCCTCCTCCACCACGCGCGGGCGCTCGTGCTCGAAGGCGGCGCCCAGCGCCACCACCTCCTCGAAGGTCAGCAGGTTGGGCACGCGGTAGCGACGCAGGCCGCGAGGGTCGACCACGATCAGGTGCGTCAGGCCCGGCAGGCGCTCGCGCACCTCGAGCACCTTGTCGAGCTGCTCCTGGTCTTCGCAGACCACGAAGCGGGCGTCGCTGGCCTGCAGCAGGTATTCGATCTCCGGCGCCGGCGAGGTGGGGTACACGCCCACGGTCACGCCGCCCACCAGCCCCAGGCCGAGCTGCGCGAACACCCACTCCTTGCGGTTCTCGCTGATCACCGCGCAGTGCCCGCCCGGCGGCAGCCCAAGCTTGACCAGCCCGAGCCCGAAGTGCCGCGCCGTGCGCTCGTAATCGGCCCAGGTCACCGGCTCCCAGATGCCGAAGTCCTTCTGGCGCAGCGCCACCGCGTCACCCCGCACCCGCGCCCAGTGGCGCAGCCGCTGCGGAAGGGTTTGAATGGCCTCTTGAGTCAAAGGCTACTCCAACGCGCCCACCGTGGCACGCGACCAAGCGGTCGCCGCGGATCCGGCTCTGCCGGTCCGCTGGCGGCGCCCCCGGGGCGGGCTGAGCGCGGACGCTGCCCGTCCGGTGGACGGGCAGCGCCTCGCGAAGGGTCCCGCCACTGGCGGGACGCGGCCTGCAAGGCGCGACCGGAGGTCGCTTCGGGGGGGGTCAAGACAACCATCTCTTTCGGCGCTTGTAGTGCTTCACGTCGCGGAAGCTCGCCAGTTCCTCCGCGCCCTCGCGGTAGCCGAGGTAGAAGCGCTGCACGTCGGCGTCCTGCACCAGGCGCTCGGTGGGGCCGTCGATCACGACCTTGCCGCTTTCCATGATGTAGCCGTAGCTGGCGATGCCGAAGGCCGCCATGGCGTTCTGCTCGACGAGCAGCATCGCCACGCCCTGCTCGCGGTTGATGCGCTCGATGATGCGGAAGATGTCGGCCACCACCAGCGGCGCCAGCCCGAGCGAAGGCTCGTCCAGCAGCATCAGCGTGGGCTTGCCCAGCAGGGCGCGGCCGATGGCCAGCATCTGCTGCTCGCCGCCGGAAAGGTAGCCGGCGCGCTGGCCGCGCCGCTCGGCCAGGCGGGGGAAGTATTCGTAGATGAGTGCCGGATCGGCCTTCTCGCCGCGGCCGATCAGCGCGTTGCCCGCGGCGACCAGGTTCTCCTCGACCGTCAGGTCCTCGAAGACGTGCCGGCCCTCGCGCACGTGGGCGATGCCGCGGCGCACCAGCA
>JBILNT010000209.1:0-5705 GCA_044374875.1 Rubrivivax sp.
GCCGGCAGGTCCTCGAACAGGCCGACCGGCGCCTCGCCTTGGTGCTGGGGTTCGCTCATGGTCAAAGATTAGCCAGTTGCATGCCAATTACCAAGATGGCGAGAAAAACTCTCAGGCTCTCAGCCCCCACGACCACAGGAGACGAATGATGATCACCCGCAGACACCTGCTCGCCGGCGCCGCCGGCGGCCTCGCGGCCGCGGCAGCGCCGGGCGTGCGTGCGCAACAGTCCGGCGCGCGCGCGCTGCGCATCGTCCTGGGCTTCGCCGCAGGCGGCGGCACCGACGCCCTCGGCCGCGCCCTGGCCGAGGCGCTGAAGCCGGGCTACCCGGGCGGTGTGACCGTCGAGAATCGCGTGGGTGCCTCAGGCCGGCTGGCCCTCCAGGCTGTCAAGGCGGCCGAGCCCGATGGCCAGACCGTGCTCTTCACGCCGGACTTCGCGCTGACCGTCTACCCCCACACCTTCACGCGCCTGGGCTACGACCCGGTGGCCGACTTCGCCCCGGTGGCGGTGGCCGCCCGCAGCGGCTATGCGCTGTGCGCCGGCCCGGCCGTGCCGGCAGGCATCAAGGACGTGCGCGACTACATCGCCTGGGTGAAGGCCAACCCCGCACAGGGCTCGTACGGCTCGTCCGGCGCGGGCACGACGCTTCATCTGGCCGGTGCGATGCTCGAGCAGGCCGCGGGCGTCAAGCTCAACCACGTGCCCTACAAGGGCGGGGCGCTGTCGATGCAGGACGTGATGGGCGGGCAGATCCCCGTCAGCATCAACGCCGTCGGCGAGGCGCTGCCGATGCTGCAGTCCGGGCGGCTTCGGGTGCTGGGCACCTTCGGCCCGAAGCGCAACCCCTTCATGCCGACGGTTCCGAACATGGTCGAGTCCGGTTTCAAGGACGTCGTTTCCGAGGCGTGGCTGGCGTTCCTGCTGCCCGCCCGAACACCTGCGGACGTCGTGTTGCGGCTGGGTGCCGCGATCAACCAGGCCACGGAAAGCCAGGAACTGAAGGACCGTTTCGCCCGCTTCGGGATGGAGGCCGTGACCGGCAACGCGCAGCAGCTCGCCGCGCTCATCGAGTCCGACACCCGCCGCTGGGCGCCGATCGTCCGCGCCGTCGGCTTCAAGGCCGAGGAGTGAGCTCGTGATCGTCGACGCCGATGCCGACTTCCACCCGCGCGATCCGGCCGACCCGACGTGGACGGAGACCACCTTCCTGCCGTTCTTCGTGCCGGAGCCGGGGATCTTCGGCAACCTCTACGTGCTGGCCAGGCCGAACGTCGGTGTCGTGCTGTCGTCCATCCTGGTCAGCGAAGGCCTGTGCCTGCAGCCCTACGAGATCGACTTCACCGACTCGCAGATGCACCTGCCGTGCCCCCCTTCGTTCCGTTCGTACACCCTGGCCAACGGACTGAGCGTCGAGGCAACCGACGGGCCGCGCGCCTACCGGTTCGGCTACCGCAGCCGGCTCGGCAGCTGCAGCTTCGACCTGGAGTTCCGGGCGAGCCACCCGCCTTTCGACCCCCACGACCCGAAGGAGAACCCGCTGCTCGGGGCGCCTGCCGACCCGCGCATGGGCGCGCACTGGAACAACGGCCACTTCGAGGTCAAGGGCCACGTCACCGGCAGCCTCGTGCTGCGCGGCCGCGAGTACCGGGTCGACTGCTGGGAAGGCATGGACCACAGCTGGGGCCCGCGGCCCGAGCTCGGCACGCGATCGGCGGCCTGGATCTCGGCCAACTTCGGGCCCGCGCTGGCGTTCCACATCGCCGCGCCGCTGGACATCGTCGACGGCGAGGTGCGCTACGACGGCCTGCGGTTCGGATTCGTCGCCGAGGAGGGCCAGGTGCACGGCCTCGTATCGGCCCGCATCCGTGCGGTCCGGGCGCAGATGGTTCCCACGGCCATCGTCATCGAGACCACCGACGTACGCGGTCGCACCTGGCAGATCGAGGGCCACGCGGTGGCGGGGCATCCCTGGTACTCGTTCAACCCGTCGCACGTGTCCTACCAGTCGTACATGCGGTACCGGTGCGGGGACCTCGGCGGCTATGGCGAGGCCGCCGAGATCTTCGGCCTCGACTACTTGGGTGCGAGGGTGTCGCGGGCGGGGCGTCGACAGTTGGCTGGTCGCTGACGCAGCGGGCGCCATGCGGCCCGGCGCGCGGTGACCATCCATCAGCCGCCGAACCAGCCCCCGAGCCAGCCACCGTCGGCGCCGCCGCCGACCGCCGGCGTCCACGAGTCTTCCGCCGTGTCGGCGGCGCCCGCCGACGACGCTTCCATCAGCGTGAGGAAGTGCGTGGCCGAGAGCGCGGGCGCGCCCTCCAGCGTGGCCACGCGGATCCAGTCGGTGTCTCCGTCGGCCCGCAGCGACAGGCCGCCGGTCGACTTGTCGTACCGCACCTCGATCTCGCGCTGCTCCGACCACTCGCCCCAGGCCCCGATGTAGCTGAAGCGCAGCACGCTGGCCGTGTCGACGATGTCCATGGGCACGATCGCCGTGAACGCGCGCGCCGTCGGGTCGACGAAGTAGTAGCCCCCGGCGTACAGCGCCACGCGATCGTCGGCGGGGTCGAAGTCCATGACGCGGTCGGGCGTGTAGATGCCGCCCGGCAGGAAGGTGAAGATGTCCTTGCCGGCGTCGCCGTGGAGCCGGGCCACGCCGGAGAAGTCGGCTGACGAGAAGTTCCCGTAGAGCACGTCGTTGCCGAGCCCGCCGCGGGCCGTGGCCGCCTGGTCCGGCTGGCTGGAGCCGGCCACGAGAACGTCGTTGCCGGCACCGCCGAGCACCGTGTTGGCGCCGTAACCGCCGTCGAGGAAGTCGGCGCCGCCGCGCCCCGCCAAGACATCGTCGCCGCCACCGCAGCGAACGAAGTCGTCGAGCGGCCCGAGCCGAATCGAGTCGTCGTGCTCGCCCCCCAGCAGCAGCGAGAGGCGCTCGAAGCCACTGATGCGAACGGTGCCCAGCGCGAGTTCGCCGCCTGACCGCAGGTCCAGCGTCACCGCCGTCGTCAGCGACGGTGCGCCCGCCGAGCCGTCGGTGGCGAACACGAAGCCGTCCGTCCCGGGGCCGCCCTGGTAACGGTGCGCGAACTGCGGGTCGTAGGACCAGACCGCCCCGACGTCGTCGCCGGGGCCGAGGTCGACGACGTTGGTGCCGCCGTGCAGCGCCTCGGTCCAGACGTAGTCGCGTCCATCGCCGCCGTGCACGGTGTGGTTGCCGTAGGTCGCCTCCACGGTGTCGTTGCCGGTGCCCGTGTCGATCGTCGAGTTGATGTTGCCACCGTAGACGCTGTCGTTGCCCGCACCGGCATCGACGATCAGGCCGTTGTAGATCACGTCGTCGCCGTCGCCGCCCACAATGGACGCCGGCTGGTAGTAGCCGGGCTCGCTGGTGCTGATGGTCTGGGTGCCGCCCCAGATCGTGTCGTTGCCCGCGCCGCCGTCGAGGATGGACATCTCGCGCGTCAGGGTGTGGACCGTGGGAAACACCGGTCCCGAGTCAGCCTGGATCAGGTCGTCACCCGCCATCCCCAGGATGGTGTCGGGGCCGTCGCCGCCGTACAGCGAATCGCCGAGGTCGCTGCCGGTGATGCGGTCACCGAAGGTGCTGCCGACCACGCCCTCGATGCCGACGAGCACGTCGCCCGAGGCTTCGCCCGCCGTGCCGCTGCCCAGGCCCAGGTCGACGATCACGGCGCGCGTGGCGTCGAGGTACACCGCGATGTCGTTCCCGGTGCCGCCGACCAGGCGGTCGGCGCCCGTGCCGCCGTCCAGGAGGTCGTTGCCTGGCCCGCCCTGCAGCGTGTCGGCGCCCACGCCGCCCCAGAGCGCGTCGGCCCCCTGCAAGCCCACCAGCGTGTCGCGGCCCGCGTTGCCGCGCAGCGTGTCGGCGCCGCGCATTCCGTGGAGCAGGTCTGCACCGTCGCTGCCGGTGACCTGCAGGGTCTCGATGTCGCGGTAGAGGCGCACCGGTGCGAGCGTGGTGCCGTCGGAGAGCAGTACCAGGAGCCTGGCATAGGCCGGGCCGGGTGCCTCGAGCGTGACGGCGGCGGCATGGCGCCCCAGGTGGTCGGTGCCCGAGAAGTCGAGCGACAGAAGATCGCTGCCGTCACCCGCCCGGTACGAAGTGACGAAGCTCTCCCCCACGAACCCGAGGTGCACGACGTCGTCGCCCGAGCCCGTGGCCAGCCCCGAGAACTGCTCTATGCCCTGGATCCAGAGGCTCGTCGTGCCGTCGGACAGGAGCAGGTTGAGCAGATTGCGGGTGTCCACCATGACGGGACTGGCGGTCCACGAGAGGCTGAGCCCGACGACGCGGTCGAAACCGTCGCCCCCGTCGATGGTGTCGCCGAGGTCGAAGGTGCCGCGGAAGACGTCACGCCCGCCGCCGCCATCGATCGAATCGATGCCCGACCCACCGTCGAGGGTGTCGTTCCCCGCGGCGCCGTCGATGGTGTCTGCGCCGGCGAAGCCCGAGATCAGGTCGTTGCCCGCGGTGCCCGTGAGCAGGTCGTCGCCGCTGGTGCCCGGGATGGTGGCCATGAAGAGTTCCGCCTCGTCGGCGGCGAGAGTCACTCCCGCTTCAAGTATGGAGCGGCGGACCTCTCTTGCAAGGGGGCGGGCCGGCGCGGGCTGCACGCCGCTTGCGCTGGGTCAAGGCGGCGCGCTGGCCGCGCCACGCTGCGGCGTGGCGCCCCCGGCGGGAATCGAACCCACATCTAGCGCTTAGGAGGCGCTCGTTCTATCCGTTGAACTACGGCGGCGACTGCGCGGGATTATTGCAGGTGGAGCACTGATCTTCCCGCGCATGCGATCGGGCTCGGCCGCGCGCGCCAGAATCACGGCGCGAAGCGCTTGCAGTGCCTTCAGCGATCTCGGCCCTGCGCCTTGTCCAGCAGCGCCAGCCCGCGCTCGGCGTGGCCGGCGCCTTGCGCTGCGTGCAGCCGAAAACGAGTTTCAGCATCGAACTCGGTGATGAGGAGAGTCGCCGCCTCGTCCATCAGCCGGTTGACCGTCGTGCCCCGGCTCTTGGCCAGGGCGCGCAGCCGGGCGTGCTTGTCATCGGGCAGGCGAAGGGTCAGGGCGCTCATTGGTTCCACTCCGACACGAACGTTGATGGATCCAGGATCGCGATCTTAGGGTCGTCATGCCACCAGCGCCAGGATCGCCCCGATCAGCGCGGCGCCCACCGCGCCGGCCAGCGCCTGCTGCGTGGTGTTGCCGCGCTGTTCTGCGAGCATCTGGCATTCCGCCAGATCCTGCTGGTACTTGTTCTGGTCGCGGCCCTGCAGGTCGACGACGGGAACGTAGCGGGTGCCGTACTGGCCTGGGGTGCTCGCGCAGCCGGTCAGCACGGCTGCGGCGGCGAGAACGGCGATGGTCTTCAACATGGAAAGGTCCTCCCTGAGCATGCGCCTGGTCTGGCTCTTGACGGAGAGGGCCGGGCGTCAGTGCGCACGGTAGGCAGGGGGTGGCTCGTAGGGTGCCCTGGATATCCGCACATCCCCGACCTTCGTCACGGCACTCGCTGCTGCTAGATTCCCGGGATTTCGCGTCAAGGAGGAAGCCGGCGCGACAACAGTCTTTTCCAATCCAGGTATGAGCCTGGAGCCGCCGGGTCGATGGACGCCGCGCGCGGCGATCCGTTGTAGTCATCGCGAGTGTATTTGGCTGCCCTTTTTCCCATCGCCACAGGCTGTGGGCA